>CAYTAG010000214.1:0-5976 GCA_964435625.1 uncultured Halobacteriales archaeon | reverse complement strand
GGCGAGGCGTTCGAACGGGAGATCCTGCAGCGCCCGGGGGAGTAGCCACGGCGCCGGGTGAACGGCCCGAGGGCGGTCGGGCGGACAGGCCGGTAGCGCGTCGGGCAAACGGCCCGGTAGCGTGCCAGGTTAACGGCCCAACGGCGGTGAGACGAACAGCCCGAGAGCGCGACCGGACCACCCGTTCCGGTTCAAATTTCCCGGGGTCGAACGGTCGAAGTATCTATGAGGGTGGAACAGGTTGTAGACGGCACATGAGAGGCATCGACAGGCGCGGCCTGCTCGCGGCGGCCGGCGGGGGACTCCTCGGGGCGGCGACGGTTCCCGGCCGCGGCGGGGCCACCGACGTGGCCGAGCCGAGGGTCGTCTCCTCGTCCGTCCGGCACGTCGGTGGCACCGAACCCGACATGGAGGACGTCGTGGTGGCCGCACGGGTCCGGGGGAACTACGTCATGGTCCACGTCGACGGTCTGGACCGTGAAAAACAGGCGGAGACCCGGGAGGAACTCCCCAGGCGGGAGCTTCGGGACCCGGACCTGGAGATCGTCGGCGCGGACCGTTCGAGCACCTTCGAGGTGGAACTGGTCGTCGAGGCGTACACGCCGCGGCTGCTGGTCGGGCGGAGCCGCGTGCTCGGCTGGGAGCGGGATGCCCGCGACGATGGCACCGTCGCGATCACCGTGCGGGTCCGGCCGGCCGAGAAACAGATCATCACCGAGGACACCTCAATCGAGGACTGGCCGGAGGGCAACGACGACCGCGCGGACAGGGCGGTCGGCCGGAACGTCTCGTTCGCCATCTACGCACACGAGGACCACCCCGACGAGTTCGTCGAGCGGATCGACGGCACGGCCGTCGCCTCGAACGCCCAGGTGATCGGCACCCCCGCCCTCCGGACGGACGAGCAGGGTCGACAGCGGCTGGAGTTCACCGTGGCCGGCCCCCACTACACCGTCTCGGGCGACGTCCACGACGGGTTCTACCACGCGGTGCTGGCCCCGCCGCTGCTCGACGCCTGGGACGTCTCGGGGCCGGGCCGGCTCGTCGCCTGGTACGACGGCGACCAGGCGGACTTCAGCGCCGAGCAGGTCGGCGACGCCATCCGGATCGAGGCCGACGTACACTTCTCGGTCGGGACGGTCGCGGTCGGCCCCGACGAGCCGACGACGGACGATTCCGGGGACCGCGACGACCCCGGCGAACCGACCGCAGAGGAGACGCCCGGGTTCGGCGTGCTCCAGGCGGCAACGGGGATCGGCGCCCTCGGGTACCTGCTGGACCGCTGGCGTGGGGACGAAGGCGAACCGTGAATCTACCCGCGCTAGCGCCGGGCCGGGGGTAGCGGGTCCGGCAGCCGACCGGAAGCGGCGTCAGTCCGCGCCGACCGCGCAGCTGCCGGTGTACTCGACCTCCGCGACGGAGTCGATGCCCGCCTCGCCGCAGACGGGACAATCGGGGTTCTTCTGGTAGGTCACCTCCTCGAAGGTCATCTCCATGGCGTCGTAGAACAGCATCCGGCCCGCCAGCGGTTCGCCGGCGTCCAGCACGAGTTTCGCCGCCTCGGTCGCCTGGATGCAGCCGACGGTCCCGGGGAGGACCCCGAGGACGCCCACCTCCGCGCAGCTGGGGACCGCGCCCTCCGGCGGCGCCTCGGGGAACAGACAGCGATAGCAGGGCGCGTCCTCGGCGCGGGTGAAGGTGGTGGCCTGGCCCTCGAAGCGGTAGATGGCGCCGTGGGCCAGCGGGGTCCCGGCCAGCACGCAGGCGTCGTTCAGGAGGTACCGCGTCCGGAAGTTGTCGCTGGCGTCGACGACGACGTCGTAGTCCGCGATCAGGTCCTCGACGTTGCCGCGGTCGACCTGCATCTGGTGGCGCTGTACGTCGACGTCGGGATTCACGCGGGCCACGTAGTCGGCGGCGCTGTCGACCTTCGGGCGGCCGACGTCGGCGTCGCCGTGGACGACCTGGCGCTGGAGGTTCGACAGTTCCACCTCGTCGTGGTCGGCGAGGCCGAGGGTGCCGACGCCGGCCGCCGCGAGGTACTGGATCACGGGCGACCCCAGTCCGCCGGCCCCGACGACGAGCACGCGGGCGTCGAGCAGGCGCTTTTGGCCCGCCGGCCCGATCTCGTCCATGATGACGTGCCTGGAGTAGCGGTCGAGTTGCTCGGGGTCCAGGTTGAGGCCGCTCATGAGCGCTCGTAGTGGGGCAACCGGGAAAAGTGCGCGGGTCGGGGGGTCGTTCGGGTCCGTCGCCGTGCAGGAAGTTCCCGCACGCTCTCTAAACAGCGTCTCCGTCAGCAACACGCAGAAAGCCTCCGAGCGCGAGGGCCGGGGGCGGGCCGGCGACCGACCGCCGGGAGAGACGAGTTCTCCCGAGCCTCCGGCTCGCAGGGCTCGCCGGAGACGCCGAAGTCGCCGGCCCGCGGTTGGGGAGGGCGAGGACGTCCCTCGTCGTCGGCTGCCGTCGACCCACCCCAGGGACACCGAGGCGTTGCATGCCGCCGAACCACCCCGATCACACCCTCCCCGCACCATCCGTCACGTCATCCCGATCACACCCGCCGTCACCGTTTGGCGCCCGAAACCACTCCGCCAGCCCCTTATCCCAACGTTGCAAAGTCCAGTCCATGCCGACCGTCCTCTCGACGTACATCGAGAACCGCCAGCGGGTCCAGCCCAACCACGCCAACGTCTACGACACCGTCCACGGCGGCAACGTCATGAAGTGGATGGACGAGTACGGCGCGATGTCCGCCATGCGGCTGGCGGGCGAGGCCTGCGTCACCGCCACCGTCCGGGACCTGGACTTCGAGCGGCCGGTCCCCGTCGGCGACATCGTCGTCGTCGAATCGTACGCCTACGACGTCGGTCGCACGAGCGTCACGACGCGCGTGACGGCCCACCGCGAGAACCCCAGGACCGGCGAGCGCGAGCAGACCACCGACTCGGCGTTCGTCTACGTCGCCGTCGACCAGGACGGCGCCCCCATCGAGGTCCCCGACCTGACCGTCCAGAGCGAGCGGGGCCGGAAACTCCGCGAGGAGGCGCTCGAACGGGAGAGCGACCACCAGTGATCCCGGCGGGCACGAACGCGGCCCCCGGACGGGGTCGAACGGGCGGGGTCACTCGACGGGACTGATCGACCAGTCGAGCACGCCGTCCTCGTCCACCACGAGGTCGAGCACGCGGCCGCCCGGATCCCGCTCGGGCCGCCTGGGACGAAAGACGAACTGCTCCGGTTGTCCGTCGTCCACCTGTACTTCGAGGCGGAACGCGTCGGCGCCGGTGAGAAACTCCTCGGTCGTTCGCTGTTGGCCCGCTTCCAGCGCGAAGGTACCGCCTCGGCGGTTCTCGACGGCCACGGCGGTTTCGGGTCCGTCGACGACGGCCACGGATACCAGGTGGGGGAGGTCGTGGTCGTTCCGGACGGCGAGCGTCCCGGGCGGGGTCGACGACGATAACGCCCCGCACCCGGCAAGCGCGCCGGTAGACGATGCGGTAGCGACGTGAAGGAACTTCCGTCTCGTGTGGTCTGACATGGGCTGGGAAGAAGCTCCGGAGGGTAATTTCGAAGCGACGTTCCGGACGACGTAGCGGGGACGTGATAATGTGACGGTCTCGACATCGCCGCGAGCACGGGGGGTCGCTCGCGGGGGGCCTCGACCGTGGACCGCCGAGCCGCGGGTTAACCTATTCCGGACGCGGTCTTCGGCGGTCCGACCGGGGGTCGGTTCCCGTCAGAGGTTGTTGTCGGCCCGTTTCGACCAGGTGTCGGTGCCACCGGAGGCGGAGACGCTGATCGGCCCGACCGCGAGGCCGAACGAGACGCCGCCGGGAACACAGCCCGGGAGCCAGGTGTGGGTGTAGGTCCCGTAGACGTTGTGGGAGCCGGACTCCGTCTTCTCGAGGTCGACCTGCAGGTGGCCGGTACGGTCGGAGTACGGTGCGTCGGCCGGACCCTCGGGATCGTCGAACCGGGTGACCACGCCCTTCGAGCCGCGTTCGTCCAGCGTGGACCGGCCGTCGAACTCCCAGGAGTTGAGGACCGGTTCCCAGAGGTCGGGGTTCACGGTGACGCCGACGCCGTCGCCCGGTCCGGCGCATTCGTACGAGCCACCGTCTCTCAGCGTCCAGTACGCGTAAGAGCGGTAGATGTCGCCGTACCGGTTCCACGAACTGTGGTAGAACGACGAACTGCTCTTGTTCCACTCGTCCTGGGTGCCGACGTCGCCCTCGGTCCCGACGGCGGGCATCCGGACGAGGTTCGCGTCGTACCTGACGTCGTGGTTCTCCAGCAGCCGGTTGGCCTGCTCGAACTTCCCCCGCTGGATGAGATTGGTTACGGAATTTTCGATGCCGATCTCGGCCGCGCCGGTGGAACCGTCTGCCGTGACGCTGCCGACGGCCGGCGTTGCAAGCGCTAGACCGCTCAAACTCGAAGCGATGAACTTTCTTCGCTGCATTGCGTTACCTCCGTCGAACCCATCATTTTTATCATCTTTTGTTGTAATTCTTTCAATAATAGAATAATTGAACGGAAAAAATATAGAAAACATAATACCCGGGCGGTCGTCGCACGTCCGGACTGCCACCGGACGACTCCGGAACCCGACGAGGTCCTGGCGGTCCCCGACGGGGGCGCTCGCGCCGCAACGAGGGCTAGGCCTCCCCGTTCCACTCCCGCCGGAACCGTTCGTGGAACTCCACCAGGAACGCGTGACGCTCCGCCGCGAGTTCGCGGGCCGGGGCGGTGTGCATCTCCTCGCGCAGACGCAGGAGTTTGTCCTCGAAGTGGTAGATCTGGGAGTACTCGACTCCTTCGGGGTCCCACAGCGGGGTGCCGTGGGCGCCGCCGAACGCGAACGTCCGGCCGACGCCGACCGCACCCATCGCGTCGAGGTTGTCGGCGTCCCGGAGTATCTCGGCCTCCAGCGTCCCCGGGTCGGGGTCGTCGCCGCGGAACTCGTAGCTGTCGTGGACCTCGACGCAGTACAGCACGTCCTCGACCTTGCCCGGTGGGAACTCCGCTTCCGCCAGGACGGCCTCGACCTCGTCGAACGTCTCGGCCGGGTCGAGGCCGGTCCCCTCGTCGAGCACCCGGTGGAGGTCGTGGGTCAGCGCCGCGGCGCCGACCACCTCCCGGTCCGCGCCGAGTTCGTCGGCGAACCGCACCCCCAGCCGGAACACCCGCCAGACGTGGGCCAGGTCGTGCCCCGAGGAGTCGGGAGCGTAGTACGCCCGCACCGCGTCCGCTATCGCGGGAAACGGCGGGTCCTCGCGGTGGGGGCCGCCCGGATGCTCCCCCGGGATCGGGTCGGGGTCGGCGAGTCGCTCGTCGTTCGATGCGTCCGTGCCTGCAGGCTCGTCTGCCGTCATGCGTGTTCGGCGGCGGCCCGTCGGAGACGAGCGCGCCGGAGTCGGGGGTAGTTCCGCGGCGGGGGACAAAAGCCTTGTAACCGGCCGCTACGCCGACCCCGCCTCGGTCGCTACGCCGACCCCGCCTCGGCCGCTACGCGGATTCGGCTTCCATCAGTTCGCCGGCCCGGGCACGGGACTGCTCGACGACGCTGGGCCGTGCCTCGAAGTCCACGACTACCTGGTCGTCGCCGTAGGTGACGTCCTCGACGTGGGCGTTGTCGTGGATCCAGGAGATCACCGACATCGTGTCGTCGGTCATCGGGAGGACGAGTCGCTCGCGCTCGCGTTCTGGGAGTTCGTCGTCGACCCGCGCGAGCAGGCGATCCACGTTGGTCCCCTCCTTCGCGCTGACGGCGACCGGTTCGGGTGCGAGCGCCGACAGCGCACGCCGTTTCTCGTCGAGTTCGTCGTCGTCCACGAGGTCGATCTTGTTCAGGACGGTCAGGATGGGCGCCTCGTTGCGCTCGTACAGCGTGTCGTGACACGTCACGAGCTTCTCGCGGATTTGCTGGACCGGGTCCGAGACGTCGACGACCACCAGCACGAGGTCGGCCTG
>CAYTAG010000213.1:0-5982 GCA_964435625.1 uncultured Halobacteriales archaeon | reverse complement strand
CCGGGTCGAGGAAGGGAAATACGAGTTGAGCGGGAAGGGGCGGGCGTTTCTGGACGGGGAACTCGACACGAGCGAGTCGGAAGAGTACGGGTGATCGGTCGGTTACTCCCCGTGCTCGCGGAGCAGGTCGATCAGTTCCCCACCCATCGGGATTTCGGCCGGCCTGGGTCTCGAACTCCCGGCGCCGATCAGGAACGCATACTTCTGGCGCTCCTCGACCGCTCGAACGAGTTGCGACAACGAGGCCCGCTCTATCTCCCCGTCGGTCATCACTTCCTACCGTCACCCACACGCTAACTAAAACTTCTGACCGGGCAACGTCAAAGCGACTAACTCCGGACGTACCGGGGTGGAACGTGCCGCTCGCAGAGAACCCGCATCCGTCACGCCGCCGCCCATATATGAACATATGCACACATATTCATATATCCGCTCGCGCACAGAGCGCAGGGAAATCGAAGCCGTTAGAGACGCAGTGCTCCCGTCGACGTCCCCGACGACCCACCGTCAGTCCGGCCCGTCCGCCGGCCACTCCGGTTCCCGGTCCTCGCGTTGGGCGTCCACGCCCTCCCGGTAGTCCGGATCGGTACGAACAGCCTCAAGTGCCACGGACTCCAGGTGCTCCCGCGCGGCCGTCGGCGACTGGTCCAGCGTCTCGTAGATGCCCTCCTTCAACTTCCGCAGGACCCTGGGACTCTTGCTCGTCAGCGAATCCAGCACCGACGCCACCTCGGCGTCCAGTTGCTCCCGCGGGACGCTCCGGGCGACCAGCCCCAGTTCGGCGGCCTCCGCGCCGGAAACCGTCTCGCCGGTCAGCATCAGGTCCATCGTCTTCTTCAGGCCGACCGATTCGCGCAACAGCGGCGGCGAGAAGTGGTTGACGATGCCGAGCGAAACCTCCGGCTGGCCCAGGGCCGCGTCCTCGGCGGCGACCGCGAGGTCGGTGTGCATCACGAGGTCGAACCCGCCACCGAGCGCGTAGCCGTCGACCTTCGCCACGGTGGGCTTGCCACAGTGCCACATCGCCTCGAACAGTTCCCCCCAGCTCTCGGCGAACGGCGCCAGGGCGTAGTCCTGCTCGACGACCTCGCCGAGGTCGCCGCCGGCGCAGAACGCCCGGTCGCCCTCGCTCTCGAACAGGATCGCCCGCACGTCGTCGTCCTCGCCGTACTCGCGGACCCGCTCGACGATGGCCCGCTTGGTCGGCAGGTCCACGGCGTTCAGCGCCTCCTCGCGCTGGATCCCGATCCGCCCGACGCCCTCCTCGACCGAGAACGCTGCGTCGATCATGCCGGGACTTGCCCGGGCCGGCACATAAGCGTCGGGCCGGCACCGGACGACGTGTCCGACTGCTCCGAATCAGTCCCCGAACCACTCGCGGGCGAGCCGGTAGTCCCCGTACGTGACGGCGACGCCTTTGGCGCGCCCGGGGCGGTCGACTCCGGGTCGTCGGTGGCGGTCGGATCGTCGGTCCCGCCAGGCCGCCCGTCCGTCCCGCTCCCCGGTGGTTCGCTGACGCAGCCTGCGAGCAAGGCGGCACTGCCCGCGACGAGTAGCCGTCGTCGACTGGTGGGGACCGTGTTCTTATTTCGATTCAGGGTCGTCGATGATAAGTGTCGATACGTCGGCCGCCCCGGGCGACGAGAGGGTCGTGGCACCGCGACCACTTTCACCGCGGATGGGTAGCGGTCTTTACCCGTCCGGTCGTCCCGGGTAGCGATGACCGAATCCGAGGGGACCGAGCCCCCACCACGGCGGGCGCTGAAGTGCCCGAACGGGCACACCCGCTGGGAGGTCCGCGAGGAGTCGTTGTACTGTGGGGAGTGTCCCGCGAACGGGTACGACACCGACGGACGTTTCCGGGCGCTGTGGGACCAGCGGACGGGCACCTACGTCGCCCACGAGGAGTTCCTGGCGCGGTGGGGGACCGACCCCTACGAGTGAGTCCCCGGCGGCCGCGGTCGAGACCCCGTCGTTGCCCCACGGGTGGTCGCCGCTCGACGACCACCTCGGCGGGGGGCGTCGAGCGGGCTTCCTTCGGGGGGCGTCGAGCGAACGGCTTCCAGGGAGCGTCTCGCGGGGATTGTTGAACGAGCGTCTTACCAACAAATATATATCCGGGTACGGTTTCCTCACTAGTAAGATGGACGCCGACGACGACGAAGCGGAACAGTTTCGGGAGGAACTGAACGACGCCCTGGAGGGCGGCGGGTGTACGGAGATCTGGGAGACCCTCTCGGAGAGCCGGGAGAGCGACCGGTCCCGCACGGTCGAATGCAACTCCGAGTAGAGCGCTGGCGTCCCGTCACCGCCGTCATTCTCTCCGGCCGCTCCGTCCGTTCCGCGTTCCCGAACTCCCGCGATGGCTCCCTTACTGCGCCGTCCATCCGCCGTCTGCAACCAGGCACTCGCCCGTCACGAACGACGCCAGGTCGCTGGCCAGAAACAGCGCGGGACCGGCGACCTCCTCCGGTTCGGCGAACCGACCCATCGGCGTCCGCTCGACTATCCGCTCGTAGAGGGCCTCGCGCTCGCGGACGGGTTCGGTCAGGTCCGTCGCGACGTACCCCGGCGCGACGGCGTTGACCCGGACGTCCGGTGCCCAGTCCAGCGCGAGGCTCTTCGTGAGGCCGACGAGGCCGTGTTTCGAGGCGACGTAGGGGTGCTGGCGCGGGACGCCGACGATTCCGGAGACGCTGGCGACGTTGACGACCGACCCGCCGCCGTTTTCGCGGAGGTGTTCGCCCGCCGAGCGGGCGCAGGCGTAGGCCCCCCGGAGGTTGACGTCGACCGTGCCGTCGAACGCCGCCAGGTCGACGTCTTCGGGCGTGCCCAGCGCCCACCCGGGGTTGATGCCCGCGTTGTTGACGACCACGTCGACCCCGCCCAGTTCGTCGGCGACCCGCTCGACCAGCGCCTCGACGTCGTCGCCGTCCGTCACGTCCGTCGGCACCGCGACGGAGTCGGCGCCCGCCTCGCGGACACGCTCGACGGCCGCCTCGACGTCTTCGGGGGTGCGCGAAGTCGGGACGACGGCCGCGCCGGCGTCGGCGAACACCTCCGCGATGGCCAGGCCGATGCCGCGGGTGCCGCCGGTGACGACCGCGACCTGCCCCGAGAGGTCGATCTCGTAGCCCATGACTGCAAGCCTGGGCACTCGCGGGCTTAGTTGTACCGCCGCGTGGGGCTGCAGACGGTCGGGTACCGGACCACCCCGACCACTTCAGCGTTTCCCGGGCTTGATACTCCGACGCAGAGCCGTCCCGATCCAAAACGTTGAAATCCGGGAGTTTCGTTTCGAAGTACCGTGAAGTCCGGCGCGTCCGGCGACTCGATCACCGAAGGGGACCTCCTCCGTCCCATGTTCGCGCTGGCGTGGCCCATCGTCGTGATCCAGCTCCTCCAGGTGGCGTACAACCTGGCGGACACGTTCTGGCTCGGCCGGCTCTCGGCGGATGCGGTGGGCGCGGTCAGCGTCGCGTTTCCCCTGATCCTGCTGTTGATCTCGCTAGCGTCCGGGTTCACGTCGGCTGGGGCGATCCTCGTGGCGCAGTACACGGGTGCCGACAGCGAGGGATCGGCCGGCAAGGTCGCCGGCCAGACGCTGGCGTTCGTGGCGATACTGGCGGTGGTCCTGTCGGTCCTGGGGTACTTCGGGACCGGCGAGGTGCTCGACCTGCTCCCGAGCCAGGCCGAGACCGACGAGCGGGTCCTCCCGCTGGCGGCGGACTACCTGAAGGTGTTCTTCCTCGGGTTGCCCGCCCTGTTCGGCTTCTTCGTGTTCTCGGCGCTGATGCGCGGCTACGGCGACACCCGGACCCCGATGCGGGTCATGGTCGTCAGCGTCGCGATCAACGTCGTCGTCGACCCGATCTTCATCTTCGGGTGGGGGCCTGTCCCCGCGATGGGGATCGAGGGCGCCGCGGCGGCGACCGTGCTCTCGCGGGGCATCGCCAGCGTGCTCGGCTTCTACGTGCTGTTCCGGGCGCCGACCGGCCCCGACGTGGAACTGGGGCACCTCCGGCTGGAACTGGACACCGTCACGGACCTGGTCCGGTTGGGCGTTCCCACTGCGCTGGAGCAGTCGATGAGCGCGCTGGCGATGCTCACCCTCACCGGGATGGTCGTCACGTTCGCGCCGCCGGTGGTCAGTGCCTACGGCCTCGGGAACCGCCTCATCTCGCTGGTGTTCCTGCCCGCGATGGGGCTGGGCCGGGCCACCAACACGATGGTCGGTCAGAACCTCGGCGCCCGCAAGGAAGACCGCGCCGAGCGTGCCGTCTGGCTCGCCGCGACGGTCGGGTCGGGCGTGATGCTCCTGGTCGCCGTCGTCGCCGCGCTGTTCCCCGAACCAATCGTCGGCGTGTTCATGGCGACCGGGACGCCGGAGGCCGCCGAGACGATCCGCTACGGCGCGGAGTACATGCGAGTCCGCTCGGTCGAGTTCGCGTTCATCGGCGTGTTGCAGGTGGTACTGGGCGCGTTCCGCGGCGCCGGCAACACGAAGACAGCGATGGGTTTCTCGTTCGTCGCGCTGTGGATCGGCCGCGTGCCCGTGGTCTACTACCTGGCGTTCGTCCTCGGCTGGGGACCGATGGGCGTCTGGGTCGGGATGGCGCTGGGCAACGTCGTCGGTGCCATCACCGCGGCGCTGTGGTTCACGCGGGGCACCTGGAAGGAGGCCATCGTCGAGGAGGGGCCCGAGGTGGGTTCGAGGGGGCCGTCCGGCGATCTCGACGGCGAGGGCGTGGACGATTGACTGCGGGGGTTCGTTTTCGTAGTGGACGGTGTGTGGTCCCGTTTCCGGCGTGATTCTTCGGCCGTGGTCCGACCGGGGGGCTGGAGAGGGTAGTTGGTCCCGGCGGAACGCGACGACTATCGTCGTCTCCAGCGGTGTCTGCTCGTTCTCGAAACACGCTGGCAGAACCCGGCCGACAGCATCGGATTCAAACGTCGATGGCGAGCAAAGCCGTCCAGACGCCACTATCGCTCTACCGAGGAAGCTACTATCGCTCTCCCGGAGAATGGTCCTCGGCGCGCGGGAGCAACGCGCGCGAGGTCCCCGCGAGCTTGCGAGCGGCGGCCTCGCGCGCGCCGTCGACCTCGCTAGCGTTCGTGATCGCTGACGTTCGTGAGCGCGCCGAGTACCCCGGACAGGCCAGGGCCGGTCTATCTGCTCGGATCGGTCGCCGCGCCAAAACTTTAGATACTAAATGGTAATCCTGTAGAAACCGAAGTTAGGGTCGGCCGCCGATTCCCGTGTGTATCCCAATGCGTTCGATTGTGGATCGAGTGCTCGACTACGGGGCGGTCGTTCGGTGGGCCCTCCGGGTTCACAACAGTTTTACCGGGCAACCGTATAGGGAGCGGTGAGGGCCCGTAGCTCAGTGGACAGAGTACCTGGTTCCGGACCAGGTTGTCGCGGGTTCAAATCCCGTCGGGTCCGCTCGCTTCTCCATCGAATCGCGGTAATCGGCAATCCGCCAGTAGCGGCTCTGTTCCGGGGGAAATCAGCCGTTTCATCGTTCCGCTGACCCCGGCGATTTCTACATTCGAACGGGTCACGGGTTGCGGACCACTCCCTGCTGGCGAATCAGGTTGCAAACCGGCCGTTTCTCGGAGGTGGTCGGCGTGACCGACAACCTCGTCTCTTACTGCCGGAAGGGGCGTGACCTCGCCCGCCGGCAAGCGGAAGCATCCGGGAACCCGTTCGTCACGGCCCGGTTGAACGGACGTGCCGAGGCGTTCGACGAACTCCTCCAGCAGGCCGTCGCCGCGCGAGCGGCCCGGCACGATCTCGACGGTGAGACAAGCGGATCGGCACGGACCTCCGAAGGGGGGCGGTCGGCGTGAGCCTCGATCACGACCTGGGCGACCACGTGGTCGGGTTCGTCCGCGCGAGCGAGTTGTACGATCCGCAGTCCGGCGAGCGGCTGCCCTACCGGATCGCAACCGGTTGGGATGGTGATGGTCGATGAACGG
>CAYTAG010000212.1:0-6013 GCA_964435625.1 uncultured Halobacteriales archaeon | reverse complement strand
CCGGAGAACTTGTAGATGTCGACGTACTGGCCCATCGTCTCCAGGATGTCCCGCAACTCCCGCGGCCCCATCGGGTCGTAGTACGGCCCCCTGATCTCGGTGATCCCCCTCTCGCGGGGCTTCTCCTCGCGCTCGTTGTGGTGCAGGAACTCGAAGGTGCGGTCGACCATGGTACGATCTAGCATTCGGCCAAGAGCGGCTTATCAGTTGTGCAGGTTCGTGCCGTCGGCCGATCACTCGGCGCGTCGGACCACTGATTTACGCGACCCGACCCGCCACCGCGATCACTCGGCGCGACCGGCCACCGGTTCGCCGAGGACCCGCCGGAGGAACGATTGCACCTGGTCGACGGTGGCGTCCCAGGACCCGTGGGCCTCGTAGGTCTCCCGGGCGGCGACGCTCAACCCGTGGAGGCGGTTGCGGTCCCCGATCAGGGATTCGACCGTCCGTGCGACCGCACGGGGGTCCTCCGGCGGGACGAGAAAGCCGTTCTCGCCGTCGGTGACGAGTTCGTCGGCGCCGCCGGCGGTCGTCGCCAGCGCGGGCAGCCCGAAACCCATTCCCTCAAGGTAGGCGATGCCGAACGCCTCGTAGGTCGACGGCACGGCGAGCAGGTGCTGGTCCCGCAGGCGGGCGGCGAGTTCCTCGTCGGACAACTGGCCGGTCAGCGTGACGGCGCCTACGACGTCGCGCTCCTCCATCCGGCGCCTGATCCGGGAGACGTAATCGGGGTTCTCGTCGAGGCTCCCGATGGCGGTGAGGTACCACTCGTCGGTCGGCAACCGGGCCAGGCCGTCGACGAGCGCGTGCAACCCCTTCCGCGGGACGACGTTCCCGACGAACGCGATCCGGAGCGGCCCCTCCCGGGCGCGGCGCTGGATTTCGTCGGCCGTGACCGTCGGCCCCCGGTGACCCCGTCCGGGGTACGCCACCACGGTGGGAGCACCGGCCAGCGCCTCGACCGCCTCCCGGGTGGCCTCGCTGGTGCAGACGACGCCGTCGACGCCCGCCAGGTACCGGCGTTCGATCCAGCGGTAGAGCCACCGCGGGGGCGGCGGCCGCGGCTCCTCGCTCCGCAGGGAGTGCGCCAGCGCGACGATCGGGGCGTCGAGGCGGCGGTTCGTCCGGACCAGCGACGGGTGACAGAGTTCGTCCTGGAGGAGCACGTCGTACGGCCCGTCCAGTCGCCGCTGCACGGCGGACGAGACGTTGTCCGCGAGGTGTCGGCCGTACGTCCGCCAGGGCAGCGAGATCACGTCGACCGCGTCCCCACGGTCGCGGAGGCCCTCGACCAGCTTTCGGTCGTACAGGAACCCTCCCGAGACGTTCGAGAGGTCGCCGTAGACGACGAGGCCGACGTGCATTATGCCGGTCGCTCGTAGGTGGCCCGGGCGACGTCGTCCTCCCGGAGTTCGACCGCCGCCGACTCGATCACCGGCGCGTCCAGTTCCGCCAGCGCCCGGTCGCAGACGATCCGGGCGAAGCGTTCCAGACTCGGGTTCTGACCCTCGAACTCGGGGAAGTCGTTCAGCATCTCGTCGCGGTACCGGTCGACCACGCGGTCCAGCGCCGCCGTCAGGTCGTCGACGTCCACGAGGTAACCGTGTTCGTCCAGCAACTCCCCGCGCACCTCCAGGCGCACCCCGTAGCGGTGGGAGTGCCACTCCCCCTCCGGACCGGCGTCCGGGACCGTGAGGACGTGCTGTGCCACGAAGTCCCGCGAGACGGACACCGCGTACATTCTCCTGGACGTTGGGGCGCGAGCCACAAATAGCTCCGCGACGGCCTCGGCGTTTTCCCTCTGGCATCTCCAGTTACGACAGCCAGAAAGCCCCCGCGCGCTCGGGACTCCGGGGTTCGCTGCGCTCCTCGGCCTTCGGCCTGCGGTGCTTACGTCACCCGGGAGCCGCCGAGCGCGCGGCCCCTTTCAGTCCCGCCCTGCCGGGGGTGCCGGTCACCTTCGGTCCGCCAGCCGTGCCGGCTACCTCCGGTATGGCGGACGTGCCGGCCACCGCTGCCCTGCCGGCTGTGCCGGCCACCATCGTGTGATCGAACGGTGGGACGAGCGAGAACCGTGGGCCGGCGAGCCTTGCTTTAGAATGTACAGAATTAAACTGTAGAAACCAAAATTAGGGGCGCGGCCGTCAATCGTACGTCAGCAGCACCTGGACGGCCTCGTCGGGGCGCTCGTCGAGCACCCGGTAGGCCTCGGCCGCGCGCTCGACGGGGAACCGGTGGGTGACCAGTTCCGTCGGTTCCAGGTCGGTCAACCGGTCCATCGCCACGTCGAGTCGGCGCGCTTTCGACCAGCGGCCCCGGAACTGGGGCGCGACCGTGCTGACCTGACTGCTGGTCACGCGGACGCGGTTGCGGTGGAACCGCCCGCCCAGGTCCAGCGTGGCCGGCTTCGAACCGTACCAGGACCCGACGACCAGCCGGGAGTGAAACCCGGTCGCCGCGACGGCGTCGTCCAGCGCGTCCGGGTCGCCGGTCAGTTCGTAGGTCAGGTCCGGACCCTCCGGCTGGCCGTCCCCGCGGAGTCGCTCGACGACGTCGTCCTCACGGGGGGCCAGCGCCTCGTCGGCCCCGAACCGCTCGCCGAGTTCGCGCCGTCGCTCGTAGAGGTCGACGGTCAGGAGTTCGTCCAGCGGGTGCTGGGCGAGCAGCGCCGTCGTCAGCAGGCCGACGACGCCCTGGCCGAAGACGGCGACGCGCTCGCCGACGGTGGGCCGGCCGTCCATCGCGAAGTTCACCGCGCACTCGACGTTCGGCAGGAACGCGGCCGCTTCGGGGGGACAGTCCGCCGGGAGCGCGATGAGGTCCTCGGGCGCAGTCGTGAAGTGGCTCCGGTGGGGGTGGAACGCGAACACGCGCTCGTCCAGCCACTCGTCGTCGACGTCCGCGCCGACCGCCGTCACCCGGCCGACCGCGGCGTAGCCGTACGCCAGCGGGAACTCGAACCCTCCCGAGAGGGCGTCGATCCCCTCGTCGACGGCGAGTTCGACGGGCGCCTCGCCGCGGTAGATCAGCAGTTCCGTACCGGGGCTGATCGCCGAGACCTCCGTCCGGACCCGCACCTCCCCCGCTGCGGGGTCCGGGATCGGCTCCGTCCGGACCGACACCTCCTCCGGTCCCGTGAAGAACAGTGACTGCGCGGGCATCGTCAGTCCCCGCCCGCCGCGGCCGCCGCGCACTCGACGCGGGAGCCGTTCACGCGGCAGTCTTCGAGGGCGTGCTTGGCCGCCATCCCCGCGACGGCGGCCGTCCGACCCCGGCCGACCCCCACCTGGAGTTCGACGTCGGCGGCCTCCTCGACGTGGCGGACGGCCGCCGCGTAGCGCGTCCGGTCGAGCGCCGGACAGACCGCGATCACGTTGTCGCCGCCGACGAAGAACGCGACGGCGTCGTCGTGCCGGAGCAGGTACTCCGACAGTTCCGCGTACGCCCGCTGGACGCGGACGAGCACGTCCGCTGCGCTCGCGCGGTCGGTGTACTTCGCGGTGGCGTCGACCACGTCGAAGTGGGCGATCCGGACGTCGTCGTCCGCTCGGGCGTCCCCGGGGATCGGGTCACCACGCAGTACCTCCCGGCGGTCGCCGTCCTGTGCGCTCCCGGCGTCCTGGAGTGCGGTCGACGCCGCCGCGAGCGCGTCGGCCGGCGTCCGACCGGCAGCGACGGAGACGCTCACGGTGACGGGGTAGCGGTTGGCCACCAGTTCCTGGAGGCGCTCGTGGGCGTCGAGGCCGATCCCGTTGGTCACCGCGATCACGTTGTCGAACCGTGCGAAGAAGACGTACCCCGACCGGGTGCCGACGAACTGCGCGAGGTCGGCGTACAGCTGCGCCTGCATGGCCTGCAGGTCGGGTTCGCGTCGCGGGTGCGGGGTCACCGTCCAGGGGCCGTAGTTGTCGATCTGAACGAGGGTGAACTGGATGTTGGTCATCGTCTCCGGGGACCTACCGTACGTACGGTAACGAACCACATTGGCGTTCCGGCCTATCCGTCGGCGTACCCCAGCGCCCGGAGTCCCTCCTCGACGGACGAGGGAGTTGCGCCACGGCGCTCACCGTCTGCGAACACCGCGAGCGGGACCCGGGTGAGCGCCGGCACGTGACAGCCCGGCGGGTGTTCGACGAGCCAGCAGTCCCGCGCCCGGCCGAACGTCTCGCCGTGGTCGGCCGTGACGACCACCGTCGCCCCGGCCCTGGCCCACCGAGCGACGTACTTCGCCGTCACCTCCCAGACGCTCCGGACGGAGGCCCGGTAGCCCCGGACCCCCCGATCCAGGTCGACGACGCCCGACGCCATCGCCGCCTGTTGGGACAGTTGCTCGAACGCCTCCCGGTCGGGATCCCAGTGCCACGCGGTAATTTCGGGAAACACGGGGAGCCACTCCCCGTCGACCCGGGCGACGTAGGGGGCGTGCGGCGGCCCGACGTGGCCGACGACCCGCTCCCGGCCGTCGGCCACCAGGTCGTCGACGCGGTCCAGCACCGGTTCGGGCGTGACGTTCCCGAGGCGGTCGACCCAAGCCTCCTCCCACAGCGGGTGGAGGTCCCGGAGGCCGAGGTCGTGCTCGGCGTACCGGGAGTTCGAGGTGACGACGGTCGCCCCCTCGAAGACGCCGGACTCGGTCGCCGCGGCGAGCCACCCCGTGGTGGAGGAGGCGGGCGACGTGCAACCTTCGACCGGCCAGTCGGCCACCCGGCGGAAGGCGTCCAGCCGGCAGGCGTCCAGCACCACCAGGACGTCCCAGTCGATGCCGTCCAGGCGGTCGTGCTGGTCGCCGCCGGCCAGCGGCCGCGAGAGTCGCCGGACGACGGCCTTCCAGGCGCGGTAGGCGAGGGGTTCGTCGCTCATTCGGCGATTCCCTCGGCGATCATTCGAACGTCATCACCACGTGCTCGCGGTCGGGGTCGCGGAACCGTTCCTCGTCCCGTTCGGTGTCCCTGCGGGCGACGAGGTGCCGGGGAGCGAACAGGTCCCGCCACTCCTCGACCGACCGGTACTCCCAGCGCGGGTCGGGGGTCCCGTCGGTCGCCTCCGAGACGACGAGCGTGCCGTCGGACGCGACCACGCGATCTAACTCCGCCGCCGCGGCCTCGATCCGCGCGGACGGCACGTGGTTCAGCACGCCCCACGTCACCGCGAGGTCGAAGGTATCGTCGGGGAACGGTAACTCCTCGGCGCGGGCGCGGTGGAACTTGACTTCGGGGTACTCCGCGGCCGCCGCTGCGAGCAGGTGACGGTCGTAGTCGACGGCGTGGTGGTCCGCCGCGTGGTCCGCGATCCAGGGCGTCAACCGGCCGTACCCACACCCCACTTCGAGCGAGCGGTCGAACCCCGGCGAGCGGTCGGCATCCCGTGAGTCGACCGACGCTGGCGAGCAGTCCGCGAGCGCGGCCGCGAGGTTGGTCGCGTCGACGTACAGTTCGTGGCTGAACTCCGTCGGCGTCCCGGCGTCGGTCAACCCCTCGAAAGCCGCCCAGGTGTCGGCCGCGTCCTCCGGGATCGAAGTGTCGGGCGTTTCGTCGGGGTCTCGTCTCTCGCTGGGTTCCAGTGGGTCACGCGAGTCGATGACCGCCCGGAGTCGATCCAGCATCACTCCACGTGGTCCAGCAGGTCCGCCAGACCGCGGTCCTCCAGGTTCCGGACCACCTCGACCACCTCCTCGCGACGGCGCTCGCCCCAGAGGTTCGACGACGCGTCGTGGAACTTCGCCTCGACCTGCGCCCAGTCCATCGCGTTGTTGGGGTGGCCCTGGAAGTCGTCCTTCTCGACCGCGTGGACGGTGCCGTCGTCCATCGTGACCTCGATTCGGGCGGGCATCTCGCCGGCCTCGAAGCGCTCGGTGAACGCCGGGTCCTCCTCGACCTCGACCTTCCGGAGGAGGGTCTGGACGTCGTCGCGGGTGATGCGTTCGCGGTCGTACTGGGCGTTGCCCATCTCGCGGTCGATCAGCGCGGCCGCGAGCATGTACGGCAGCGAGTGGTCGGCCTGCGCCTTGGTCTCG
>CAYTAG010000211.1:0-6092 GCA_964435625.1 uncultured Halobacteriales archaeon | reverse complement strand
GGGACCGGGGGAGGGCCGCCGCCCTCAGCGGTCGGGCGGCGGCCCGAGCCCGCGGCTGGGGAGGCGTGAGGTTGATCCCTAGTTGTCGGCTGCCGTCGACTCGCCTCGATCACACTCGTTCCACGGTGGCCGGTCGACTCGCCTCGATCACAGTCGTTCCGCGTCGACCGGCCGACTTACCGTTCGACGACCTCGGCGGTCGGGCGCCGGCCCACTCCCGCGGTTGGGGGAGGCGTGAGGGTGACCCCTGGGTCTTGCATGCCGCTAGCGTCGCCGGATCGGACGGGGTCCGACGGCACGCGAGACCTGGGGACCACCACCCTGCTCGACCGCGCTGCTCCTCTCTCGGGGTTATATGAACATATGCACATATGTTCATATATCCGCCGGCGGTGGTCCGACCGGAGGCGAGCACCCCGCGTGGATCGGTCGATTCCAGGGCGACTCGACGGCGGGAACCCACGACCCGATGACGGTGCACGATCTGATCCCAGGTGCAACGCCGACTGGCCCGATTTCGTACTATATAATTAAGAAATATTAAAGTACTTTACCCGAACAGTTACGGGGGATGCCGGAAACCGACCGACCGTCGACCCGTTTCACGGAATGGCTGAACGACCACCCGCGGCTGATGGGCGCGCTGTTCGTGACGGTCGTCGACAACGGAGGTACCACCACTAACGGCCCGTAGACCGCCGAGTTCCAACCTTTTCGACGCCGGAATCGGCGTCGAACGAGCGGTCTGGCAGCGAAAGATTTCTTAGTTCACCCGCCGTCAGATGTAATACTAGCCGAGAGATGGCGACGGGAGCGCCTTCATTCCGCGCGCTATCCCAGCAGTTTCATTTTTATATTATCTGTATTCTTAAGAAAAATTAAAATATATGCAAACAGACAGTTCTTGTGTATGCCAGACACCGACCGACCGTCGACCCAATTCACGGAATGGCTGAGCGACCACCCGCGGCTGATGGGTGCACTGTTCACGATGGTAGTCTTGCTATCGAAAGTCGGGATGGTCGTCGCGAACGGAAGTAACGCTACTGCTGGACCGTAGTCCACTACGGTTGAGTTCGTGTGACCAGACGAGTTCCCCATTAAACTCAGTTGGCATGTTTTCTAATGCAAGAAACTCCATGAGTTCGCTCCTTGATGGCTGAAACGTATCTATATATCCAAACGGAAGATAGCTAATTGCCAAATCTCCAATTGTTGGTGTTATAAACGAACCAGGTGTGTACGCTGAGGATGTTGGGTACGTATGAAAATCGAACTCAAAGTCCTTTTCTGCATCCGAAATTTGTCGAAGTGATACTTTATAAGGCACCCCGCTTTCGTTCTGGACCAACTGAATGCTCCCGTCGCCGACGACCACGTACTGCTGGCCGGTCGGGTGGTGGTCGTGGGTGATCGAGAGCGCGCTGCGGAGGGTGAACCCGGCGTTGAGCAGGCGGGCGATGGTCCGGCCCGTCTCCGTCGCGACGTCGTTTCCGACGTCCGTGAGGGTGACCACGCCGCCGTAGCTGCCGGCGTCGATGAGCGCCTGGCCCTGCCTGTAGGACGTGCAGGCGTTCAACAGGAACGCCCGACAGCCCACGTCCGAAAGCGTCCTGGCGTCCAGCGAGCCGTCGCTGCAGCGAAAGCCCCGGCGGTCGACGTGTCCGATGAAGTGCAGCAACTCCGTCGGCGCCGCCAGCACGTCCGCGAGTTCCTCGCGGGTGAGGTCGTCGTGGACGGTCACGTCGAAGGTGACCAGGTCCCGCAGGCCGTAGTAGTGCTCGACGACCCGCTCGGCGTCCATCGGCGGATCGTTGCAGACGACGTCGATGGCGATCTCCTCGGCGTCGGCGGGCGGGCGATCCTGGCGACGCCGGTACGTCTCCGGGGTCGCCTTGTTGGCGCCCAGCGGGATGCCAGTGCCGAGCCACTCGTGTTCGATGGCCGGGACCGACGGCGGGGAGAAGGTGTCCTCCGGCAGCGGCCAGTCCTGGCCGTCCGCGGGGTCGGCGTCCGGCCGGCGGACGAACTCGTCGATGTCCGCCAGGGCGGCCCGGCGCTCGGGCGCGTCCATCGGTTCGTCGCGCCCCCGCGCACCGGGCGGGGCCGTCTCGGTGTAGGGACAGCGGATCAGCGGCAGTTCGTTGACGATTGCCGGCAACGACTCGACGAACGCGGCCTCGGGCTCGACGTCGGTACAGAGGTGCCAGGTGGGACGGACGGCTTCGACGCGGTCCAGCGGCAGTTCGAGGTACCGCCGGAGCTGGTCGGCCAGCGACGCCTCGTACAGGGCGGCGAAGTCGACGGGCTCGTCGAGCACCCGTTCCAGTTCCGCCCGCTCGTGCAACTCGACCGGGTACAGCCCCTCGGTTCGCGTGACGCAGTCCATGAAGAACACGTGCTGGAACAGGTCCTGCACGGTCGCCTGGAACCCGTCGTCGCCGGCCAGCGAGCGGTCGAGGTCGCCACAGCGCAGCCGCGGCTCCGGGCCGGGTTCGACGGTCGCGCCCAGGTAGAAGGCCAGCGGCGCGGCCGGGTAGACGTACTCGAACGCGGGCGGCAACTCCATGGTCACCGGCGAGTCCGGCCGGTCGAGGGAATCCGGGATCTCCAGGGACGGCCCGCGCTCCAGCGCCGGCGGATGCCCCCGCAGGGTGCCGAACGAGCGTTCGGGCGAGAGCGTCTGCAGCGCGGAGCCGAACCGGGAGATGGCGGTCATGACGTCGGCAGGGTCGTCGGGCACCTGGATCGTCGCGGCCGGGGCGTCGTGGAACGACCGGACGGCGAGTTCGACGGGGGCCCGCTCCCCGAACGAGAGGATGACCGACTGCTCGTGGCGACGGATCGTGACGTCGGCGGCGGTTTTCAGGTACAGCGTCATCGGAGCCGTCGACAGCTGGATGATCAGCGGCCCGGATTCGACGAGTTCGGACTCCCGGGAGGGGTCGAACGTCGAGACGAACTCGCCGCCGGTCGCCCGCAGGTGCACCGTCAGTAGCTTCGGCACGATGAGGCCGTCCGTCCGGAACCGGACCGCCACGTCCATCGGGAAGAAGAAGTCCTCCGGGTCGGCGGGCGCGGGATCGACGGGGCCGGACGTGAACAGCGTGAACTGTGCCGCCTCGACGGGATCGAAGATGCGGACGCCGGACTCCTCGTCCAGCGACCTGATCCTCGGCGGGGCGTCGTTCGTTCCCGTCATGCGTGGGGCAGTCGGTGGCGTACTCCGGCCGGTCGCTGGGTGGGCCGGCCCAATGAATGTATCCCTCCACCCGGGGAGCCGCCGGTTCCTAGTCGTATCGCCGCAACGGAACCCAGGGCGATTCGCCGTATCCCGGGATCGTCCACCTCTGGACGGGTAGCTCGCCCGGGACATCCTTGCGGATGGTTATCATCGCGTCGACGTGTTCCAGCAGCGTCCGCGCGGTCTCGCTGGTCGGCGGTCGTTGCAGGTGGTAGTGAACCATCCCCCGGCGGGCGGTCACGGTCGAGGACAGCGCCGAAACGGCGTCGATCATCTCGTCGTGGCCGTCGAACGCGCCGAGCGAGTGCACGCCGACCCGGATCTGGGACGGTTCCAGCGCGCCGGTCCCGGCGGCGACCGCGTCGATCTCGTCGGTACAGCCCTCGACGTCCGAGCACCTCGACAGCGCCGGCGTCTCCGCCGGGTCGAACGTCGACTGCCACCGCAGGCGTTCGAAGTCGGCGTCGCCCCCGGCCGCCGACCTGTCGGGAGCGGTGCAGTCGACGACCCGGACGCCCCGGCTCTCGAGGTCGACGCCGGCGGGGAACCACTCCTCGAGCGAGGTCGTCGGCCGAAACCGAACCAGGACCCGCTCGCGACGCTCCTCGGGGTGGCCGAACAGCCGCCGACTGACGGTCCGGAACGCCGTGACCGGCATGTCCCCGGCGACGAGGATGGAACAGCCACGCTCCTTGAGCCTCCCCAGGATCGTGCCTAGCTCGTATTCGTCCCCCTCCCCCCTGAGCCTGATCGGGCGCCCGGAGTCCATGTCGTCACTACCTACAGAACAACGCTATTTATTTTTTATCACCAATTCCCCGTTTAATTTGTGTGCCCGCTCGACGATGCACGGCTCCGCGCGGACGGCGGCCACGGTGCGGTGGTGACGGCCCGTCAGTTCGTCCCGCTCCTGAGCGTGGCGACGTGTTTCAGGAAGTTCAGGTACTCGACGGGGGTCAGCTTCGACTCCCCCCGGTGGCGCTGGGAGAACTCGTAGGGGACCTCGGCGACGCCGCGGTAGTTGCCCTTTACCAGCACCTCCAGGAGGATCTTGTAGCCGGTCGGCGAGAGTTCGACGCCCTCGACGACCTCGCGCCGGACGGCGAAGAAGCCGCTCAGGGGATCGGAGACGCCCCTTGCCGGCGGGACGAGCAGCTTCGAGATGGCTCTGGCGCCGGCGGAGACGGCTCGCCGCCGGCCCGACCAGTTCTCGATCCCGCCGCCGTCGACGTGGCGACTCCCGATCACGACATCGACGTCGTCGTCGAACGCCGCCAGGAGGTCCGGCACCCGCTCGGGCGGGTGCTGGAGGTCGCCGTCCATCACGACGCAGAACGGGTGAGCGGCCTCCTCGAACCCGCGGGTGACCGCCGAGGCGAGGCCGCTCTCGTCGACGCGGCGGATCACCCGGACGTCGTCGGCGTCGCCGTAGGCGGTCCTGACCAGTTGCCAGGTGCGGTCGGGCGAGTCGTCGTCGACGATCAACAGCTCCGACCGGTAGGCCGCCAGCGCCGACCGGCAGCGGTCGATGGTGGCCTCGATGGTCTCGGCCTCGTTGTAGGTCGGGATGATGACCGACACCGGCCCGGCCCGCGTGATCGGATCGACCAGGGCGGCGCCGGACTCCCGTCCGCGGTTCCGGTCGCCGATCCGTCGAATCGACCTGCCGCTCGGTGTCGACGCGTGTGCGGACATCTGAGGTGGATTACCGCAGGGCACCCGACGCAAAAAGTCGTCAGCACCGTTTCGTCGGGTAATTCCGGGTTTCTCACGGCCGAATCCCGGGTGCGACGCCGGGCCGACGGGACCGGCGGCCCCTCCGTCGGGAAACCGGTGCCTGCATCGCGGGTTAGAAGGCCGATATTCGATGATTTCGTCAGAACACTCTTTTCCGCAGCAACGGTTGTTCCATTGGGCGACTAGCCCTGCGTACCCCGCATGATTCACGATCCAACGGACGACCTCGACCGTCGAACAGTACTTCGAGCGGCCGGTGCAACGGTGGCGGTGTCGGTCGCCGGCCTGGCCGGCTGCGCAGAACCGGAGGACGGCGGAGGCGGCACTCCGGGCGAGTCCCCCATCGGCGGGACGACCCCCGAAGATGAGACCCCGCCCCCGGCAGAGGAGACGCCCGAGGAGGAAACACCGACCCCGGAGGAAGAGACGCCGACCCCCGAAGAGGAGGAAACGCCGACCCCGGAGGAAGAGACACCGACGCCCGGCGAGGGGGAGACGCCGACGCCTGGCGAGGGGGAGACACCGACGCCCGGCGAGGAGGAGACGCCGACGCCCGAGGGCGGCGCGTAGACGGCAGCCTTCGCGTACGCGGCGTAGGCCGTCATCCGTGCGTACTCGGCGGGAGGTCAGCCCGCAGCCGGCGGGACCGTGGTTGCCACCGAGCCAGGCGATTCATCGCCGTTTCGCCGAGCGTCGCGTTCGCGGCCGCGAGCGGTAACATCTCCATTACTATGGCCGTGGTAGCCGTGATACCGTTCGATGCTGGGGAAACTGGTGGAGGGGCTGCTCACCGGCCAGTCCACGGCCGACGGGACGACCGTCGTCGTCGAGTGCCGGCGCTGCGGGACGTCCCTCGAGGAGGGGGTCGACGTCTGCCCGTACTGCGGCGAGACCGAGACGGCCCGCTTCGAGATCTGACCCGGCGCTGGCAGCCCGACCCGTAACGGACTGCCCGCCACCAGCGACGGTCAACGTCTCCGCCTCACTCCGTTCCTCCGCTCCTCTTCTTCCGGGTCTCCCTCTCCCTCTCCCTCTCCCTCTCTCGTCGTCGGGGGCGGGGGCGGGGCGGGGGGGGGGGGGGGGGGGGGGGGGGGGGGGGGGGGGGGGGGGG
>CAYTAG010000210.1:0-6125 GCA_964435625.1 uncultured Halobacteriales archaeon | reverse complement strand
GACCTGGCGCACTTCTTCGGCGGCCCCCACGGCGCCGAGCGCGGCGAGATCGAGGTGCTGTTCGAGGAGCTACCGGTGCCGGTCACGGTGGTCAAGGGCAACCACGACGGCGGCATCGATTCCGTCGCCGGCCCGGACGTGACGGTCACGGCGACCGACGGCGTCCGCCTGGGCGACGTGGGGCTGGTCCACGGCCACACCTGGCCGGCCCGGGAGGTACTTGAGGCCGAGGTCGTCTGCGTCGGCCACGAGCACCCCTGCGTCCGCCTGGAGGACCGCGTGGGGGGCCGGCGGATCGAACCGGCCTGGCTCCGCGGGCCGCTGGCGCGGGCGCCGTTCGACGAGCGCTACGACGACCTCGACTGGCGGGACCCCGAACTCGTCGTCTTCCCGGCGTTCAACGACCTGGTGGGCTGCACGTGGATCAACGTCGACGAACAGGAGTTCCTCGCGCCGTTTCTCCCCGAGGGGTTGCCCGAGGCCGACGCCTACCTGCTGGACGGAACGCGATTGGGCGAGTACGGCCGGGTGTGACGGCAGCTATTTCAGGGGGCGGCGCCCACCGCAAGCCATGCCGATTCCGGGGAGTCCCCTCGTGCTCGGGGTGGTGGCCCTGCTTGCCGCGATCTGTCTGGCCGTCCTCGCGTACGGGCTGATGGAGTTGCGCCTCGCCTGGCGGATCCTCCGGACCGACCCGGACGCAGTGCTCGACGCGCCGAACGGCGGCCCGGTCGAACTCGTCGGGGTCGCGGAGCGGGACGACCGGACGGTGCGCTCGCCGTTCACCGGCACCGAGTGTCTCGCCTACGAGTACGAGGTCGAACAGGAGAGACACACCAGGCACGGACGGACGTGGGAACGGATCGCCTCGGGCCGGGAGGCCGTCCCGTTCCGACTCCGGGACGACACGGGGAGCGTCCTCGTCGAACCGCCGGGGGCGGACCTCCGGCTGGGGCGGGCGGCCCGCATCACCGTCGAGGGCGGCGAACGACCGCCGGAGGAGATCGAGCAGTTCATCGCGGCCGACGACCGGGTCGACGACCAGGACCGTTCCATCGACATCGGCCCGTTCGAGTTACGGACGGGCAAGGACCACCGGTTCGTCGAGCGCCGACTCGACGTCGGCGAGGAGGTCCACGTCCTCGGGACGGCCAGGTTCGACACGTCGGCCGCGCGCGAGTCCGGGCAGGTCAACGCCGTCGTCGGGATCGACCGCGATGCACTGGATCGCGGCCGGCTCGGGTGGTACCGGTACCGCATCGCCGGCCCGCCGTTTCTCGTCTCGGATTCGAGCGAACGCGGAACGGTGAAACGGATCGGCGTGGTCGGCGCCCTCGCGGTGGCCGGCGGCGGGGCCGGACTGGCCGTGCTCGCCCTGCTCCTGGGCTGATGGGAACTCGTTCGGCTCCTCACGCCCCCACGCCGTCGCGCGATCCGACCGTTACAATTAAAAGGATGACAGTTCGAGCAAAAACCGTGTACGGTCTCGACGACGCGCGGACGAGGAGGGGTCGTTATCCCGACGCACGGATCGCCGGCCGGCCGCGGACGAGTTCGGCCAGAAGACCGAGGTACCGTCGGGCGCTCGGGCGGTGACGAGGATGGTCGACACCGACGTAGCCGGGGCCGCGACGCCGCTTCCGGCGATCTGGTTCGGCGCGTTCCTCGCTACCGATCCGCTGTTCGACGGCTGGGCGGTCGAGTCGTTGCACTCGTCGCTGCCGGCGTGGACGAGTTACCTGTTCGCCGCGGCGACGCTGTTCGGGGAGCCGTGGGTGTTCGTCCCGGTCCTGGCGACGGCGTACTGGTTCGGCGATCCCGACCGGATCGCCTCCCTGTTCGGGCTGGTCTTCGGCGGCCTGGCGCTGGCGGTGGTGCTCAAGGCCGCGCTGGCGCTCCCCCGGCCGCCGACCGGACCGATGATCCAGCCGGAGGCCGCACACGCGTCGCTCCGGGACGCCTACGCGTGGACGATCCACGCGACCGGGCACGGTTTCCCGAGCGCGCACGCCCTCGGCGCGGTGCTGACGTGGGGCGCGCTCGCCGGTGCGCTACGGGTCGGGTCCCGCCGCGCCCGGATCGGCGTCGCGACCGCGCTGGTGGTCCTGACGGCCGCCTCGCGGGTCGGCCTCGGCGTCCACTACGCGGTCGACGTGGCCGGGGGCGCGCTGGTCGGCCTGGCGCTGCTGTTCGGCTGGCGGGCGGCCCGCTGCCGGATGCGACGCCCGGTGACGGTCACGCTCGCGGCCGGCGTCGCCTGTGCGGTGATCCCGGTCGCCCTCGGGGTCGGCGGCGACGACGCGCTGTACGCGCTGGGCGCCCTCCTCGGGTGTCTGGTGACCTGGCTCGCCGTCGGTCCCCCTCGGCGGCCGTTCCGGCCGTCGCTCGCTGGCGCCGGCGTAGCCGTCGCCGGGATCGTCTGGTTCCTCGGCGCGGGGGTCGCCGTCGGGTCGCTGCTCCCGGGGGCGGTCGGGTCGATGGCGACGACCGCGGTGATGGGTGTGGCCATCTTCTCCTGGCCGGCCGCCGTCGGGGCGGCCCGGGGTCGGATCGACCGCGTCCGCAGCCACGGGTGAGGGTCGGGCCGCGGCGTCGACCACGCCGGCCGGTGCCGGGCCCTCCATACCACGGGCTTTTTCGCCTCCCGCGTGCTAGGTCCGGTCATGTCAGCGCTGCGTGACGCCCTGAGCGACCTGCCGGACGCGGTGTTCGCGGACCTGCTGGAGGGGGAAGACGCCTACCTGCTCGTGATCGACGTCCCGGGGGCGACCGCGGAGACGGTCGACCTCCGGGTCGACGGCCGCCGACTCCACGTGACCGCCCGGCGGACGGACTCGACGCCCGACGGCTTCGAGTACCGCCGCCAGGAGCGCGACTCGGCCCTGGAGTTCGACCTGATGGTCCCGCCGGACGTCGACGCCGACGCCGCGACCGCCGAGGTCGAACGCGGCGTCCTGGAGGTAGAACTCCCCCGCCCGACGTCGGGCGAGACGACGATCCCGGTCGAGTAGGTGGTCACACTGGCGCTGCTCTACGCCCCCCGCCGGCTGGTCGTCGTCGTCTGGCGGTTCCTGCCGCTGCTCGTGGGGTACGCGCGCGACCGCCGACGGTTCCTCCTGTTCGGCGGGCGCCGCCAGCTCTCGACCGAGCAGCGCCGCCAGCGCGCCGAGCGACTGCTCGACACGCTGCTCGCGCTGGGGCCGACGTTCATCAAACTCGGCCAGTTGCTGTCGACCCGCCCGGACGTGTTGCCGCCGGTCTACGTCGACGTCCTCGCGCGGCTACAGGACCGGGTGCCGCCCGCGGACTGGGAGCAGGCCCGCCAGGTACTGGAGGAGGAGGTCGGCCCCGTCGGGGAGGCCTTCGAGGCGTTCGACGCCGAGGCGATCAGCGGTGCCAGCCTCGGGCAGGTCTACCTGGCGACCCACGACGACGAGCAGGTCGCGGTGAAGGTCCGCCGGCCGGGCGTCGAGGAACTCGTCGAGACGGACCTGCAGGTCATCCGGTGGACGCTGCCGGTGATCCTGCACTTCGTCGACGACGCGCGGTCGTTCTCGCTGTCGAACCTGGCGGAGGAGTTCGCGACGACGATCCGCCAGGAGATGGACTACGAGCGGGAGGCCGGCGTCCTCCGGGAGATCCGGAACAACTTCGCGGACGAGGAGGGGGTCTCCATGCCCCGGGTGATCGACGAGCGCTCCGGTGAGACCGTCCTGACGATGGAGTACGTCGACGGCGCCAAGATCACCGACGTCGAGACGCTGGACGAGCGAGGCATCGACCGGACGGCGCTGGCCGAGCGCCTCCAGCGCGCCTACCTGAAGATGATCGTCGAGGACGGGGTCTTCCACGCCGACCCGCACCCGGGGAACCTGGCGGTCCGCCCCGACGGGACCCTGGTGTTTTACGACTTCGGGATGAGCGGCCGCGTCGAGGAGTCGGTCCAGCGCAACATCGTCGAGTTCTACCTGGCGGTCGCCGACCGTGACATCGACGCCATTCTGGACGTACTCGAACGGATGGGGACGCTCAGCCCCGAGGCCGACCGCGACCTGATGTCCGAGGTGATGGAACTGGCGATCCGGGACGCCAGGGGAGAGGCCATCGAGCAGTACCGCGTCCAGCAGATCGTCCGCCAGGTCGAGGGGACGATGTACGAGTTTCCCCTCCGGCTCCCCCGGGACCTCGCGCTGGTCCTGCGAGTGGCCACGGTCGTCGAGGGCGTCTGTGTCACCCTGGACCAGGAGTTCGACTTCATCGAGGTGGCGACCGACTACCTCGCCGAGCAGGGCTACCGCGAGGAGGGCGTTCGCATGGCACTCTCGGGGATCCGCCGGAACCTCGCGGACGCCTCGCGGTCGTCCGTCCGCATCCCGCCGAAGCTAGAGCGGACCCTCGACCGGATCGACCGCGAGAACTTCCGGGTCGAGGCCGCCATCGTCGACCCCCAGAACCACGTCGACCGGCTCAGCCGGCGCATCGTGTACGGGCTGTTGCTGTCGGCGGGGACGCTGGCCACCGCCATCGTTTACGTCGACGCGGGCCTCGAACCCGCGGCCGTCCCCGGGGCGCTGTCCGCGGTCGTCGCCTTGCTCCTGGTCCGGACCCTGCGCCGGCGCCGGACGCTCAACCCGCGACCGCAGTTCACCCGCCAGAACATGCGCCAGCGCCGCGGCGACGAGTAGTCCATCGTCCCGTCCCTCCGTCGACCACCCGAATGGGGTCGCTACCGGCCGCGTCCTCGCGACCGGGCGGCGGACGGCCCGTGGTTCGGCGCCCGATCTGGGCCGCCCGGCGCTTCGGACCCCGGCCGTTCGGGGGTCCCGGGCACGCCCGATCAAAAACTGCTTATCGAGCCGCGAGCCGACGGTATACGGACCGTACCGGTTCCACGATCACGGGCCTTCAAACCGACGGCAGCCGAACGGTCGTCTCACACCATGCAACGGAGGGCTTTCCTCGGCGTCGCTGGGGTGGGAACCGCGGCGCTCGCGGGGTGTCTCGAAGGACTGTTCGGGGACGACGACGACACGCCGGGGGGGACGGATACCCCGCCCGACGGGACAGGACCGGGTACTCCAACCGACGACCCTGGAGGGTCCACGCCGACCGACGACCCTGGAGGATCCACGCCGACCGACGAACCGGGGGACGACGTCGTCGTGGTCGACCTCCGTGACCGCCAGTTCGATCCCCGTAACCTCTCGGTGGAGCGGGGCACCACGGTGCGCTGGCGAAACGAGGACGCCGTCGACCACACCGTCACCTCGGCCTCGGACAACTGGGACGTCGACATGGCCGTTCCGGCCGACCAGTCCCGCGAGTACACATTCGAGGACGACGGCGTCTACGACGCCTACTGTTCGATCCACGGCGCGGCCGACCTCACGGGGATGGCCATGCGGATCGCCGTCGGCGACGCGACCATCGAGGACCCGCTGCCCGACGACGACTATCCGTACTAGCTGCCGGGACCACCCTCCTTTTGCCGCCGTCGGCCGAACCCGCGGTATGGACGTCGACGAGTTCGGCCTGGAGCGGTGGTTCGCCGAGTACGAGCACGGGGCCGACGTGATGCTGGCCGAGAGCGGCATCCGCAGCCTCGAGGCCTCGCGGTTCGACCTCGACCCCGGAAAACTCGGCTACGTCATCCCGACGAACGGCGACCCCGAGTTCCGCGCGGACGTGGCCGCCCGCTACGACCGCTCCGCCGAGGAGGTGCTGTTCACGTGCGGGACGCAGGAGGCGAACCTGGTGGCGTTCCTCTCGCTGCTGTCGGCCGGCGACCACGCCGTCGTCGTGACGCCCACGTACCAGGCGCTGCACGCCGTCCCCGAGTCGCTGGCGGAGGTGACCCGCGTGTGGCTGGAGCCGTCCGACTGGGAACTGGACGTCGACGCCGTTTCCGACGCGATTCGCCCGGATACGGCCGTCGTCGTGCTCAACAACCCCAACAACCCGACCGGCCGGTACCACCCCCGCGAGAAAGTCGAGGCGCTGTACGACCTGGCGGCCGACCACGACGCGTATCTCCTCTGTGACGAGGTGTACCGGCTGCTCGCCGAGGACCCGCTCCCGCCGGTCGCGGGCCTCGGCGAGCACCGCCACTCGACCACCAGCCACAC
>CAYTAG010000209.1:0-6186 GCA_964435625.1 uncultured Halobacteriales archaeon | reverse complement strand
ACGAGCACTCCACCATCCAGCACACCGCGCCCGAGGACTAGCGCTGGATCCTGGACGAGGTGGGCCGCGGGACCGCGACGTACGACGGCATCTCGATTGCGTGGGCGGCCACTGAGTACCTGCACAACGAGGTCGGGGCGAAGACGCTCTTCGCTACCCACTACCACGAACTCACGACCCTCGCGGAGCACCTGGAGCGCGTGGAGAACGTCCACGTCGCCGTCGCCGGCGAGCCGGACTCGCCGGCTTCCAGCGGGATGTCGTCCCGCGCAGCCGAGGAGCGCGGCGAGGTCTCCGCGAGCGACGCGAGCGAAGGCTCGTCACGAGCACAGGGAAGTGACGGTGACGTGACCTTCCTCCGGACGGTCCGCGAGGGGCCCACCGACCGCTCCTACGGCGTCCACGTCGCGGACCTGGCGGGCGTGCCCGACCCCGTGGTCGACCGCTCTCGGGAGGTGCTGGACCGCCTGCGCGAGGAGAAGGCCGTCGAGGCCCGGGGGTCCGGCAGCAGCGAGACGGTCCAGGCGGTGTTCGACCTCGGGTCGGGGGGCTTCTGGGGGGACGCGAGTGCGGACGGTGGAGAGGGCGGAGCGGGCGAATCGCTCGACCCCGGTACCGAGCACGTGCTGTCGGAGTTACAGGAGACGGACGTCAGCGAGGTGCCGCCGGTGGAGTTGATGGCGAAGGTACAGGAGTGGCAAGAGCGGATCGAAGATGTGTAGACGTGGTGCCTGTAGTGGCGTTGAATATCGTGGGGCGACAGGGGATGAACGATGACGGACGATCCCGACGATGTAGCCAGTGATCTCTTGGATGGCGTAGAAGATGTGGAATTCGGTGTCGGCGACGGGGATGACGAGTTCTGGTATCCCACAGTCGAAGACATCGTCGAAATTCACGACGCTATCATCGCCGAGGACCCTGACGGGGAACCTGGTATCGAGGATCGGGATCGGATCCAGTTCGCCGTCGACTACGTCCAACATGGGATGTTCGGGGAGAAGCCGGAAACGGTACACGAAAAAGCGTTCGCGCTCATGCGACTCCTCGCTTCGAACCACTGGTTCGTAGACGGAAACAAGCGAACTGCGCTGAATACCACGAACCTCTTCTACGTTCTCAACGGTTACGAACTGGAATACGGGCAGGACCTTCGAGCAGTGCTGAAACTCCTCGCGGTGAGAGAAGACATCATCGACCGGGACGTCGCGACGGACTACCTGGCTGAACAGACCGAGGAACTCGCTCCTGCAACGATGTGGACGATTGGAATCATGGCAATTGTCGATTCCCTCTTCGAAGAATTGGAAATCGAGCCTGCGGAGTTTGACCTAGAGGCCGGGAGCGACGGTACTGTTCTCGATCCTGATGACCACAACGATTAACCCGACGACGTACTCAGGACAATACAACGAATGGCTGTAGACGAGGGCGAAGACCGGCCTCGTGCGAACGTCATGGAGACTCTTCTGAACACTATCCGGGACCGATACGTCGAAGAACACGGAGAGGAACCTCCGGAAGAGTTCATGGAGCGAGCCAGAACGGAGATCGTCCACGGCGTCGCCAACAGGGACCGGGAGGAACACCGGGACATCTACGACGCACTTGCCGACGAGTAATCGGCCTTCGTAGTACCGGACGGTTAGCCGACGGCCGTGGCTTTTCTGTGCACCCCGGACGACCCTCTCCCATGGAGTACGTCGAAGCGGGCGGCGCCTGCATCCCGAAACTCGGCCTGGGGACCTGGCAGAACACCGGCCGGAACTGCACCGAGTCCGTCCGGACGGCCCTGGAACTGGGCTACCGTCACGTCGACACCGCCCAGATGTACGGCAACGAGGCCGAGGTCGGCGAGGGCATCGCGGCCGCGGACGTCGACCGTGAGGACCTCTTCCTGACGACGAAGGTGTCGCGCTCGAACCTCCGGCGGGGAGACGTCATAGAGTCGGTCCACGAGAGCCTCGACCGACTCGGCGTCGACTACGTCGACCTGCTGTTGATCCATTGGCCCCACCCGCGCGTGCCGGTCGCGGAGACGCTCGGGGCGATGGCCGAACTGCGCGAGGAGGACCTCGTCGAGCACCTCGGGGTCAGCAACTTCACCCGCTCGCAACTCCGGGAGGCGATGGACGCCGTCGACGCACCTATCGTGGCCGACCAGGTGCTCTACCACCCCTACAAGGACCAGTCGGCGCTCCGGGAGTTCTGTGCCGAGCAGAGCGTCGCGCTAACCGCGTACAGCCCGCTGGCCAGGGGCGCCGTCCTCGACGACGACGTGCTCGCGCGGATGGGTCGGCGGTACGACAAAAGCGCCGCGCAGGTCGCGCTCCGCTGGCTACTCCAGCAGGAGGGCGTCGTCGCAATCCCGAAGGCCTCCAGCCGCGAGCACGTAGAAGCGAACCTCGACGTCTTCGATTTCTCGCTGACCGACGAGGAGATGGCCCGGATTCACGACCTGGAGGGCGGCCTCGGAACCCGCCTGAAGAACCGCCTGCCGGCGCTGATGCGGCGGGTCCCGATCTGAGATGGTGTAACGGGACGTTACGGGACGAGAAGGGGCTCCCCAAGGAAATCGTGTACCCTGGCGAGTCCCACTTCGGGTAGCAGCTTCCGTCGACGACGCCGAAAGTCGTGTGTCCGCCCCCTTCACTCGCGGGAGCGCTGCCGTTTCGCTCGCGGAGCGTGCCGTGGTCCCGATGCGAGCCGCGAACGTTGGATGGTGAACGCGCCATCGGAACGCCGACGAGGGGATCCGAAAACGGGGGAAGGCTAACTATCTGGGCATCACCCGGCATCATTAACGTTTGTTTGTTTATTTTCGTCGGCGTCGTACTTGCGGTGTTCATGAATCCGTTTCCGCGTCGTCCCGTAGTCGTCGCGGTCGTCGCCGCGGTGCTCGTCGTGAGCCTGGTGCCAGCGACGGTGGCTGCCCAGACCGGCGGCGGCGGCACGGTCGTCGTCGAGGAGGGAGAGACGGTATCGGAGGTGAACGCCGTCGCCGGGACGGTGATCATCCGGGGGACCGTCACCGGCGACGTGTCGGCCCTGGCCGGGAACGTCCACGTCGCGGAGGGCGGGACCGTCGAAGGGGACCTCGGCGCCGCGGCCGGGAACGTCCGGATCGGCGGTACGGTCGACGGGGACGTCTCCGCGGGCGCCGGCAACGTCCGCGTCGACGAGGGGGCGACGGTCGGCGGCAACTTCGACGTCGCCGCGGGCAACGTCTTCGTCGCCGGGACGATAGAGGGTGATGCGACGGTCGGCGCGGAGACGATCCGGCTCGGCGAGGCGGCGTCGATTGCCGGCTCGCTCACGTACGACGGAACGCTGGAGGGCAACGTCGACGCCGTCCAGGGGGAGGTCACGCAGGATTCGACGCTCGTCGTCGATATCGCGTCCGACGTCCAGCCGCTGGCGGCGTTGGTGTTCGCCGTCTACGCGTTCGCGATCAACCTGCTTGCGGGTGCGGTCTTGCTCTTTTTGTTCCCGCGGTTCTCCAGTGGCGTCGCCGAGCGGGTCGCCACCGACCCGGTCAGGACCGGGTTGATCGGGCTCGGGGTCGTCGTCGGGAGCGTCGTCCTGCTGATCGCACTGGCGATCACCGTCGTCGGCGTCCCCTTCACCATCGTCGGGGCGTTCGCGCTCGTCCTCGTGGCCTGGATCGGCCTGGTTTACGGCCGATTCGCCGTCGGCGCGTGGCTGCTGTCGCTCGTCGGCGTGGACAACCGGTGGGCCGCGCTGGTGGTCGGACTGGTGGTGGGCGCGATCATCGTGCAGGTGCCGATTGTCGGCGGGTTGATCAATTCCGTGATCGCCTTGCTCGGGCTCGGCGCGCTGGTTCGTGGACTGTACGCCCACCGCCGTCGAACCAGCGCGGCCCCCGCGGCGGCCCCGCCGGAGGAAACGCCGGGTGATTGACCGGGTGAGATTGACCGGGTGAGATTGACCGGGTGAGGCCGTCCACCGCAGGTCGTCGGCGCAGGCGACGCAGGTCGGGACTTTCTTGCCCCTCTAACTCCGTCCGGGAGGTGCCATCGTGGGCGACGAACTCGCAGTGGGGACGATCCGACGGTCACAGCGACAGCAACGGCCCGAACACCGCGAGGACGACGGCCACGACGGCGAACGTGCCTGCCCCATTCACCACTGCGCGCCTGGCCCGGCCGGACAGCGGGACGCCGACGCGCTCCGCGAGCGCGTCCAGCGACAGCGAGAGGACGCGGCCACCGTCCAGCACCGAGATCGGCAATGCGTTCAGCAGGCCGAAGTTCGCGCTCAACAGCGCGGTCCAGAACGCCAGGTTCGTCACGGGGCCGAGCGCGGCCACCGCGGCCGGCGTCGGCGGGGCGCCGCCGGTCAGCGCCCACCCGAAGTAGGTCAGGTAGGCATCCGTCGGCGTCGCGGTGACCGGCGCCAGCAGCACGGCGAACGCGACGGCGGCCAGCACCAGGTCGTTCGCCACGCCGGCGGCGAACACGCGCAGGCGCGTCCGCCGCTGGGTGCCGTCGAGTTCGTCGGCCGGCAGGACGTAGGCCGCCAGCGGGACGACGCCGAACAACAGCGCGATGCCCCACTCCTGGATAGGAATGCCCGCACGTCGGCAGGCGATTGCGTGGCCCCCCTCGTGGACCACGGTGGCGGCGACCAGTGCGGCCACGACGTACGCCGCCGCTGCGAGGGGCATAAACTCGTTGAGTCCGGGGATGGCAACGGTGTTGGCCGGTTCGTTCAGCGCGGTCGCCCGTTCCTGGCCGAGCGCGATGACGGCGCCGACGGTGACCAGTGCGAGGGCCGCGGCCTGGACGGCGAGCAGGAGCGCGATGGCGAGGTCGTGCCAGCGGTCCCACAGCGGGCGGTCTGCGAGAGCATCGAGGCGGTCGCTGCCGCGGGCGGTGTGGAGGTACAGCACGCCCGCGCCAATTTTGAGCGGGCCGGGGAGGGAGTCGTTGAGGCGGCGCTCGGCGGACTCGAACCGGTCGCGGAACCCGTCGATCCCCCGATCCATAGCGTCTCCTGTCCGCCGGGCGCGACGTAAGCGTTCCGTCCCCGCGAATCAGTCCAGCACTTCGGCCACCGCCTCCATCGTCCGCTCGACTTTCCCCACCTCCGCGTTGTACCCCATGTGCCCGACCCGCAGCAGGTCGTCGGCGTACTCGCCCAGGCTAGTCGCCAGCACGACGCCGTGGTCCGATTCGAGCCGCTGTTGCAACTGCTGGGCACTCCCGTCGACCTCGAACGCCGTCACGGTCGGTGAGGCGAACTCCTCGTCGGGGAACAGCTCCAGCCCCAACTCCCGCCCGCGCTCGCGGCACCGTCCGGCCGCCCGTTCGTGGCGCTCGAAGACGTCCTCCAGGCCCTCTTCCAGCAGGCGGTCCAGCGACGCCTCCAGCGCGTGGAGGTTCGACGTGAGGTGGGTGTACGGAAGCAACGCGGGGCCGTCCGAGAGGTCCGGGTCGTGCCAGGGTTCGAGGCTCGTGTAGAAGGTATCCTGGTCGGTCGCCTCGACCTTCTCCCAGGCCGCGTCGCTCACGGAGACGGTCGTCAGACCGGGCGGCGAACTCAGACACTTCTGGGAAGCGCCCAGGCAGACGTCGATTCCCTCGACGGGGACGGCCGTTCCGCCGAGCGAGGAGACGGCGTCGACCACCGTCAGGACGCCCGCGTCCTGCAGGACCTCCAGAACAGGGTCGAGGTCGTTGAGCAGCCCCGTCGGCGTCTCGCAGTGGACCATCGTCGCCGCGGTGAAGTCGCCGTCCTCGACGCGGGATTTCACGGCCTCGACGTCGAACCCTCGCTGGGCGTCCGCCTCGTGGACGGTCGGGTCGCCGCCGTGCATCTCCACGAAGTCCGCGAACCCCGCACCGTAGACGCCGTTGGCCAGGCACAACACCTCCTCGCCCGATTCGAGCAGCGAGGCGACGCTGGCCTCCAGGCCCAGGATGCCCTCGCCGCCCAGGACCAGCACCTCGTCGTCGGTGCCGTACAGGGTCGCCACCTTCTCCAGCAGCGACCGGTAGAACTCGGCGAACCCGGCCTCGACGTCCGGGTTCGGGGTCGGTCGTGCCATCGCCGCCCGCACGTCCGGCGGGACGGCCGTCGGCCCGGGGGTCATCAGGAGGTCCTCGCGTTCGTCGTCCATACCCGCTCGTGGACCGGAACGGTCCTAAAAGGAGGTGCTCGCGG
>CAYTAG010000208.1:0-6195 GCA_964435625.1 uncultured Halobacteriales archaeon | reverse complement strand
CCACGGCGTCGTCGATCAGCGGCTCCATGAACTGCAGGCCGACGTAGGTCTCGACGTCGTGGCCGCGGTCGGCCAGTTCCGCCTTCAGGGCGTCGGCCTGGGCCTCCGACTGGGGGTTCAGCGGCGAGCCGCCGATCTCCTCGTACTCCTCGATCAGGCCGGGCGCACGTCGGCGCGCGAGTTCGCGGGACCGCTCCATGGCGGCCTCCTCGGTGTCGTAGTCCTCCAGGTCCGCGTTGCTGTAGAAGATGCGGGTCAGGTAGTCCTCGACGGCCTCTCGCTGTGGTTCGGGCGGTTCTCCGAAGTTGAGCAGCACCACGCCGGCGTCCATGTCCGGAGCCTTCGACCGGTCGGGGCCTTAAACTGTTGATTCGTCGGCAGGCCGGTGCCGACAGGCGAACAGTTATGGCCCCAAGGTCATCAGTACCGGCCACAGTATGGTCGACGCGCGTGCGATATCGAAACTCGTCATCGTTCTCGTCGTAACGGCCGTCGCCCTCGGCGTCGGCGTCCTGTTGTTCGGACTCGTGCCCGAGGAGACGCCGCTGGGGATCGTGGACGTGTTGCTGGTGCTGGCCGCGGCGGTCGTGGGGCTCTGGCTGGCGGGCCGGGTCGCCGACTCCATCGTCTCCGACTACGACGTCGCCGAGGTCGAGGTCGAGGGCGTCATCACCCGCGACGGCAGGCCCGGCGGGCTACCGTTCGGCGGGGTAGCGGCGTCCGCGAACGACCTCGTCGAGCAGATCGAGCGCGCCGACGAGGACGGCGACGCCGAGGCACTGATCGTGAAGCTGAACACGCCGGGCGGGCAGGTCGTCCCCAGCGAGGACATCCGGAAGGCCGCCGAGGACTTCGACGGCCCGACGGTCGCGTACGCCGAGGACCAGGCGACCAGCGGCGGTTACTGGATCGCCAGCGGGTGCGACGAGTTCCACGCCCGCCGGGGCAGCATGGTCGGCAGCATCGGCGTCGTCGGGTCCCAGCTCGGCCGCTCGGAACTGGCCGACAAGGTCGGCCTGGACTACCGGCGGTTCGTCGCCGGCGACTTCAAGGACAGCCCCTCGCCCTGGCGCGATCTCCGGGACGACGAGGAGGAGTACTACCAGGGGCTGATGGACGACTGGTACGAGCAGTTCGTCGACACCGTCGTTGAGGGCCGGGACCTGAATCCCGAGTTCGTCCGGGACACCGAGGCCCGCGTCTACCACGGCGAACGGGCCGCCGACGTCGGCCTGGTCGACGCCTGCGGCTCCCGCGAGGAGATGGAAGTCCGCCTGGCCGAGCGCCTGGGCGTCGACGAGATCGCGGTCGAGGAGTTCGAACCCCAGCAGGGACTCGCCGGACGGATGGGGACCGGCGCGCGCTCTGTGGCCTACGCGCTGGGCGCCGGCGTCGCCAGCGCCGTCGTGGGCGAGGACGCCGAGATCGACGTGCGGGTCTGAACGGCGAGTTCTCGGGCTACGTGGCTGGGACTCGCCGGGTCTCCCCACGTTCGCCCGTCCGGCACCACTTTTATGAAGTCGGCAAAGTACTTAAAGGTAGTCGGCACGGCCGGCGGGGGATCACCGTTACGTCCGGCGGTTTCGGCCTCGTAGCCTGTCGTCACCCCACCGGCGGGTTAGGTTTTTATCCCCGAACCGTCATCGTACCAACAGTGAGTACGCTGGTCGTGTGCGTCGACCGCGCCAACGACATCGGCCGGACGGTCGAGGTCGAGACGCCGGTCGTCGGGTGGGAAGCAGTCCGCGCGCTGGTGACCGACGTGGGGCTCGCGGACCCGGAGGACAGCCACGTCAACAGCCTGCTGGAGGCCCTGCGGGTGACGCGGCAACTACGGGACGAGGACGAGGACGCGGAGGTGGCGGTCGTCTCCGGGGGTGGGGACTCGGTCGTCGGCGTCGACAGGGCCGTCGCCGCCCAGATGGACCAGTTGATCGAGGAGTACGACCCCGACTCCGCGGTGGTCGTCCTCGATTCGGCCCAGGACGAGCGACTCGTGCCCATCGTCGAGAGCCGCGTCCCCGTCGACGCCGTCGACCGCGTCGTCGTGCGGCAAGCGCGGGACCTCGAATCCACCTACTACCTGCTCAAGCAGTTCCTGGCCGACGAGGAACTCCGGCAGGCGGTGCTGGTGCCCATCGGCGTCGCCCTGCTGGTGTTCCCGGCCATCCTCGCGGCTCAGGGGCCGGCGGTCGCCATCGCGTCGCTGACGGCCGCCATCGGCGTGTTCCTGCTGTACAAGGGCTACGGCCTCGACGAGCACGCCGCGGACCTCCCGGCGCAGGTCCGGGACGCGCTGTACTCCGGGCAGGTGTCGCTGATCACCTACGTCGTCGCTGCCGGCCTGGCGCTGATCGGCGTCTTCTTCGGCGCGCTGGGGGTCTCCTCGCTGTCGTTCGCCGAACGCGGGTACCTGATACCGGCGATGCGGTTCACCCACGACGCCGTCCCGTGGCTGGCGATGGCCGCGCTGGTCGCCTCCGCCGGCCGCCTGCTCGACGAGGCCATCCGCGAGGACCGCATCCGCAACTCCTACCTCAACCTGCCGTTCGGCGTGATCGGCCTCGGCCTCGTCGCGCGGGGCTTCTCGGGGTACTTCCTGGAAGTCGCCGAACTGATCGACCCGCTGGTCGTCCCGACGCTCGAACTCGGTCCCGTCACCGTCGAGCAGTTCTCGATGGCGCCCAGCCACCGCCTGGCGGTGTACGTCGTCGCGGGCATCGTCGTCAGTTTCGTCGGCGTCCAGGTCGCCACCTCCGTCGCCGGCGGCCGATTCGAGGACGTCGAGGAGGTCGAAGACGTCGATCCCACCGAGGAACCGACGGAGTAGTTCCGCAGGTGGTAAGGTCCCACCCGGCCAACGCGACCCATGACCGACGGACGGTGGGTGAGCCTGTTCTCCGGCGGCAAGGACTCCTCTTGGGCGCTGTACCGCGCCCTGGAGGAAGGGCTGGACGTCGCCCGCCTGGTGACCGTCCACCCCGGCGGCGACTCCTACATGTACCACGTCCCCGCGACCGACCTCGCGGGCCTGGCCGCCGAGAGCATCGGAATTCCGCTGGTCGAGGTCGACCCGGGCGACCTCGGCGCCGAGACGGCGACCGACTCGGGCGCCCAGGGCGACGCCGAGGTCGAACCGCTGGAGGCCGCTCTCCGGGAACTCGACGGCGACCTCGACGGGGGCCTGGCCGGCGTCACCGCGGGTGCCGTCGAGAGCGAGTACCAGACCAGCCGCATCGAGGCGATGTGCGAGCGCCTGGGGATCGACCTGTTCGCCCCGCTGTGGCAGGAAGACCCCGAAGAACTCGCCGACACGATGCTCTCAGCGGGGTTCGAGATCACGATCATCCAGGTCGCGGCGGGAGGCCTCGACGAGTCCTGGCTCGGCCGGACGCTGGACCGCGACGCGCTGGCGGACCTTCGCGACCTGAACGACCGGTACGGCGTCCACCTGCTGGGCGAGGGCGGGGAGTTCGAGACCCTGGTCACGGACGGCCCGCACATGGACCGGCCCATCGAACTCGACTACGAGGTGGAGTTAGACGAAGACCCCGGACGGGTGCCGATCACCCACCCGCGACTCCGGGGAAACGTCGTCTAGCGGAGACGACCAACTCTTTTCTTAGTTCGTCTGGTTTAAATTAAATTTAAATCTGGAGCGGTCGGTCGTCCGTCCATGTCGAGTCGACGGAATTACCTTCGACGGGTCGCGGCGGTCGGGACCGCGGGGACCGCACTCGGAACGGGATCGGTCGACCGAGCGAGCGCCGTGACGTTCGGGCTCGGTGAAGTCGTCCACACGACGACCCGGCTGAACGTCCGCAACGGTCCAGGAACGGGGTACTCGGTGATCGACACCGAACCGGCGCGGATGCGGGGACAGGTGTTCGACGGCCCGGTCGCCGCGGACGGCTACGACTGGTACGAGGTCGAGTTCGACGACGACCGCGTCGAGGACACCGCAACCGGATGGTGCGCGAAAGGCGACGGCTGGCTCCGCGCCGGTAAGGACTACTCCGGCTGGAAGTTCATGCGGTACGACGGCGTGCATACGACCACCTCGTTGTACGTCCGCAGCGGGCCAGGCACGGACTACGACGTGATCGACACGGCCGCCGCGGGGGCGACCGGAACCATCGTCGGCGGACCGACTTCGAGCGACGGCTACACCTGGTGGAAGGTCGACTACCACGACTACGGGACCGGATGGTCGGCCGACGACGGCTGGCTGGTGCTGGGGACCCTCGCCGGGTGCCGGTCGGCATGGAACACCGACGACAACGCCTGGGCGCTCGGGAAGATCCTCACCTCCGAGGCCGGCCGCTACGTCGCTAACGACGCCGAACGACGCGCCGTCGCCTACAGCGTCCTCAACCGGATGGACCACAACGGCACGACCCGGGTGACCGACGAGTGGGACGCCTACGCCCACGGGAGGGTCCCCTCCAGCGAGAGCCTCGACCTCGCGCGGGACGTCCTCACGTGTTCGGTGGCGGACGACAGCCGTGGGGCGACCCACTTCTACTCGCCCCAGAGCATGCCGAAGGAGGGCGAGGACACCTCCGGGTACGACGTCGGCGGCGGCCTGGAGTGGACGCCCGGCCTCGACGAGCGCAACTACCGCCCGTCGTGGTCGGTCGAGTTCCCGCGCTGTTACGTTCCCGGCGCGGTCCAGCGACGCTTCGAGTTCTACCGGGTACCCGGAAACGGGCCGGTGTGAGCGTCCGGGCGGCCCCTATCACTGCCCGTTCGTGATCTGGGTGTGCGCGCCGATGAGCGCGTCAGCGAGGTCGAGGTTCTCGACGTGGGTCTTCTCGTCGATGATCGAGTTGCGGATGTCACAGTCCCGGACGGTGGCGTCCCCGAAGACGACCGCGTTGTCGACGCTGGAGTTGACCAGTTCCGCCCCCGGGAGGACGTGGACGTTCTCGCCGACGGTGGTGTTCTCGACGGTGGCGGAGTCGGCGACGAGGTTGTCGCCGTCCAGTTGCCAGGCGACGGCCTCCAGGTAGCTCTCGGGCGTGCCGATGTCGAACCACGCGCCGTCGAAGGTGAACGCGTACAGTTCGTCGCGGTCCTGCAACCACTGGAGGAACCACCCCGGCTCGTCGGGGTTGTTGTCTCCGGCGAGGTACTCCTCCAGCAGCGAGAGGGTCTCGGCGGGGAAGGCGTAGCAGGCGATGGAGACGAGCGTGCTGTTGGGGTCCTCGGGTTTCTCCTGGAAGTCGACGATGCGTTCGCCCTCCAGTTCGACCAGGCCGTAGGACTTGGCCTTCTCGCGGCTCCCGACGTCGTAGGCCGCCAGACAGGCCGACCCCATGCCCTCGAAGAAGTCGACGAACTCGCCGACGTCGAAGCTGATCAGGTTGTCCCCCGCGACGACGACGGTGTCCTCGTCGATCCCCTCGCGGTCGACCAGTTGCGCGAGCGCCCCCACGACGCCGAACTTCTCGTCTTCCTCGGTGGTCTCCTCGACGCTCACCGTCGGCTTCTCGTAGGAACGTTCCTCCAGATGATCGCGGAAGTCCTCGGCGAACCGTTTGTTGGTAGAGACGTAGACGTCGTCGATCCGGTCGTCGGACTCCAGTTCCTCGAAGACGAGGTCGACGACCGTCGAATCGCCGACGGGAAGGAACATCTTTGGCCGATGTTTCGTGATCGGCCAGAGCCGCGTCGCGTAACCCCCAGCGAGGACGATTGCGTCCATACCCTTCGATTTTCCGTCGTTCGTTAAGTCCTTTTTCCATTTTCGGCCAACGTATCCCGGATCGCCAACGGGGCCGCCGACCGTGGCGGGGACTGCCTACGGCAGTGTTCAGATTAGCGTCCGTCCGCTCTGGTCCGGTCGGCCGATCATCTTCCCTCCTGGCGGACTGATAGTGATTAATGCGAGTCTTTACCGCCGTGACGATCCGTGTCGGTGATAAGAGCCGCTGAACCAGCTCCTCTCGACACCCTCCCTGAAACTATTCGCAGTAATCACTATGAAAGGGCGAGCGGCGTTCGGCGAACCCCGGTGACGGAAGCACTGCAGGCCGCGGAGCGGCCGAAGCGCGCAGCAAACCGCGGGAGTCGAACGCCGCGAGGACTTTCGACAACTTGCTGACCGTTGTCCCCAATCTGAACACTGCCACTGCCCAGGGCACTGTTCAGATAAGCGGTGGTGGCCGGCACAGCCGCCTGGCGAAGGTGACC
>CAYTAG010000207.1:0-6211 GCA_964435625.1 uncultured Halobacteriales archaeon | reverse complement strand
GTCCCGGGTCGTGTAGACGACGTCGTCGGCGACGATGATCCGGCCACCGACGTCGTCACCGGGACGCGCCAAAACTTCAGTTTCTAAAGCATAGTTCTCCAGAATCCAAAGCTTTGGCGCGGCGGTGGGGACCGACTCGATCCGCCGCGTGCCCTTATATACTCCGAGGAGACTATAAAGGGAGCGCGACGGGAACCGCCAGCGCAGGCCCGATCAGTCGTCGGCGGTCGCGGCGTCGCCGTCGGCCTCGTGGATCTTCTCGCCGCGGTTGAGTCGCTCGGCGATCCGGAAGGTCTGCTCGGCCTCCCGTCGCGTCGGCGTGTGCGCCGACAGGTACCGCGCCGCGGCGACCAGGAACACTTTCCGGCGCTCGGGGTCGTCGTGGAACTCCAGCTGGTTGAACGCCGCCTCCAGATCCTGGTTGGGGTGGAAACCGGCGTCCTCGCGCAGCAGGACCTCGCCCAGCGCGCGCTTTAGTTCGTCGACGCCGCCACCCGCGGCCAGGTACTCCGCGGTCAACCGGCCGGCGCGGTCGACCTCCTCGTCGCGCTCGACCTCGAAGGTCTCCCTGAGGTCTGCCAGCACCGCGTCGGGGTCGCGGTCGCCGTCGGACCCCGGGTCCGACGAGGTCCCGCTCGCGGGACCACCGTCGGGGTCCGGAATCGGCGTCGGCGGCGTGTTGAGAAAGCGGTCGAGGTAGACGTTCATCGCGGCGTCGAAGACGCCGCGGTACACCTCCCAGGCGTCGGTGCGGCGGGCCGCGCCGTGGACGGCGTTGGCGTAGGTGAACGTGTGATGGACCGTGTTCCAGTCGCGGAACTCGTTGCTCGTGCCGAACTGGGCGATCCGGCGGGCCGCCGCGTAGGTGACGACCTCCGCCAGTTCCTCGGCGCTCGCGCCCGTCGCCACCGCGCCCGCCAGTTCGTCGACGATGGCGTGGGGGTCGTCGGAAAGCAGCGTCTCGACGAAACCATCTGGCTCCTCCCAGGTCTCGCCCGCCCCCGCCTCGACCAGCGAGGGGAGTTCCTCGTAGGCGTCGAACAGGAGTTCCGCGACGTCGATGGGCTGGCGCCACGAGGAGTTCTCCTCGGCCCTGCTGGCCTCGGCGAGTCCGGGCACCAGCGTCGGGAGGACCTGCTCGGCGTACTCCCAGCCGAGGTGGTCCAGCGTCTCGAACGCCTTGTTGATGAAGTCCAGGCGGTGGCCGGTGTCCAGGTAGAGGTGGTCGGTGGCCGCGCCGAACAGCATCGCCGCGACCTCGGATTCGTCCAGCCCCGAGCGGATGGCCGCCCGGAGGACGCGCTCGGCGCCGTCGCTGTCCCGAACCTCGACGTTCTCCTGGAACCAGTCGTTCAATCGCTCGGCGGAGACGTCGGTGGCCTGCAGCGGCTTCTGATCGAAGAACGGCGGTTCGCCGTTACTGTTGCTCGCCACCTCGGTCAGGCCGGTGTACAGCGCCCGGCGACGGTCCTCCGGGCGGACGTCCCCGACGAGGTTGGCCATCACGCCCAGCGTCGTGAGTCCGCGGCCCCACCCGGCTTCGCGGTACTCGGTCCCGAACTCGACGCCCACCCGGAGGGGGCCGGTGTAGTCGACGCCGGCGTCGTCCAGACCGATCACGGATTTGGCCACCACCAGCGAGAGGTTCTCCTGCATGCCCGTCTCCAGGCGGTCGCTCCAGTGCTCGACGGGGTCGCGGTCCCGCTCGGGATGGGGGTCGACGTAGAGGTCGCCGTCCCGCACCTCGACGGGGTAGGACGGCACATCGTCCGCGAACGGGTCGAAGGTGTCTCCGCAGGAGAGTTCGAAGCGCGCGTGGTGCCAGTGACAGGTGAGGATGCCGTCGTCGACGGTGCCGTCTGTTAATGGGAACCCCATGTGCGGACAGCGGTTGTCGACCGCGTGGAACTCCCCCTCGTGGTGGAAGACGGCGACGTGGCGGCCGTCCGCGCGGACGAGTTTTCGACCCTCCTCGCGGACCTCCTCGGCGTCGCCCACCCTGACGTAGCCGGACGAATCGTCGGTCGTTGCCATACCCCTCCTTGCGGCTGGTTCACAAAAACGCTTCCCGGAAGCGCGTTTTTGAAATATATCTTATGCTTTCACGGCACGAGGGACCCACGTCACCGTCGGGGGCGGCAACCGACCGACGGCGCGGCGGCCGTTTCGGGTTCGGACCCGCTAATCGCCAGCGGGGACGGCGTTGCAGTCCTGGTCGGATTTTTGAAAAGAGTTAAGTAAATTCGATATGTGCGGAGTCGTATGGATCGACGTGGCGTGTTACGTGCCACAGGGGTGGTGGCGACGACCGCTCTCGCCGGCTGCCTGGGGTACACGATTGAATCGGAAGATGACGTCCAGCAACGGCAGGACCGCATCGGTGAACTCGAAACGCAGGTCGAGAACCTCGAGTCGGAGGTCGACCAGAAGGATTCGACCATCGAGGACCTGCAGTCGGAGGTCGACCAGAAGGAATCGCAGATCGAGGAGCTGGAGACCAGCGTCGAGCAGAAAGACGGCGAGATCGAGTCCCTGGAGTCGGACCTGGAGACCGAGCGGAAGGAACTGATCTCGAAGCTGTACGAACTCGCGGGGGGGCACCGCCAGCGCGCGTTCGCCAACTGGGAGGACGGCAACGCCATGTTCGACGAGGGCGATTTCGCCGGTGCCTCCAACGAGTGGGGACTCGCGGCCGGCCAGTACATCAACGCCGGGAACGTGTTCTCGGAGGCCGCTTCGGTCGCCAGCGACCAGGGCCTCACGGAGGTCGCCGGCAAGATCGAGAGTTCGCGCAACCGCGTCCAGACGTCGGCCACCGCCGCGAACCAGTTCGGGCTCGCCAGTTACTACTACAGCCACGGCAACAAAAGCAGGGGCGACCAGCACCTCAACGAGGGCAACGCCGTGCTGGATGAACTGGACCAGTACACCCTCTACGAGCCCTCCGAGATCGATTCGGATCTGGGGCTGTAGGGGTTCGCCGTTCTCACCGTCCGGTCTCGCCGGTCGACACCGGCCGACCGATCACGGCGGAAGGTACACCTACGCCAGCCTCGACGAGGGGAGCCTGTTCGCGCTCGGTGCCCGCTAGAGGTCCGCCAGGATCTCCTCGGCGTGGCCCTCGGGGTCGACGCCCTCGTAGACCCGCTCGATCATGCCCTCCTCGTCGATCACGAAGGTATTGCGGTCGGCCGCAGTGACCGCCAGGTCGCCGACCAGGTCCGTGCTGAAGGAGTCGTAGGCCTCGCAGACCTCCCCGTCCTCGTCCGATAGCAGGGTAAAGGGCAGGTCGTGCTTCTCGGCGAAGTCCGCCAGCGCGTCGACGGTGTCGTTGCTGACGCCCAGTACGGGTATGCCGCGCTGCTGGAACTCCTCGTGGGCGTCCCGGAACCCGCACGCCTCGGTCGTACAGCCGGGCGTGTCCGCCCGAGGGTAGAAGTACAGGACCACCCGCTGCCCGCGGAAGTCCGCCAGGGCGACCGGGTCGCCGTGCTGGTCGGGCAGTTCGAACGTCGGCGCCCGCTGGCCCGGTTCGAGCATACCTCGGGGTTCGGCCGGCCCGGACAAACCGGTTCCGGTCGGTGGGCCCGACGGTCCGCTGTCGCCCGCGCTACCGTCGTAGAAGGCGTCGCCGTGGTCGTCCCGCCAGGCGAACGCGAACAGCCGCCGGGCGGGAACCCTGCGAGGCGGCGGCCGTCCGCGCTCTCGCCGGTCGCGCCGTCCAGCGCCACCGACGGCTCGCGGGCGAGAGAACCGGTGGGGGAAGGATCAGTCTTCCTGGTCGAAGGCGATGTCCACGGCGACGTCCTCCTCGAACTCCTCGTCGTCGACCTCCAGATCGTCGAGCATCTCCTCGAGGTTGTCGTACTCCGCGACCTCGCCGAGCAGCTCCTCGATTTCCTCTTCGACGTCCTCCTCGGTCACGATCCGGCCCCCGTACGCGTTCGTTTCGGTCGACCGCTCGTGCTCCGAACCATGCGGCGTAGTTCCCCGTCGACCAGCAAAAGTCTGATTGCCGAAAGTTACCCCCACTTGAATGGACGCGATGCTGTCAGGACGTGGCCGGTCCGGTCCGACGGACTCGGCCGTCGGCGATCCTGGAGGTCCGGAGCACGACCGGGATTCTCCGCAGCGACCCGTGGCGCGGCGTTTTTGTAACGCCGGTCCCAAGGCATACCCGATGGGCGAACGGGAAGTACACCCACCCAGCGAACGGGAGTGCGAACGCTGCGGACGCCGCGACGTCCGGGACGAGGACACCGGCCACTGGCGCATCGTCACCGTCGACGGCGAGCAACGGGCCGGCGACCCCTTCTGCATCCACGAGTGGGACGTGACCGGCAAGTACAACCCGTTCGACCCGGACGATTGACGCCCGGCCGTCATTTAGGGAATGGGCACACCTAGAGGTCCCTAAACCACATGATTTATCATGTCATAGCGCGCGTCCACGGGTATGGGTAGCCGATGCAAACTCTGCGGGACCCCCGTCCGTAGCGGGCGCGAGAGCGTCCGCTGTCGGTGCGGCCAGCACCTGCACGCCGACTGCCAGCGAGACCACGAAACCACCTGTCCGAGTGCCGACGGCGACCGGTGGGTCGGGGCCCAGGAGTTCTGACCGACGAGGCGGAACCGATTAGGCGCTCGCGCGGGCAGTGTCGACCATGCCGACGGTGTACGTCACGGCGCCGCCGGAGGCGGCCGACGACCTCGCGCGGACGCTCGTCGACGAGCGCCTGGCGGCCTGCGTCAACCTGGTCGACTGCCGGTCGACGTACCGCTGGGAGGGCGAGGTCCACGAGGACGACGAGGTGATCCTGTTCGTCAAGACCACCGACGACGCCTACGACCGGCTCGTCGAGCGCGTCCTCGACCTGCACCCCTACGACGTCCCCTGCGTGGAACGCCTCGACGAGTCCGATGTCTCCGACGACTACGCCGAATGGGTCCGGAACGAGGTCGAGGAGTGACCCACATCCGGTCCGTCCCCATTCATCCCCGTCGCCCTAGCGGACCAACTCCAGCGCCTCCAGTAACCCGTCGGCGTGGGCGCCGTCCGTGATCCGGTCGGCGGCGTCCCTGGCTGCGGCGTCGGCGTTGGCGACGGCAAAGGACCGGCCGACGACCCCGAAGGTCGGCGCGTCGTTCTCGGAGTCCCCGACCGCGACGAACGACCCTGGATCGAGTCCCAGCAGGTCCGCGACCTCCCGCAGGCCGGCGGCCTTGTCGACCTCGGGCGAGACGACGTGGTAGGCGTAGCCCGTGTCCAGCACCTTCATGTCGTACTCTGCGGCGATTTCCCGGAGCGGTTCCTCGGGCGCGTCGAGGCTGACGGCCACCTCCGTCTCGCGCCACCGGTTGGCCGTGTCCGCCGGCCCCCACCCGAGGTCGTAGCCGGCGTCCTCGTAGGCCTCCACGACGGCCCTGGTCGCCTCCGGGTCGCCCGCGTACCGAATCGTCTCGTCGGCGAGGACGACCCCGCCGTTCTCGGCGACGACCGTCTCGGGGACGCCGACGAAGCCACACAGCGCCACCGGGTAGGGGAAAGCCTTCCCGGTGGCGACGACGACGGTGGCCGGCCACTCCCGAAGCGCGTCGAGCGCCCGGGGGTCGATGCTGCGCTCGCGGGTCCCGCCGCCCGGCCGGGTCATCGTCCCGTCGATGTCGACGACCAGCGGCGGTGCGTCGTTGCGGCCGCCGTCGAACTCCGCGTCCTGCTCCCGGTCGTCGTTCTCTGCTGGCATGGCCACCGTTCCGGCCGCCGTCCACTTATGCTACCTGAACCCCATCGGCACTGGTTAATGAGCGAAGGTGACCGGCACAACCGGCGAATCGGTGGTGGCCGGCACAACCGCCAGGGCGAAGGTAGCCGGCACTTCCGACGCGGGCGGGACTGAAAGGGGCCGGGCGCTCGATCCCGCCCGGACGACGTAAGCACCGCAACGGAGTGAGGAGCGCAGCGAGGCCCGGCGGGTCGAGCGCCCGGGGGCTTTCTGGGTGGTGGTGTTGATGACCTCGTTTGCGGAGAGCGCCTGGGGGCTTTCTGGGTGGTGGTGACCGTTTGACCGTCACCTGAGGCCCTCCGGGACTTTCAACGTAGTGCCGTCGTAAACGCCGAAACCAGAGTCATACGAGTGCGTTCACGGTCCACAACAGGACCATCCCCACCGCCAGCGTCAGCGGGACGCTCTCGGTCCGCCAGGCGACGACG
>CAYTAG010000206.1:0-6259 GCA_964435625.1 uncultured Halobacteriales archaeon | reverse complement strand
GCCGTGCTCCCCTCGTAGGCCGCCGACGTGGTGCTGTACAGGTGCTCTGCGCCGCCGTAGTGGGCCAGCGGGTCCGACCGCTCGAAGTCCTCGACGACCGGCGGTGCGATTTCGGCGGGGTCGGAGCCGCCCCCACCGCCGCCGTCGCCGCCGCCGCTCGCGGCCTCCTCGGGCGACGTCGGGACGCCGGCGGGGAAATCGAGGTCGGGGTTGCTCCCCACCGACGAGGAGATGGAGATGTTGCTCCCGTTGGCCTCGCTGACGTCGCCGACGAAGTCCCCGCTGTTGTAGTGGATCTCGGAGGGATCGCCGTTCGCGCCGGCGACCAGGGCGTAGGGGTACTGGTTGTTCCCTATGCCGCTGTGGAACTCCGAGTCCTCGATGGTGATCGGGCCGGGGTTCCAGGCCCAGACGGGCCGGCCGGCGTCCTCCAGTCGGCCGGGGAAGTACGGTTCGGTGTCGTCGTTGTAGGCGACGCAGTTGATGATCTCGTCGCCGCCGTCCGCGCCACGGAAGGTCGAGACGCCGTTGTTCTTCCCGTAGCAGTTCTCCCAGGTGACGCTGCCGCCGTAGGCGCTGTTCGAGCAGTAGAAGCCGTTGTTCGGGTAGCCCTGGACGTTGCAGTACCGGAAGGTGACGTCGGCGCCGGCGTCGCGGTGGTAGAACATCCCGCCGGGGCCGTGGGTGTGGTCCGACCCCTCCTTGGTCGCCCCGTCGCCGAGGTAGACGTTCTCGATCAGGACGTGCCCGCTCGGGGCGGTGATCGAGATCATGAACTGGTCGCCCCGATACACGCCCTCGAACCCGATGTTCCGGACCACGGAGTCGCCGCCCTCGACGATGATCAGGAAGTCCCCGCCGGTCGTCAGGTCGATCAACTTGTTCTCGTAGGTCTCGCCCGCGCCGACCCGGACCACCTGGCCGCTGGCCTGGATCGTCTCGTAGTCCTCCTGGGCGCTGGCCGTTCCGACGACGCCGCCAGCCGCGACCGCGGCGGAGGTCGCCGCGCCCTTCAGGACGTCCCGCCGGTTGACCCAGTCGTACAGTTCGTTCCGCTCGTCACCGCTCGAATCGAGGCTGTCGTCCATGATACCAACCACCCTTGGAAACTCGCTCTACGTAAATAAATTATTCCGAAACGTAATAAAATATTTCAATCGGGAATAGTGAATGGACCTCGGCCGGCGACGTCGAGACACCGACGGCACGCTCACCCGGGATGCACGGATAGCGACGGGAAGTACGTTCCGTAGAACCCGTCGTCGAAACTGACCAGCGCATCGGCGTCGGTCGTCGCGTGCCCGCCGATCACGAAGTCCGCGGCGACGTGCTGTCGGCGGGCGAGGTCGCCTCCGCACTCCTCGCAGGCGACGGATCGCTCGGCACCGCAGGACGGACACTGGAGGCCGTGCGGTCGCCGTCGGACGTACTCCCGGAACTGCTCGCCCGCGCGAAACAGCGCCGTCCGCGAGGGGGCCACGACGTCGATGCTGAAGTCCGCCAGGAACCGATCCAGGTCGGTCGCAGCGTCGAAGTGCCCGTCGGCGGCGAGTTCGGCGTAGACGACCGTGGTAACGGCCAGCCGTCCCTCGCGGTAGGCTCGCCGGAGCGCCGCCTCGCTCGCGTCGGCGTGTTCGTCGTCGTACAGCAGCGCGAGGAGCGCGTTCGTGTCGACGGCCGTCGTCACACGTCGTCCCCGCCTGCGTCGTCGGCCGGAACGGGCCGTGGGTACTCCCCGCGCAGTCGGCGCATCCGTTCGGGCATCGAGTCGTCGCCCTCGGCGCTCCCCCGGTACTTCTCGAATGGGTCCTCGCCGTCCTCCGTCGTCGGGTCCTCCTTCCTGATCGCGTACCCGGTTTCGGTCTCCTCGAACGCGACTTCGTCGCCCGGCCCGATGCCGAGTTCCTCCCGGATCGCTTTGGGGATCGTGACCTGCCCTTTGGTGGTGATCCGCGGCATCGTCTCGGTTGTAACGAGAGCGTAATACCACATCAGTATTACGCCTTGTATACTCTTGCGAGACCTTAAGTACGAGAGGGGGACCACCACGCCCCACGTGAACGGATGATCCTGCTCGGACGCGAGACCGGCGACGGACCGACGGGCCACCTCGGGGCCTGCCTGGCGCGGGACGGTAGCGCGGGCGCCCGCGTCGAGGTCGACCTCGACCGTCCGCACGCCGGCGTGATCGTCGGCAAGCGCGGCTACGGCAAGTCCTACACGCTCGGCGTGCTGGCGGAGGAACTGGCGGCCGCCGGGGGAACCACCCCGGTCATCGTCGACCCGATGGGGGCGTTCGCGTCGCTGGCCCGGGCCATTCCGGGCGCCCGCCACGTCGCCAGCCCCACCGTGCAGGCGACGGCGGTCCCGCCGCGGGCCTGGCCGGCGCTGCTGGACCTCTCGCCGACCGGCGGGGCGGGCGGCCTGGTCTGGCGGGCGGCCGCGGAGGCGGACACCCTGGCGGGCATGCGCGAGCACGTCCGGGCGAGCGACGCCGACCGGGCGGCCAGGCGAGCCGCCGCGAACCACCTCCGGCTGGCGGCGTCGTGGGGGGTTTTCGACCCCGACGGACTCGCGCCGGCGGACCTGCTCGCCGCTCCGGCGACGGTGCTCGACTGTTCCGGGCTGGCCGCCGCGCCGATGAACGCGGTCGTCCGCGCGGTCGCCGGCGGCCTCTACGAGGCGTGCGTCACCGGCGCCCCTCGCCGCCTCCCGTGGTTGCTCGTGGACGAGGCGCACGCGTTCTTCGGCGGCGGTTCGCCGGACCCGGGTTCGTCGGGCGGCGCGGTCGCGGCCCCGGCTATAAAGACCGTGTTGACTCGCGGGCGCGCGCCCGGGGTGAGTCTCTGCCTGGCGACCCAGCGGCCGGCCGCGTTGCCCGGCGTGGCCGTCTCGCAGGCGGACCTGCTGGTGGCCCACCGGCTCACCGCGGAACCGGACCTGGAGGCGCTGGCCCGGGTCCGCCCGGCCTACGCGACCCGCGGGCTGGTCGACCGGCTGCCGGACGCCACCGGCGAGGCGCTGGTGGTCGACGACGCGACCGAGGCGGTCCACGCCGTGACGGTCCGCCGGCGGGAGACGCCCCACGACGGCGACGGTGCCAGGGCCAGCGGGCGGCCCGCGGCGGAGGGGGTCGCCCCCGGCGATTGCCCCCCGCCGAGGTAGTTACGCCCTCCGTTCCGGTACGTATATGTGTCCGACTCGAAATTCGACGGACGATCATGTCGGGATTCCCCGGTTCGATCACGGAACGGTTGCCGATCCGCCACGGCGCGATAGTCGGGGCGAGCGCGTGGGTCTTCGGCATCGTCGTCAGCTACGCGCTCGCGCTGGTCGCGGGCGTCAGCGGGAGCGACATGGGCATCTCCGTGCTGGACCTGTCCATCGTCTTTTACTCCACGTTGCACCTGTGGCCGGTGGTGCTCGCGCCCGGCACGGAGACGGCGACCGCCGCCCTGACGTTCACGCCCATCGCCGTCGCGATCCTGCTGGGCGCCGGCTACCGGGTCGCCTCGGTCGCCGACGGCGAGCGCGGGTTCGAGAACGGCGCGACCGTGACGGTCGGGTACGCCGTCCTCGCGGTCCTGTCGTTGCTTTTCGTGCTCGGTTCGCCCACGGAGTTCTTCTTCCAGCAGGCGACGGGCTGGACCGTGGTCGTCGTCGTCTTCACCGGCCTCGTGATGCCCGTCGTCTTCGGCGGCCTCGGCGGCCTCGTCGCCCACTGGCGGTCGAACTGACCGCTCGCCGGCGTCACTCCAGAAACGCCCAGCCGAGCCACATCGACGCGTAGTAGATCGCCACGAAGACCGAAAAGCCGACCGCGAACGCGGCCAGCGGCGGTCCCCGCAGGTCCAGCCCCGAGGTCGTCAGGAGGACGGTGATCGCGATGACGAACACGACGACCGCGTAGGCGCCGTGACGCAGAAACGGCGGCGGCCCACGGCGCTCCCCGGCCATGCACAACCCTTGGTGGCAGCGACGAAAAGACTGGCGGCGACCGGATGGCGCGGCCGGTCACCGGAGAGGACTTACGTGGCCCGGGCCCGTGGGACGGGCATGGACGTCGGGCTCCGCTCGCAGGCGGCGTCGTTCGTCGCGTACCTGCGACACAACGTCGTCCGGATCGGCCTCGACCTGCTGGCGGTCGGTTCGTGGATGATCGTCGCGTCCGCGGTGTTGCAGTCGCTCGGGGTCGTCCGGTGGGCGCAGTACGTGGCGCTGTTCGCGGGCGTGATCGCCTACGCGATGGTGACGCCGGCCTGGGAGCCGCCCAGGGGGTAGTCAGACGAACCGCAGCAGGGGGAGCCCGAGCGCGATCAGCCACAGCAACACGCCGGCCCGGAGCCACCGGCCGGCGTCGGGGTCCTGCCACTCGATCCGGGCGCCGCCGACGGCCACCAGCCCGAGCGCGACGACGAGTGCGAGCCGGTGGACCAGGGTGTCCAGCGGGAGGACCTGCACCTGGAGGTAGGTGTAGTCGACGAGGATGGCCGCCGTGAACCCGGCCATGGCCGCGGCCGCCGCACCGCCGTCGGACAACTGCCGGGCGAACAGGAACGACCAGGCCGGGAGCCCGACGAACAGGACCGGGTAGAACGCCCCGGCGACGATCAGCGGATCGACGCCCGGGAACAGCCGCTCGGCGAGGATGCCGCCGAACCGGACGCCCAGGTACAGCCCGCACAGGCCGGCGGCCAGCAGCCCCCGGCGGAGCCACCGCACCTGGTCGCGGTCGAGCGACGAGTACCCCCGCCCGAAGACCGGGATCGCCAGCAGCGCCAGCAGTGCCGTCGCGCCGACCGAGCGCAGCCGGATGACCGTCACCCAGCCGTCGGCGTCCGAGCCACCTACGTTGCCGACGTACGTCCGCGAGAGGTCCTCGACGAACGGCCTGTCCATGAACTCGCGTTCGAGGGTGGTCTGGGAACCCCGGGTGCCGTCGACGGTGTGTCGCAGCCGGAACCAGTCCCAGTGCTCGTGGTGGGTCTGCATCGCCACCCACCGTTCGTCCTCCTGTGGGGCCTCGTACGCCCGGATGTGGTGACGGGTCCCGAGGTAGTCGCCGTCGTGGAGCTGGTAGCTCTCGGTGAGCCACGCGCCGGAGTTCCGGATCGAGTCGACGACGTACACGTACCGCGTCGCGCCGCCGGCGGCGTCCCACTGCGTGCTCGATCCGTTCGTGCCCCCGACGGGGTCGACGTCGGTCTCGTTGCCGGTCACCTCGGTCCAGTTCCCCCGTGCGGACTCCTCGAGGTGGCGCTCGACGGTCGCCGGATCGCCGTACACGATGACGTTGATGGCGAGGGTCCGCCCGTCGAACCCGAGCGTCCGGCTGGTGTACGGCCACAGTTCGGTGTCGTCGGTCACCGGGACGAACGCCGGTGACGGCTCGCCACGGTCGGCGCCCCCCGGGTCCAGAAGGGGGACCGAGACGCCGGCGACGATCAGGGTCGCGAGCACCACGAGCACGCCCGCGGCCAGCACGCGACGACGGAGTGACACAGGGACAGGTTACGGGTGACGGACCATAAGCCCTCCTGGCCGGGTCAGGTGCGCCGGTCCGCGAGCATCGACTCCAGGAGCTTCTTCTCCGCGAGCCGGACGTGCTGGTGGAAGGTCGAGGGACTGACGTCCAGGGAGTCGGCGACCTCCTCGCCGGAACTGACCCGCGGCCAGTCGAAGAAGCCGGCGTAGTAGCCGGCCACCAGGGCGGTGCGCTGGCGGTCGGTCAACTCCTCGAGGACGGGCCACGGGGGGCCCCCTCCGGTCCGTTCCATGCGGGTGACCTGTTTGCGGGTCACCATCTCGATGGGCGGGTAGGCCTCCTGGGCCATCTCCAGGACCTCCCTGACGTTGAGGTCCGGCGGGAGGTGAAACGTGACGTAGTAGTCGCCGTCGTCCATGGTCGCGCCCCGCACGTCGCCGCCCTGGCTGGCGACCAGCGAGATGACCGGCGGTTCGACGACGCGCAACTCGAACTGCGTTTCCCCGGCCCGGCGGTCCAGGATCGTCACCTCCGTGATCGAGGGGACCTTCTCGTCGAAGGTCCGGAGGACCTCGTCGGCGTCCCCGGTCGCCGTCCCGTAGATCAGGAAGACCCCGTCGCCGACGGGGATCGTCCGGTCGAACGTGATGGTGCCGTCGGTCTCGCGCTCGATGCCGAACTTCTCGAAGATGTCCCGCAGGCGGAACTGCACCTCGGTCACGTCGTCGGTCATCAGCGCCCGCTTGCGCTCGACGGCGTTGATCGCGTGGCCGA
>CAYTAG010000205.1:0-6294 GCA_964435625.1 uncultured Halobacteriales archaeon | reverse complement strand
TGGGTTGGGGCGGAATTGAACCGCCGGTCTCCTCCATGTCAAGGAGGTGTCATAGCCGGACTAGACCACCAACCCTCGGTGCGGCGTGCACTCTTCCGTTGGCCGCCATGACAATTGAAGGTTTCGGATCGCCGGCAGGCACCGCGAACGCAGCTGTCCGACACGCTTAAGTGATTGTACGATACTGTTCATCGTAGGACGGAACTATACACTACCACCCATGACTGAGGAACTCCAGCACCACGTCGAGCGGGTATCGGACGACGAGGACCTCACGCAGGCGCAGGCCCGGAAGGCCTCGCGGCTGCTGTTCGAGGAGGCCACCGAGGCGCAGATCGGCGCCCTCCTGGCGGGACTGCGCGCGAAAGGCGAAACCGAGGCCGAGATCGCCGGCTTCGCGGAGGGGATGCGCGGGGCCGCACGGACCATCGACCCCGACCGACAACCACTGGTCGACACCTGCGGGACCGGCGGCGACGACTACGACACGATCAACGTCTCGACCGCCAGCGCGGTCGTCGCCAGCGCCGCCGGCGTCCCCGTCGCCAAACACGGCAACTACTCGGTGTCGTCGTCGTCGGGCAGCGCGGACGTCCTCGACGAGCTGGACGTCCGGATCGACGCCGAACCGCCGGCGGTCGAGCGCGCCATCGAGGCCGACGGCATCGGCTTCATGCTCGCGCCCGTGTTCCACCCGGCGATGAAGGCCGTCATCGGCCCGCGCCGCGAACTCGGCGTCCGGACGATCTTCAACGTCCTCGGGCCGTTGACCAACCCGGCTGGCGCGGACGCGCAGGTCGTCGGCGTCTACGACCCCGACCTCGTGGGGCTGGTCGCCCGCGCGCTCGCCCGCACCGACGTCGAGCGCGCGCTGGTCGTCCACGGCTCGGGCCTGGACGAGGTCGCCCTCCACGACGAGACGACCGCCGCCGAGGTCCGGGGCGACGGGATCGAGGAGTTCACGATCACACCCGAGGCTCTCGGGCTGGATCGCGCCCCCGTCGAGGCGGTCGCGGGCGGTCAGCCGGAAGCGAACGCCCGGGACCTCCGGGCCATCGTCGAGGGCGAGGAGACGGGGCCAAAACGCGAGGTCGTGCTGGCGAACGCGGGCGCGGCCATCTACGTCGCGGGCGAGACCGATACCCACCGCGAGGGCGTCGAGGTCGCCCGCCGGGCAATCGAGGAGGGAGCCGCGGCCGACCGACTGGCCGACATGCGGACCGCGCTGGCCGAACCGGCATGACCCGCGTCAAGGTCTGTGGGCTGACCCGCGAGGCGGACCTCCGGGCGACCGTCGATGCGGGCGCCGACGCCGTCGGCGTCGTCGCGGACGTCCCCGTGGACACGCCCCGCGAGGTGGCCATCGAACGCGCCGCGGACCTCCTGGACGCCGTCCCGCCGTTCGTGACCGGGGTGCTCGTGACGATGCCCGAGACGGCCGAGAGGGCGCTGGAACTCGGCGACGCCGTCGCACCCGACGTGCTCCAGGTCCACGGCGACTTCCCGCCGGATGCGCTGGCCACCGTCGCGGCCGAGGCCGACGCACGGGTGCTCCGGGCGGTCGACGCCGACGACCTCGCTACCGCCCGCCATGCGGACGACGCCGTCCGCCAGGTGGACGACGTCGCGGACGCGCTCGTGATCGACTCGGCGACGCCCGAGGGCGCCGGCGGGACGGGTCGCACACACGACTGGGCGCGCACGCACGAGGTGGCGGCGGCCCTCGACTCGCCGGTCGTGCTGGCCGGCGGACTGGCGCCGGACAACGTCGCCGAGGCGGTCGCGACCGTCGACCCGTTCGCCGTCGACGTCGCCACCGGCGTGGAACGCGAGGGCGGCGTCAAGGACCACGCCGCCGTCGAGCGATTCGTCGAGAACGCCCGCCGTCGGCTGGCGAAACCATGACGAGCCTCGACGTCGACCGCGAGCGGTTCTGCGAACTCGCCGACGGCGAGCGGCCGGCCGTGGTTCGGGTGGCGGCCGACCTGCCACAGTCCACGCCGCTTGCCGCCTACGCGGCGCTGACCGGTCGAACGACCGACCGGGAGGGATCGCCGTACACGTTCCTGCTGGAGAGCGCCGAGAAGACCGCCGGCAGCGACCCGGACGGCGCGTTCCGGCCGTCCGACGGTGGAGCGGACGGGAACGGCGGTGACGAAGCCGCCCGCCACGCCCGCTACTCGTTCGTCGGCTACGACCCGGAGGCGGTCGTCACGGTCGAACCGGATGGCACGGACGTCACGCCGTTCGGCGACCCGAAGTACGCCAGGTTGCTCGAAGCCGGGACGGGCGAGGACGACGGAGTGGCCGCAAACGACCGAGCGGCCGTGACCGGCGGGGTGGCCGAGACCGGCGGAGCGAACGCGGACGACCGGACGGACGCTTTCGACCGGCTGCGGGCCACGATGCCCGACGTCCGGCTGGCGAACTTCCCGGACGGCGACCGGCAACTCCTTCAGGGCGGCCTCGTCGGGTTCGTGGCCTACGAGGCCGTCTACGACGCCTGGCTCGCGGAGGTGGGCGTCGAGCGACCGGACGCGGCGGTCCCCGACGCGGAGTTCGTCCTGACGACCCGGACCGTCTGCTTCGACCACGTCGCCGGGGACGCCTCGCTGGTGTTCACGCCGGTCGTCACGCCGGGCGAGGACGCCGGCGCCGTCTACGACGACCTGCACGAGGAGGCCGAGGAGGTCGCGGCCCTGCTCTCGGGGGCGGCCGATCCGGAGCCTGGTGGGTTCCGCGTGGACCGCGAGGAGTCCGAACCCCGGGCGGACTACGAGGCGGCCGTCCGCCGCGCGAAGGGGGCCGTCCGGGACGGCGAGGTCTACCAGGCCGTCGTCTCCCGGGAGCACGAACTCCACGGCGACGTCGACGCCCTGGGGCTGTACGCGGCGCTTCGGGAGGTCAACCCCTCGCCGTACATGTACCTGCTCGCCCACGACGACCGCTCCATCGTGGGCGCGAGTCCGGAGACGCTGGTGAGCGTCAGCGGCCGCCGGGTGGTCGCCAACCCCATCGCCGGCACCTGTCCGCGCGGGGCCGGCCCCGTCGAGGACCGCCGACTGGCCGGCGAGATGCTCGCGGACGAGAAGGAGCGCGCCGAACACACCATGCTGGTCGACCTCGCGCGCAACGACGTCCGCCGCGTTGCCGAGCCCGGATCGGTCCGCGTCGAGGAGTTCATGGACGTGCTGAAGTACTCCCACGTCCAGCACATCGAGTCGACCGTGACGGGCCTGCTCGCGGAGAAGGAAACGACCCACGACGGTCGAGAATCCCCTGACGCCTTCGAGGCGACCCGGGCGACGTTCCCCGCCGGGACGCTCGCCGGTGCGCCGAAGATCCGGGCGATGGAACTCGTCGACGAACTGGAGGCCTCGCCCCGGGGCGTCTACGGCGGCGGCGTCGGCTACTACGACTGGACCGGCGACGCGGACGTCGCCATCGTCATCCGGTCGGCGACGGTGGACCACGGCGAGACCGACCGCGTCGTCGTCCGGGCGGGCGCGGGCGTCGTAGCCGACAGCGACCCGGCCGCGGAGTTCGAGGAGACCGAATCGAAACTCGGCGGCGTGCTCGCGGCCGTCGAGCGGATCGAGGAGAACCCGCCGGCCCCGGAGGCGTCCCGATGAGCGGACCTGCCGATCCCGGGGGTGCCTCGCCGAGCAGGGCCGCCGACCCCGGGGGCGCCTCGACGAGTGGGGCCGCCCGCCCGGCGGCGGCCGACCGCCACGTCCTGTTCGTCGACAACTTCGACTCGTTCACGTACAACCTGGTCGAGCAGGTGAGCCACCACGCCGAGACGACGGTGGTCCGCAACATCGCGGACCTGGCGACCGTCCGGGCGGCCGACCCCGACGCAATCGTCGTCTCGCCAGGGCCCGGCCACCCCGAAAACGAGCGCGATGTCGGCGTGACCCTCGACGTGTTCCGGGAAGTCGCCCCCGGGGTGCCCACGTTCGGCGTGTGCCTGGGGCTGGAAGCGGCGGTTTACGCCTACGGCGGCAGCGTCGGCCACGCCCCCGAACCGGTCCACGGCAAGGCGTTCCCGGTCGAGCACGACGGCGAGGGCGCGTTCGACGGCCTCCAGCAGGGGTTCCCGGCCGGGCGGTACCACTCGCTGGTAGCGACCGAGATACCGGACTGCTTCGAGGTGACCGCGACGGCCGAACACGCCGGCGAGCGACTGGTGATGGGCGTGCGCCACGGCGAGCACCCCATCGAGTGCGTTCAATTTCATCCGGAGTCGGTGCTCACCCCGGCGGGCCACGACGTCGTCGAGAACTTCCTCGCGGGCGTCGGGTGAGCGGCGCTCCTATTCGCGGTTGTCCGCTCAGAGCAACTGCGGCGCGGCCACGCTGACCAGCCACAGCACCCCCACGACGACGATGCCGATGCGGACGAGTTTCCAGGCCACCCCGAGGACGAACCGGCCGACGAACACGACCAGCGCCAGCGCCACCAGGGCGACGAGCAACTTCTCGACGGGCGTGGCCGGCAGTCCTTGCAGGACGGATACCAGTATCGTACCGGCTAGTTGCAGCGACCCGACCATGTCCGATTGCTCTCGCGTGACCCTGGTAAATGTACCGCCGTGGGTTGTGGTCCGGGCCGACCCCGTCGAACGGGCACCCGAAGTGTCGGATCGTCGACACACGACTTAGGCGCGTTCGGCACCTACTGATAGCATGGCCGAAGCGGACCTCGACGACGGGCCGGACCGCCGCGACGTCACGACCGGTACGGACCGAGCAGAACCGTCGGGCCCCCTGCTTTCAGTTCGTGCCCACTCGCTGCCGAGGGGTTCCACTTTCACTCCGGTTTACCTACCATTAAGATGGTCGCGCTGGAAGTGCACGTCGAGTGCGTGCGGTCCCGTCTGGGGGAAGACCGCACGCTCGCCACGACGACCAGCGATAGCTCTGGAGATTTATTACATATTAGCGTACCGTGAAAATTATTTAGGAGGGTCGAGAACCCAGGTTCCGTCACGAATGACCAGCACGACGCCCACTCACGAGAACGGGGATCTCCGTGGAGCACCCGGGTCGACGGGGGGATCCGGAGCATGAGCCGCCCGGACGCCACCGCGGAGGAGTTGACGTTGCCCATCAAGCGGACCGACGGTGACACGCTCGAAGAGCGGTTGACGGACAACGCCTACCACAACATCCTGCCGGCGCGGTACCTGCGGAAGGACGCCCAGGGCAACCTCGTGGAGACCCAGGAGGAGCTGTTCGCCCGGGTCGCGAAGAACATCGCGCTCGCGGAGGCCGTCTACGAGGCCGACCGGCAGGGCGTCGAGGTCACGGTCACGCCCGAGCAACTCAAGCCGGATCACCCGCGCCGGGACGAACTCGCCGCGGAGGTGTTCGGGGCGGGATCCGCCGTCGGGGAGGACGTCGAGACGAGCCTGACCGAGGAGAACGTCAGCAAGTTCGCCTACGACACCGTCGTCCCGGAACTTCCCGAGGGGGTCCGCGAACACGTCGAGAGCGTACGCGGGGAGTTCCAGGACATGATGGAGCGGCTGGCGTGGATGCCCAACAGCCCGACCATCATGAACGCCGGCGACGAACTCCAGCAACTGTCTGCCTGTTTCGTCGACTCGCCGGACGACGACATCTCGGACATCCACGAAACTGTCAAAGAAGCAGCAGAAATTTTCCAATCGGGAGGCGGAATGGGCTATGCCTTCTGGAAACTGCGGCCGTACGGCGACACCGTCGGCTCCACGGGCGGCATCGCCTCCGGGCCGGTCAGCTTCATGCGCACATTTGATCAGATGTGTGACACGATAGCCCAGGGCGGCACCCGGCGGGGCGCCCAGATGGCGGTCATGCGGGTCAGCCACCCCGACGTCATCCAGTTCATCCACAGCAAGAACAAGGACGTCTCGCTGGCGACCACCCTGCGGCTGAACGACCCTTCCGACTACACCCACAACTCCTTCAGGGACGCCCTGGAGGAGGCCCGGGAGTTGATCGACGAGGACGGCAAGGTCCCGGAGCACCTCCGCAACGCCGTCGAGGGCCACCTCTCGAACTTCAACATCTCCGTCGGCGTGACCGACGACTTCATGGCGGCCCTGGAAGCGGGCGAGGAGTTCACGTTCACCAATCCGCGTACCGGTGAACCCCACGTCGCGACCGAGCACACCGAGGAGATGTACGAGTGGTTCGGCCTCGGCGAGCACGTCGAGGTCGGCGAGGAACTGTCGATCCCCGCCGAGGTCATCTGGGACCGCATCGTCGAGGGCGCCCACGAGAACGGCGAACCCGGCGTCATCTACCT
>CAYTAG010000204.1:0-6294 GCA_964435625.1 uncultured Halobacteriales archaeon | reverse complement strand
GAACCGCCTCGCGTCCACGTCTCCGCCGAGCGAGACGGCGACCACCGGGTGATCTCCGTGCGCGACCGGGGAATCGGCATCGACCCCGAGGACGCCGACCGGATCTTCGAGGTGTTCCAGCGCCTGCACGCACAGGGCGAGCGCGGCGGAACGGGGATCGGGCTGGCGCTGTGCGAGCGCATCGTCGAACGCCACGGCGGCGACATCTGGGTCGACTCGGACCCCGGCGAGGGGTCGACGTTCTCGTTCACGCTGCCGGCGGCGGGCGAGCGCGACGAGTGAACGAGGCCCACGTCGGAGCGTTCTCCGGGCAACGCCGCGTGCCTACAGCATCACCGACAGCGTCTCCCAGAAGTCCGGACCGTCCTCCTCGAAGTGGACGGGCACGAACCCGGCGGTGCGTGCGCCCTCGACGTCGTACTCGTAGTCGTCGCCGACCATGGCGTACTCGTCGGCGGGCAACCGCTCCCGGGCCAACTCGAACGGTTCGGCGTCGGGCTTGTGCGCGCCGGCCTCGTAGGACGTGACGACCGCGTCGAAGAGGTCCGCGACGCCGTGGTGGTCCAGTTTGCCGGTCTGCCACCCGGGCAGGCCGTTGGTGACGACGCCCAGGGTCGCTTGCTCGGACAGTTGCTCGACGGCGCTACGGGCCGGCCGTGGCACCTCGGTCGCGGCGTACTCCTCCTCGCGAAGCGTGGCGACCATCCCGTCGGGGTCCGCACTGGCGTCGTCGAAATCCTGGTCGTTCGTGGCCGCGTCGAGCACCGCCTCCATCCCCCGGTGGTAGGGGTCCGATTCCAGGGCCTCGAACGCAGCGAAAAAGGCCTCGTCGTAGGTCCCGACGAGGTCGGGCGAGGACGCGCCGAGGTGCGCCCCGAAGACGTCGGCCAGCACCTCGTCGTAGGGGCGGTTCAGGTGGACGAGGGTGCCGTCGAGGTCGAAACAGATCGCGGTCGTCATCGCCAGGGGTCCTCGTCCGGCGGGACGCCGTCCTCGGTGGCCGGCGCGATGCGGTCGACGAACGCCTCCATGGAGGGCTCCTCGACCCGGACGCTGACGTGGAGTTCGCCGAGTTCGTCGGGGTTGCCGACCGCGAAGTTGACGACGCCCTCGAAGGCGGCCTGCTTCTTCAGCGCGAAGGTGAACGCGTCCCCGCGGCGGTTCTCGAAGAACTGCGCGCGGGCCGTGTCGAGGATCTCCTGCTCGCGGAGTCGCTCGGCGAACCGATCCAGGGTGTGGGTCCTCGCGCGCAACTCGCCGGGGGTGCGTTCGACCTCGGCGCCGGGAAAGAGGTTCGTGATCGCGTCCGCGACGCGGTCGGTCACCTCCGTGTCGTAGACCGGCGCCGTGATCTCGACGTCGACGCTGTAGACCTCGCTCATGGTTCGACCGCCTCGGGGCCGTCCCGGAGCAACCGCCGGATCGTCCCGTGGAACGATTCGAGCGTGTCCGTGTTCTCGACGACGACGTCGGCCGTCTCCATCGCCTCCCCCATGCCGAACCCGAGTTCGCGCTCGTCGCGCTCGCGCAGCGCGGCCCGGTCGCCGTCCGAGGCGTCGCGCCCGCGGGCGCCCAGCCGTTCGGCGCGGACCTCGAACGGCGCCTCGACGCTGACCAGCACGAACGCTTCGCCGAACGCGTCCTCGAAGCGGTCGACCTCGACGTCCGAGCGGATGCCGTCCACGAGGACGGTGTCGTGATCGTCGAGGTGCTCGCGGACCCGGGGCAGGGTCCGCTCGGCGATTGCGGCGGGGCCGTTTTCCTCGCGCAACTCGCGTGCGACCCGGCCGTGGTTCTCGGCGGGGTCGAGGCCGCGCTCGCGGCAGGCGTCCCGGACCACGTCGCCCATCGTCACGACGGGGACCCCCTCCTCGCGGGCGACCTCGGCGGCCTCGCCCTTCCCGCTGCCGGCCAGCCCCACGGTGCCGATGACGGTCATCACGCACGGATAGACGGGAGGGCCGTAAAACGGCTCGGGTTTCGACGCTCGGCTTAACCGGCCGGCGTTCCAACTGCCGCCATGGCGCGTTCGTTCCCGGTCCGTGCGGCCTGGTTCGTCCTGGTGGGGTGGTGGCTGACAGCGGTCGTGGTCAACGTGGCCTGGGCGCTGAACGCCACCGTCGTCCTCGCCCCGTTCGGCGTGATCCTGGTCAACATGGTGCCGAGAATCCTCACCCTGGCGGAGCCCCGCCGCGAGATCGACCCAGGGGGCGGTCGCGGCCAGCACTCGCTGGTCGTGCGCGCGGCGTACTTCCTGCTGGTGGGGTGGTGGCTGAGTTTCGTCTGGGCGAACGTGGCGGTGCTGTTCGCGGTGACGGTGCTGGGGTTGCCCGTCGCGGTCTGGATGCTCCACCGCCTGCCGTACGTGACGTCGCTGTACCGGTTCCACGGGTAGTCCGATCCGGGGCTGGCAGGGGCCAAATTGGGACCATGGCGCGCGCGAGCAACGCGCGCGCCGTGAACTACTGGCTCGTGAGCTCGACGATTGGCTCGTGAGCGCGACGCACGTAACGGAAATGAGACGGGACGACGGCCCTAGTCCCGGGCGAACGTGTAGACGACGGGAGCGACCACGAGCAGCGCCAGCCCGACGAACTTGTACACCGGGTCGCTCCCCATGGTGCTCTCGGGCGTGAGCAGGAACAGCAACCCGAACGCCATCACCGTCAACGAGAGCATCTTCGAGGACCCCAGCGGCAGGACCGCCAGCACCGAGAGCGCAAAAAAGAGGACCAGCGCGTGGCCTACGTGGTAGTCCACGAGGAAGCTCTCGACGACCTGGAGCACGACTGGCTCGATCATTCCTGCCTGGAAGTGGCCGTGTCTCGGCCTTTAAACTTCCGTAATCGAGCGACGGTCGGGTGACTACCCCTCCGCCACCCCGAGGTAGTCCCCGAACGTCCGGAGTTCGCCCGGATCGACGCCGAACGCCGTCACGTCGTTGTCCGCGACGGTGTTGTCGACCGCCAGCGCCGCGATCTGGTCGCGGCCGAACGGGATCACCGGCAGGGGGCCGGCGACGATCCCGCCCAGTTTCGCCAGGACCTCCGGGATCGGGAGGATCGAGACGGACTTGCCCTCGGCCCGGTAGATCAGCCGCGTGATGTCCGCCAGCGTCAGCATCGCAGGGCCGCCGACCTCGTAGACCTCGCCGACGTGGGCGTCCTCTTCCAGGGCGTCCCCGACGAGCGGCACGAAGTCCCAAAGCCAGATGGGCTGGAAGGGGATGCTCCCCCCGTCCGGCAACCCCGTGACGTACGGCGTCGTGAGCAGTTTGGTGAACTCGACGATCTCGGCGCCGTCCCCGAAGATGATCGAGGGACGCACGATGGTCCAGTCCAGGTTCGAATCGCGGACGACCGCCTCGGCCTCCCCCTTCGCCCGGAGGTAGTGCGTCGGCGCGTCGGTGCTCGCGTCGAGCGCGCTCTGCTGGATCAACCGGTCGACGCCGTGTTCCTCGGCGGCCCTGACGACGTTCTGGGTGCCGCCGAGGTGGACGCGGAAGTGCTCGCGCTCGCCGCCGCTGGGCTGGAACAGCGGCGACAGCGCCACCAGGTTCACCACCGCGTCCTGGCCGTCGAAGGCGGCCGCCATCGATTCGTAGTCGGTGACGTCGCCCCGGTACGGCTCGACGCTCTCGGGGACCGTCGTGTCGTCGGCGCTCCGGGAGAGCGCGGTCACGTCGTGGCCGCGCTCGGCCAGTTCCGTGCACAGCGCCGTCCCGACGAATCCGGTCCCGCCAGCAACGAGTACGTCCATACCCGGGTCCTGCCGCGGACGGAACATAAAGGTACCAGCGGTGACCGTACGTCCGGGCGCACTCCACGTGCGTTCAGCCACAGGATCGCCCGGGCGATCCGGGCCCCCACCACGTCGACCTGGACCACACTCCTTCGACCGTGCGCGAGACGTACACGACCGACCGCGGTTTTATTGCCTGGTGAGCCAACTCACGAACGACATGAGCGTCCTCGGCACGGTTCGCGAACTGATCGAAGCGTCGAACCCCCAGGAACGCGGCGGCACGCCGAACGACTCCTCGGAGGGGGCCTACTGGTGTCACGACTGCGACCAGCGGGTACGAGACGTCGACCACGACGGCGAGGCGCCGCCGGCCTGCCCCGATTGCGGCGAGGAGATGGCGTTCGAGCGGTCGGTCGATTCGGCGGGCTGTGCGTGCTGATGGCGGATTCCAGGACGGACCGTTCCACGCCCTTTTTGGTCCCTCCTCGCTAGGGTGACACACATGACACACGGTCACGACCACGACGGCGATCCGGACGGCTTCCTCGAGTGGCTCGGCCGGATCTTCGAGGGCCTCTACCACGCGATGATCGAGCACCCGGCGTTCGAGAAGATCGAACAGGAGGCCGAAGACGTCGAGGACACCTTCCTGTTCGCCTGTTTCGCGGACGCCTTCGGCATCCCCAGCCCCGTCTCGTACTACACCGTCGAGTTGCTGCCGTACCTCGCCGGGGAGTTCGAGGAGTTCGAGCGCCGGATGTGGGACCGGGAGACGCTGCTGGAGCGAAAGGGCCACCAGTACCACTTCCACTGATGGAGCAGTTCGTCTTCTTCGGCGGCAAGGGCGGGGTCGGCAAGACGACGATCTCCAGCGCGTACGCACTGAAGAGCGCCCGCGCGGGCCTGGAGACGCTGATCGTCTCGACGGACCCGGCCCACAGCACGTCGGACGTGTTCGACCAGGACTTCGAGGACGAGCCGCGGTCGGTCGACGGCGTCGAGAACCTCTACGCGATGGAGATCGACCCCGAGGAGGAGGTCGAGGCCCACATGATGGAGATCAAACGGCGGATGACCGACCAGGTAAGCCCGGCCATCGTCAACGAACTCGACCGCCAGATCGAACTGGCTCACCGGACGCCGGGGGCCTACGAGGCCGCGCTGTTCGACCGGTTCATCGAGGTGATGCGTAGCGAGGCGCCGTCAGGCGCCGCCGAGAATCCGAGCGGGGAGGAACGACCCGCGAGCGACGACTACGACCGCGTGGTGTTCGACACCTCGCCCACGGGCGGGACGTTGCGACTGCTGTCGCTGCCGGAGTTCCTGGAGGAGTGGCTCGACCGGCTGGTCGACAAGCGGGCCGAGAGCATCGACCTGTTCGAGAAGGCGGCCATCGGCGACAAGGAGGCGCGCCGGCGCGCCGAGGACGACCCGATCATCGAGCACCTCCGGGAGCGCAAGGAGAAGTTCGAGTTCGCCGGCGAGACGCTCCGGTCGGACGCGGCCTTTTACCTGGTGTTGAACCCCGACGAGCTGTCGATCCGGGAGACCCAGCGGGCAATCGAGAGCATGACCGAACAGGGACTTTCGGTCGACGGCCTGGTGGTCAACAGGGTGACCCCGGCCCCGGACCCCGACGAGGACGGACGCGGCGCCAGCTACCTCCAGCAGCGCGTCGAGACCGAGCGCGAGCGGATCGACCGGATCCGGGACTCCTTCGACCAGCCGCTGGTCGCGGTCGTCGAGTCCCGGGTCGAGGAGGTGAAAGGCGACCTCCTGGCGGAGGTCGCCGACGATCTGGAGATCGACGTGACCGTGGAGTCGGTCGGCGTCTGATCGGAGGCCGGGAGGGTGGATGCCCGATCTGAATCGGGAAAGTCGGCGCTGGCCCGGGGGTCGGAAGGGTCGACGTAGGTATTCGAACGCGAGTTCCTAGCTCGAACATAATTTCCGTAGGATGAACTGAATTCCCAGAACCCGCCCGGACGGATCCCCAACCGGGGAATACCGTGGGGCAACTACCTGTCAGGAAAGTGTACTTTCAGTTAACCTTTAAGTACCGTTTGAACCAAACCTGCCACGAGGTGACACACCAATGGTACAGGTGATGTGGATGGCGATACTGGCGCTGATTACGTTCTCGATCGGCTACCTCGGGTACAGCAGGTACCTCTCGAGGTTCGTCGAACTCGACGACGATCGGGAGACGCCAGCGCACAAGTACAACGACGGACAGGAGTACGTACCTTCGAAAAAACCGGTACTGCTCGGGCATCACTACTCGAGCATCGCCGGCGGCGCACCGATCGCCGGGCCGATCACGGCGGCGGCGGCGTTCGGCTGGCTGCCGGCACTCGTCTGGATCGCAATCGGCAACCCGATCTTCGGTGCGGTCCACGACTTCATGTCGCTGTCCTCCAGCGTCCGTCACGAGGGCAAGTCCATCGGGTACATCATCGGCCAGTACGTCGGCGAGCGCGGCAAGGACATGCTGTTGTGGTTCGCGTACCTGACGATCATCCTCGTGATCGCGGCGTTCGCGTACCTGAT
>CAYTAG010000203.1:3044-6318 GCA_964435625.1 uncultured Halobacteriales archaeon | reverse complement strand
ACTTCTACGGCAGCGAGGTCGCCATCGGTGAGGACGGCGATGCCGAGGACGGGGCCGGTCACCAGCACGAGGGGTACGGCCGCCGGCTGATGGCAACGGCCGAGGAACTCGCCACGGACGCGGGCTACGGGAAACTCAGCGTCATCTCGGGCATCGGCGCCCGCGAGTACTACCGCGAGAAGCTGGGGTACTATCAGGACGGCCCCTACGTCAGCAAGCGGCTGTGAGCCGACGGGCGCGTCCGGCCAGGGAGTGGCCGGTGCCGCCGGTCAGGACAGGTCGTTGTTCTCCACGACGATCTCGTCCAGGGTGCCCTCGCCGGCGTCGCCCGCGTTCTGGAGGACGATCTGGTCCTGCCAGGTCGAACTCCACGAATCGTCTGCTTCACAGCCCGCGTACCAGTCCGAGTTGACCGGGGCGTAGTTCTTGCGAACCGACGCCACGTCCCGCCACGGCGTCCCGCGGACCTGAGCGAGTCGAACGCCCTCCCCGTCGTTGGTCATCTCGTTGCGGTTGTGTTCGAGGATCGCGGTCCCGCACGGCGTTCCACAGTCGTTGACGCTCCCGGACCCGGAGATCCGACACTCGTTGGGCGCACGCAGTTCGAGGAAGCCACCCGAGGTCCCGCTGGTGTGGAGGTGGTTGTCGACGATCTCGAAGTAGTACTGGGTCCCGGATATCTTGCTGTTGTTGTACCACTCACAGTAGACGATCCGGATCCTGTTGTCGTACCCCGGCATGTGGAACCCGTCACCACAGGCGTACACGTCGTCGCCGTACACGTACCCGCTCTGGATCGTCTTGTAGGTCTCCATGTCGTGGATCTCGCACTGCTTGAACTCGACGTCCGGTTCCGCGAGGACGTCGGTGTCGATTTCGAAGTACCCCTGCCCGGAGAACTCGCAGTTGAACGCCTCCCAGCCCCGTTCGGTGATCCGGATGGAGTCGGCCACGTCGACGAACAACCCGTCGAACCTGACGTTCCGGGCGTCGACGTCGAGGTCGTCGATGTGCCCGTCGCTGCCCGCGCCGCGGTTGCCGGCTATCGTGACGTCGTCCACGTGGACGCTACTCGCGGTCGCGCTGCCCTCGACGTAGATGACGTCACCCGGCGACGCGGCGTCGATGGCGGACTGGAGGTCCCCGTCGGTCACGACGTCGTCGGCGTCTTCCGGGGCGTTGATGGCGGACTCCGGCATCCCGTCGCCGCCGCCGACCGGGCCGTCGTACAGCGAGTGGCGGATGCCGGGGCCGTAGTCCCCGCCCCCACCGTCGGTGTCCGAGGCCCTGTTGATGGCGTAGTCCCAGACCTCGCCGTTGCCGGCCGACCGGAACCCGATGCCGCCCGACGACCAGCTCGTATCGTCAGCCGAGATGGACGCCAGTAGTTCGTCGGTCGAATCGTCGTACAGGTCCGCGTAGACGGTCGTCGAGTCCGTCCAGATCTCCGCGCGGTACCAGCCGTCGATCTGGTCGCTCGCGGGGAGGTCCTGGCTGGCGATCCGCGAGATCGACCCGTTCACGTGGTTCCACATCCGCCAGGTGCCCGCGCCGCTGATCCCCACCGTGTAGCCCTCCGGGTTGTCGGTCTCGGATTGGGCGAAGAAGTGGAATGCGACGTAGTTGTCGTCTCCGGCGTTGTCGAAGTAGACGGTCACCTCGTCGCCGCGGTCGGGGTACTCCCCCAGCCCGGACGTCGAGACGGCGCTGTAGTAGTCGCCGCTGGCGTTGACCAGTGCCCGACTGCCCTCGTACACGGTGGAGGTCTCGACGCCGAACTGCCCCGCGTTGGCCCCGTACTCCGCCAGGGGGTCCGACCGCTCGAAGCCGTCGACGACCGTGTAACTCGAATCGGGTTGCTCGACCGCGTAGTCCCAGACCTCGCCGTTGCCGGCCGACCGGAAGCCGATCCCGCCGGAACTGAAGTTCGTGTCGTCGGCCTGGATGGAGGCCAGCAACTCGTCGGTCGAATCGTCGTACAGGTCCGCGTAGACGGTCGTGTCGTCGGTCCACACTTCCGCGCGGTACCAGCCGTCGATCTGGTCGCTCGTGGGCAGGTCCTGGCTGGCGATCACCGAGACCGACCCGTTCACGCTGTTCCACATCCGCCAGGCCCCGGAACCGCTGATCCCGACCGTGTAGCCCTCCGGGTTGTCCGTCTCCGACTGGGCCATGAAGTGCAGCGCCACGAAGTTGTCGTCGCCGGCGTTGTCGAAGCGGTAGTGGAACTCGTCGCCGCGGGACGGGTAGGTGTCGAGCCCGGACGTGGAGACGGCACTGCCGTAGTCGCCGCCGTCGTTGACCAGCGCCTGGCTCCCCTCGTACACCGTCGAGGTGGTGACGCTGTACAGGTCCGTCGCCGCGCCGTAGTCCGCCAGGGGGTCGGTCCGCTCGAAGTCCTCGATGACCGTGCCGCTGGCGTTGTCGACGGTGACGGTGATCCGGCTGGCGTCCGTGGTCGCGCCGTCGCTGTCGGTGGCGCGGGCGTCGATGGTGTGGTCGCCGTCGTCGCTGGCGGTGGTGTCCCAGTCGTACTCGTAGTACCCCGAGGAGCTATCGTAGACCGCGTCGACCCAGCTGCCGCCGTCAATCGAGACCTCGACGGTGAGGCTGTCGTCGGCGTCCCCCGCGTCGGCGGCGTCGACCTGGACGGTGGTGGTCCCCGCGACCGTGGCTCCGTCGGACGGACTGGCGAGCGAACACGACGGTGCGCTCAGGTCGGGTCGGTACGCGTAGTCCCAGACCTCGCCGTTGCCGGCCGACCGGAAGCCGATCCCGCCGGAACTGAAGTTCGTGTCGTCGGCCTGGATTGAGGCCAGCAACTCGTCGGTCGCGTCGTCGTAGAGGTCCGCGTAGACGGTCGTGGAGTCCGTCCGGATCTCCGCGCGGTACCAGCCGTCGATCTGATCGCTCGCGGGGAGGTCCTGGTTGGCGATCCGCGAGATGGAACCATCGACGTGGTTCCACATCCGCCAGGCGCCCGCGCCGCTGATCCCCACCGTGTAGCCCTCCGGGTTGTCGGTCTCGGACTGGGCGAAAAAGTGAACGGCGACGAAGTTGTCCTCGGCCGCGTTGTCGAAGTAGACGGTCATCTCCTCGCCACGGGAGGGATACCTATCGAGTCCGGACGTCGAGACGGCGCTGTAGTAGTCGCCGCTGGCGTTGACCAGCGCCCGACTGCCCTCGTACACGGTGGAGGTCTCGACGCCGAACTGCCCCGCGTTGGCCCCGTACTCCGCCAGGGGGTCCGACCGCTCGAAATCGTCGACCGCCG
>CAYTAG010000203.1:0-2944 GCA_964435625.1 uncultured Halobacteriales archaeon | reverse complement strand
GCGTTGGCCCCGTACTCCGCCAGGGGGTCCGACCGCTCGAAATCGTCGACCGCCGGCCAGTCGACGTGGTCGGTCGCCAGCGACGCCCGGGGCAGCACCGCCCCCGTGGTCGCGGCCGTCACCGTCGCTCGTAGTATCGTCCGTCTGTTGAACGTCTCGCCATTGTCGTCCATAGCCCAAATTCATCAATCCGAACTCACTTAATTATTTCCTATATTATAGTATATTATTCGCCCGGTCCACACGTCAGCAAGCGGCCGTGCGGCCGTGGCCGACCGGTCGGGGGTCTACCGTTCCAGGTCGAACGCGTGGACCTGCCCGGCCGTGCTACCGACGTACAGCGTCTCGCCGACGACCGCCGGACTGCTCCCGAATCCCCTGTGTTCCGCCCCGTCGACGGTGTAGCTCCAGCGGTCGGTCCCGTCCTGGTCGACGGCGTACAGCCCGGGTTCGGCGTCCGGGTCGACTCCCAGGGTGTGCGCACCGAAGTAGAGCGCGTCGTCGACGATCACGGGGCTGCTCCCGATCCCGTGGCCGTACGGCGACGCCGCCCACTCGCGGGTGCCTTCGTCGGCCGAGATGGCGTACAGTTCCCCGTAGGTGTTCTCGCCCGGGACGACCGACCCGACGTACACTGTCCCGTCGCAGACGACCGGGGAGCAGGTGATCACCACCGGGAGGTCGAGGTTGCCGCTGCGCTCCGCGTCGAACCTCCAGGCCACCTCGCCGTCGGCGTCCAGTGCGTACAGTTCGCCGACGACTGTCCCGAAGTACACCCGGCCGTCGACGACGGCCGGGCTACTCATGATCGCGCCCTCGGTCCCGTGGCTCCACCGTTTCTCGCCCGTTTCCGCGTCCAGCGCGTACAGCGTCTCGTCGGAACTGCCGACGTACACGGTTCCCGCCCGCACTGCGGGGGTGCTGACCACGCCGTCGCCCGTCCCGTGTCGCCACCGGAGGTCGCCGCGTTCGGCGTCGAGCGCGTAGACGTAGCCCCGTTCCGGCCACCGGGCGTCGTAGTACGAACTGCACTCCTCGGTGCGACAGTGCGCGCCGACGTAGACGACGCCGTCGCTCACCGTCGGACTGCTCCGGACGATCCCGTCCATGCCGTAGATCCAGCGTTCATCGCCGCTCTCGGCGTCCAGCGCGTAGACGTTCCTGTCGAACGAGCCGAAATACACCGTCCCGTTCGCCACCGCCGGGCTGCCGTCCAGGCGGTCGCCGGTCTCGTAGCGCCACAGCAGGTCGCCGGTCTCCGTCGAGATGGCGTAGAGGTACCCGTCGTAGCTCCCGACGTACAGCGTCCCGTCCGCGATCACCGGACTCGCCCAGACCGCGTCGTCAGTCCCGTAGGACCACCGCGTCGGCGGGGCGTCCTCCAGGCCGCGCTCGCCGGCGAAACACCGGCCGTGCGTGCTATCGTACAGGAACATCGGCCAGTCGTCGACCTCGTCGACGGCGAGTTCGCGGGTCTCCGTCGGGGTCCCGTCGCCGGCCTCGTTGCAGCCCGCGGCCGCGAACGTCGTCAGCGATCCACAGGCCGCCAGGAGTTCGCGCCTGTTCATTCGTTACCGGCACCCCCGACAGCGGCTCCGTCCCCTGCAGGGGACGCCACGGTCGCGCCCGCGGTGATCCCCGCCGAGGGGTCCTCGAACGCCCATCGCCTCTCGCCGGTCGCCGCCTCGACCGCGTAGAGGGTGCCGTCGTCCGCGCCGACGTAGACCGTCCCGTCGACCACGGCCGGCGAGGCGACGATCCACTCGGACGGCTCCGTGAACGACCAGGTCTCGGTCCCTGATTCGGCGTCGACCGCCCGGAGCGATCCGTCGAGCGCGCCGACGTAGACCGTCCCGTCGACGTACGTCGGCGAGGCGTCGACGCCGTGCGCCGGGAGGTCGACGGTCCAGTCGAGGTCGCCGGTTTCGGCGTCGACCGCCAGCAGCGCCTCCCAGGACCCGACGTACGCGGTCCCGTCGGCGACTTCCGGCGAGGCGTACACCGGCCCGTCCGGATGTTCGGCCGTCCAGACGCCCTCGCCGGCGTCGGCGTCGACCGCGTACAGCCGCCGGTCGTCGGACCCGACGTAGACGACCCCGTCGGCGACGGTCGGGGACGACGACACCGGCCCGACCGGGTCCTCGAACGTCCAGACGCCCTCGCCGGCGTCGGCGTCGACCGCGTACAGCGTCCTGTCGTGCGCGCCGACGTAGACGACCCCGTCGGTGACCGTCGGCGACGAACGCACCCAGCCCGACGGCGCCTCGAACGTCCACCGCCTCTCGCCAGTTTCGGCGTCGACCGCGTACAGCGTCCCGTCGTCCGCGCCGACGTAGACCGTCCCGTCGACCACGGTCGGCGAGGAGGCGACCGGTCCGGACGGCTCCGCGAACGCCCAGACGCGCTCGCCGGTGTCGGCGTCGACCGCGTACAGCGTCCCGTCGTCGGACCCGACGTACACGGTTCCGCCCGCCGCCGCCGGTGAGGTCCCGACCGGTCCGGACGGCTCCGCGAACGTCCACACCGGGTCGCCCGTCTCGGCGTCGACCGCGTACAGCACTCCGTCGTCCGCACCCACGTACACCACGGGGTCGCTCGCGTCGCTGGCCGTCACGTCGACCCCCTGCAGCGTCCGTCGGCGGGTCGTCAATTCCGACGCCATGTCTCCTGATGCGTGTTGGCCGTGGGTCGTATATAGTTGGCGGGTCCGGCCACGGCGGCCCTACCGACGGGGCAGCGACCGGCTCCGGCGACCTCCAGCCAGCGGATCGTCGGGCGTCGTTTCGGGAGGGTCATCGTGGGGCGTCGTTTCGGCAGGGTGGATCGTCAGGCGTCGTTTCGCCAGGGTGGATCGTCGGGCGTCGTTTCGGCACAGTGATCGTCTGGCGTCGGCGCGCGCGAGCAACGCGCGCGAGGTCTCCGCGAGTGAAACGAGCGGAGGCTC
>CAYTAG010000202.1:4258-6344 GCA_964435625.1 uncultured Halobacteriales archaeon | reverse complement strand
GACGAACTCGTAGCTGTGCTGCAGTCCCGGGTAGTCCTCGCCGTCGTCGCTGTCGCCGCCGTCGACCGGGGCGCCGATGTCGTCGCTCGGTGGGTCGTCCGAGCCGTAGTGGTTGTTCCAGTACTCGACGTTCGCCCAGGTCGAGGCCCCCTCCTGGACGATTGCTTCGGTCGTGAAGGCGTTCGTCGGGGGTTCTTCGGGAGGATCCGGGTTGTAAAACCAGTTCCGGAAGATGTCGCAGTACTCCTGGGGTTCGCCCCGGAGGACCACGCCGCCGGCCTGGGCGTCCTTGTCCGACCGCTCGGTGACGGCCACCGTGTTGTCGTAGATCTCCATCGTCGTGCCGCTGTTGTGCATGTCGATGACGTGGCCGTACGTCTCCCCGCCGAAGAAGTTGTCGTGGAGGTCGTAGCCGGTGCCGTTGCCGGCGATGCTGTGGCGGTGGTGGTTGAACACGTTGAAGGAGATCTCCGGCATGTCCCCGAAGCTGTAGACGCCGTACCCGAGCCCGTCCATCGGGCAGTGGTGGACGTGGCAGTGGTGGACGACCGTGTCGTCGTCGGCGCCGACCCCGTAGTGACCCCAGCCATAAATCTCGCAGTTGTCGACCTCGATGCCGCTACCTTCACAGCCGATGCCACGGGACCACTCCGGGCCACCCCAGTTCGGGTGCGCGACGAAGTCCCACAGCGGGCCGCCGATCCGGATGCCGGTCACCCGGGCCCCGGAGCGGGCCTCCATGAACTGCTTGTCGTTCTGGTCGGTGTAAACGAGGCCGCCCGCGGACCCGTCGATTCCCCGGTCGCTCGCCAGGGTGACGTCCGCCGGGACCTCCAGGAAGTCGTCGAGGTCGGACGGATCCGGGACCGTCACCTCGATGCTGGCGTCGCCGGGCACGAAGACGACCTCGCCGCCGCTGGCCGACGACAGCGCGCTCCGTAACTCGCTCTCGGTCGTCGGTTCGTAGTTGCCCGACAGGGGCCGGCTCGAATCCGAGTAGTTCTCCCGGCCGCCGAGTTCGGAGGTTTCCAGCACCGAGGCGTAGTCGGCCGCCACGGTCCCGGGGACGGCGGCGCCGAGCGCGAGCGCGCCGGCGGCGGTCCCGCCCACCTTCAGCAGCGAGCGCCGTCCGATCCCGTCCGCCGGGTCCGTCCCGGACCGTTCCGGGTCACTCATCGACGCCGGCCTCCGGTTCGACGCCCCGGGGACTCGGCCGGCGCGGCAGGTCACAGTCGGTACGTCCGCCGTCCGCCCCGGCAGGAGACCGGGGCGCGAGCGTCGGTGTCATGTCGCACTCTCGAATTGGGGCCGTACATTTATAAAATCTCTGGTCGAATAAAAAGAAATAAATACCAATATTGGAAATTATAATGGATATTATTTGAATATCTAAATCTTTCTGCGCTGGGCTACCGGATCACTGGGACCTCGGCGGGGAACGGACCGTAAACGTGGCTTCCGGTCGACCGTCCCGTTGCCGGTGTACCTGACCCGTGGTCGCCCGGGGCGACGACCCCGGAGTCGGGTCACCGGGCTCGCGGGCACCGACCCGGTCCGGTCAGGAGACGTCGGCCGGCTGGATCTCGTCGCCGTCGCGGTACAGCGTGTAGTTCGAGTCGTCGACGTTCCCCGACCAGTTCGCGAGCGATCCGAGGTAGCGATAACTGTCGCCGTAGCCGTTGCCGGTCTCGCCGGAGACGGTGAACGTCCCGTCGCCGTTGTCGGTGATCGAATCGTTGTTGGTCTCCGCCGAATCGTCGCCGTTGGACGTGTCGCGGGTCACGTCCGCGTCCGACCCCTCAACGGTGAACTCGTAGTGGAGTTCGGGGCTGCCGTCGACGGTCGTGATCTCGAAGTGCGAGCCCGCGAGTTCGAACCTCGAAACCTCGGTGCCGTCGCGGTACAGCGTGTAATTGGACGCGTCGACGTTCCCCGACCACGAGGTGACCTCCCCGTCGTAGTAGTAGCTGTCGCCGTAGCCGTTCCCCGTTTCACCGGTGACGGTGAACGTCCCGTCGCCGTTGTCGGTGATGGAGTCGTTGTTGGTTTCGGCGGAGTCGTCCCCGTTGGACGTGTCGCGGGAGAC
>CAYTAG010000202.1:0-4158 GCA_964435625.1 uncultured Halobacteriales archaeon | reverse complement strand
CCGTTGGACGTGTCGCGGGAGACCGAGGATCCCTGGACGGTGAACTCGTACTGGAGTTCCGGGCCGCCGTCAACCGTGACTATCTCGAAGTGGGTGTCGCCGTCCCCGCCGCCGCCGTCCCCGCCGTCGCCGTCCGAGCAGACGTCGTTCATGCTCGTTTCGGGGGGCATCGCGGCGCTGCCGGTCGCGACGCTGGACCCGTCGACCCCCGGCGTGTCGTAGCTCCCGCTCCCGGTCACGTTGACGTTGCTCCCGACGTCGAAGGAGCCACTGTTGTCCTCGATGGCGTTGGTGCCGGTGTCGTTCTCGATGAAGACGTTGCTGACGTCGCAGTGAGCGTCGACGTCGGGTGCCGAGACCAGCGGGACCGACCCCTCGTCGTTGACGACGTGGAGTCCGTCGATGACCATGTTCCCGTCGTAGCGAACGCGGACGCCGCGGCCGGTCAACGCGTCGTCCATCTGGCGCATCTCGACGAGACAGTCGTGGATCTCGTCGTTGTCGCCGAGGCGGATCCCGTCGATGTCACAGTCGACGACGTGACAGCACTCGATGATGGTCGCGCCCGGCGAGTGCGTCGAGTAGATGCCGTTGTTGGCGAACCCCCCGATGTAACAGTCCCTGATGGTGACCGTCCCGACGTTGTCGTTCCGGACGAACATCCCGATGGGCGAGGGGTGTTCGCCGAACCCGTAGGACCCGCCGGGGAGGTCGAAGTTCTCGACCGTCAGCGACGCGTTCGAGTCCGTACACTGCCAGGCGATGCGGTTCTTGCCGCTGGCGGCCGTGCCCGCGACGGTGATGTCGCGGACCTCCGTCGAACCGGACGACACCGTGAGGGTGTTGTTGATGTCGCCACCGTCGCCGATGTCGAAGTACACGTCCCCGTCGCCGATCAGCGCCGCGTCGTTGATCGTCCCGCCGAGGTGGTCGCCGTTCCAGTCGTACGTGCCCGCGGGAACGTGGACCTCGTTGCCGCTCTGCCAGTAGTCGTCCAGGTACGGGTCGATGGTGTCGCCGTCGCCGAGACCCTCGTCCCCCAGGTCGATCACGGTCCGTGCCGCCCTCCCGAGGCCGCTCGCGGCGACGGTCCCGAACGCGCTCGCACCGACCAACTGGAGGTACGAGCGCCGCGGTACCGGACCGGTCGTCGTCGGATCGCTCGCCGTTCCGTCGGGTTTACCTTCTTGCATTGCGTAATTTAATATCACTACTATATTTTTAACTTTTATTACTACTGTCAAATTTATAGGCATTCATTTGGCCGTCGCCGGTGGAGGCGTCGAACGGTCGCCGTCGGGGTTCCGTCCCACCGGTCGGGCCGGATTACTATGGTGACGGCGCCCGAAGGACTACCATGGCCGTCGCACGTCACGGCGACGGGGGGGTGGCAATCCTGCGGGCGCTGGCCTCGCAGGTCCACCCGGTGTTCATGCTGCCGCCGATTGCCGCCTCGCTGTTCGGGGGGGTAATCGCCGGCCAGTCCTCGACGGTCGCGGCCGGCGTCCACGCCGTCGCCATCTTCGCCGCCGTCTACACGGCCCACGTCAAGGACGGCTACGTCGACTTCCACCGCCGGGGCGAGGACGACGACCACCCACTGACCGCCGGGGGGTGCCGGCTCGCGCTCGTCGCCGCGAGCGGCCTCCACGCGACCGCCCTCGCAGGCCTGTGGGCCGTCGCGGGGTGGGGCGCGGTCGCGTTGACCGCGCCGACCTGGCTGATCGCCTACCACCACGCGCCCCAGCTGGACACCAACCCCGTCGGGGCCACCATGGGCTACCCCGCCGGCATCGCGCTGTCGGTGCTGGGGGGGTACTACGCCCAGGCCGGGACGGTCGTCGTCGAGCCGGTCGGCTTCGCCGTCGTCTTCCTCGTCCTGCTGACGGGCGTGAAGGTGATCGACGACGCCCAGGACTACGACTACGACCTGTCGATCCAGAAGCGCACGGTCGCCGTCGTGCTGGGGCCGGGACGCGCCCGGGGTGTCGCGTTCGGCCTGATGGCCGCCGCGCTCGTGCTCGTGGGCGCGCTCGCGGGCCTCGCCGTGTTCCCGCCGACCGCCGCGCTGGCCGTCGTCCCGTTCGGCGCGGTCGCGTACGTCGCCCGCCGGGCCGATCCCGAACTGGCAACGATGCTGCTCGTCCGCGGGGCGTACCTCTTTCTCGCGGTCCTGGTCGCCGCCGTGTGGGTCCGACCCCTGTCGTAATCCGGAGCAGGCGTCGAGCACGTCCCATCCACGAGGCGTCGACGCCGCAGGTCGACGGTCGGCGGTACCGACCGGTCGCAGGGACCGCCGACACCGCAAATACTATTTCAGTACAGCGACAATAAACCGGGCGAACGGTCAGGACGTGTGAAAGGTCCACGCGGGACCCAGTCCGAACGTCGCGGTCGATGGCCGGGAATCGCCATGAAGCAAACCAGACAGTTCGCTCTCGTGATGGTGGTCGTCACCCTGGTGCTCGGGAGCGTGGTGTTCGCGGGGTTCGAATCCCAGCGCCAGCAGGCCATCGAGCGCGAGCAGACCGAGACGACGGAGACGGCCCGCATCGTCGCCGAGCGGATCGACTACATGCTCGAGGAGCGGACGCGACAGGTGCGAATCGCCGCGAACGACCCGTCGATGCGGGCGTTCGGCACCGCCGAACAGCGTCGGGCGCTGATGGACTTCATGAACGAGACGGAGTTCAACACGGCGGCCATCATCGCCGAGAACGGCAGCAAGGTCGACATCCGCGGCGTCGGCCAGGAGACGCGGCACACGCTGGTCGGGCGGGACTACAGCGAACGTGACTACGTCCAGCACGCCCTGGACGGCGAGGTTTACATCACGGACCCGTTCATCGCGGACAGCGGCAAGCAGATCGTGGTGATCAGCTCCCCGATGTACGACGACGACGGCGAGATAGCCGGCGTGTTCGGCGCCTCCATCGTCCTCAACGACGAGGCCTTCTTCTCGAACGTCCAGCGGTTCGACACCGACACCCAGTCGGTGTTCGTCTCCGCGGACGGAGAGTACCTCTACAACGGGTCCGAGCGGTTCAACGAATCGATCACCGCCACGGAAACCGTCGACTCGACCGACTGGACCGTCCGCATCGAGCGGAGCCGCGACCCGCTGGAGAGCGAACTCCAGAGCAACCTGGGGTCGCTGTTGCTCAAGCAGGGCGTCGTCCTCGTCGTCGTGATCGTCCTCGCGGGTTTCGGGGCCTGGATCTACCAGACCCACCTCAAGCAGGCCAGGCGGCTCCTGGCGGGGTTCGACGCCCTCGAAGCGGGCAACTACGACTACGAGGCCGCGCTCGGCGGCAGCGAGGAGTGGCGGCAGATCGACGAGGGGTTCACCGACCTCCGGGAGGCGCTGGCCGACCGGGAACGCGAACTTCGGCGGCAGCGCGACCGGTTCGCGGCGCTGTTCGAGAACGTCCCCGATCCCGCCGTCATCTACGCCGTCGAGGACGGCGCCGCCGTCGTCGAGCAGGTGAACTCGGCGTTCGAGGCGGAGTTCGGGGCCGGCGACGCCGTCGGCACCACCCTCGTCGACCTCCTGGCGCCCGTGGACGGCCACGAGGACGAGTTGCCCGTCGGCAGCGACGACGCCACCACCCTGGAGCTGCGCTGTGAGACGGCCTCCGGGATCGACGACTTCCTCGTCCGGAGCGCGACCCTGGGCGAGGAGGGGGGGACCCCGACCGGCTGTCTGATCTGTACGAACATCACCGAACAGAAGCGACGCGAGCGCGAACTCGCCCGCCAGAACGAGCGCCTCGACGAGTTCGCCAGCGTCGTCAGCCACGACCTGCGCGGCCCACTGACCATCGCGCGGGGCAACGCCGAACTCGCCCGCGAGGACGACGACCACATCGAGGCGGTGCTGTCGGCGCTCGAACGGATGGAGCGGCTCATCGACGAGATCCTCGAACTCGCCCGCCAGGGCCGGACCGTCGGCGAGACGACCGTCGTGTCGCTGCGGTCGGTCGCCGAGTCCGCGTGGGGGAACCTCGACACCGCCGGGGCGACCCTCCGGATCGCCGAGGACGCGAACGTCTACGCCGACGACGGCCGCGTCGGCGGCGTGTTCGAGAACCTCTTCCGGAACGCCGTCGAACACGGGTCCACGAGCCCCCAGACGGCGGGGGGCGCGGACGAGCACGA
>CAYTAG010000201.1:0-6392 GCA_964435625.1 uncultured Halobacteriales archaeon | reverse complement strand
AACCCGCCGTAGGACCCGCCCATGACGGCGATCCGGTCCGGGTCGACCGCGGGGTGGTCGTGCAGCCACTCGACGCCCGCCCGGAGGTCCTTCACCGAATCCATCCGCTTTTCGACGTCGTCGAGGTGCGTGTAGGCCTTGCCGTAGCCGGACGAGCCACGGACGTTCGGCTCGAACACCGCGTACCCCCGGTGCAGGAAGTACTGGGTGACCGGCGAGAACGTGGGCCGGCGCTGGCTCTCCGGGCCGCCGTGGACGTCGACGACGACCGGCGTCTCCCCCTCGCGGTAGTCCCGGGGCAGCGAGAAGAAGGCGGGGATCTCCCGGCCGTCGAACGTCCCGTAGTGGACCAGTTCGGGGCCGACGAACGTTTCCCGGGGGATGCCGGCCGTCGAGGCGTTCGTCCAGCGGGTCGCCTCGCCGGTCTCGACGTCGACCACGTGGACGTTCCCGTTCTCGGTGCGGGAGTTGGCGGTGATGGCGAACCGGTCGCCGCCGGGCGCGAAGTCGACGTTGCCCATCACGTCGGCGTCGACCGCCGGGTCCGGGAAGGTCCGGAACGTCGTCTCGCCGGTCAACTCCCCTACGGTCACGTCGGTGTAGCCGTCGACGTTGCGGGTGTAGACGAACCGGCCGCTGTCCTGGTCCAGTTCGAGGCCGTCGACGTTCCACTCCCCACCTTCCTCGACCGTCTCCAGGTCGGCGGTCCCGAGGTCGATCCGCGCCAGGTAGAGGGTGTCCGACCCCTCGTCGGTGCAGCAGTACACCGCCTCGCCGTCTGGCCCCCACTCGACGCCCTTGTAGCGGACGTCGCCATCGTGGGGCGTGAGGTGTCGCAGGTCGCCGGACTCGACGTCGAGCACGTACACGTCGTGGTCGAAACTGGAGTGAGCCTCGTGGACGAGCAGGCGCTCGTCGTCGGGGCTCCAGCCGGCAAGCGAGAGCCAGCCCTCGCCCTCGTGGACCAGAGTCGCGTCGTCGCCCCGTTCGGTCCGGTCCTGGACGTAGACGTCGAAGTCGGCCGGGTCCCGCCGGTTGGAGGCGAACGCGAAGCGGTCGCCGTCGTTCGCCCACCCGCCCCAGCGGTGCTTGTGCTCGGGGTGGCGGGTCAGCGGCGTGATCGTCCCGTCGTCGCCGTCCAGCAGATAGAACTGGGCGTGCTCGTCGCCGCCCTGGTCCATCCCGAAGACGAGTTCGTCCCGCGCCGGCGACCAGTCCGCGAAGGTGATCCGTTCCTCGTAGAAGGTCCGCTGGCTGGGCCACCCGCGGGGACCGTCCAGGGTCCACACCTGGCTGACGCCGGTCGTGTCGAGCAGGAACGACAGTCGCTCGCCGTCCGGCCCGAACGAGGCGCCCCGGGCGGTCCGGACGTTGAGGAAGCGTTCGAGGTCGTACTCGGCCATGGACGGACTTCGCCCGCGTCCCTCCAAAATACTTCGCTTTACCCCGGCGCCACCGCGGCGGCGAGTGGAATGGTTTTTAGCCCCCCGATTCGTTGCTGGCGCACATGCGCGTCGCCGTGGTGTCGATGCGGACGCCGGATCACGACGACACCGCTGCCGCACGCCGGACGACACGCACGGCGCGACTGCTGGCCGACCGGGGCCACGACGTCACCGTCTTCTGTGCCCGGTGGTGGGACGGCCACGAGCACGACCGGACCGAGGGCGACCTCCGGTACGTGGCCATCACCGAGGACCCCGTGGCGCCCTGGCTGTTCGCGCTCGCGTTGCCCCTGCTGTTGTTGCAGTTCGACCCCGACGCGATCCACGTCGCCCACGACCCGCCCGAGCAGGTGCTAGGGGCGAAACTGGGGGGACTGCTCGCCCGGGCGCCGGTGGTGGCCGACTGGTACGGCGATCCGAAACGCCCCGGCGCCGCGACGACGCGGCGACTGGCCGTCCGCCGGGCGGATCGGCTGATCGTTCCGTCGCGGCTCGTCGGTACCTGGGTCCGCGAACTCGGTGCCGACGACGACGCCGTCGTGGTCGTCCCGGAGTCCGTCGACATGTCGCTGGTCCGCAACGCGCCCGTCGACGGCGACGCCGACGTGGTCTACGCCCGGCGGCTCGACGAGGACGCCAACGTCGAGAGCCTGCTTCTGGCGCTGGCGGAACTCCGGGAGCGCGACTGGCAGGCGTTGATCGTCGGCGACGGGCCGGAGCGCGAGCGCTACGAGCAGCAGGCGGCGGACCTCCGCATCGACGACCGCGTGGAGTTCGCCGGCGAGTTGCCGCAGATGGCCCGCCTCGCGCGGTACCGCGCGGCCCGGGTGTTCGTCCAGACCGCCACCCGGGAGTGTTTCGCGACGGAGTTGCTGTGGGCGATGGCGGCCGGGTGCGTCGGCGTCGTCGAGTACCAGGCCGACTCCAGCGCCCACGAACTGATCGAGCACCGCGAGCGCGGCATCCGCACCACCAACGACGTCGAACTCTCGGAGGCCATCGTCGAGGCCGGCGAGCGGCCCGAACTGGACGTCGACGAGTCCTTCGCCGACCACGACCAGGACGCCGTCGTCGGGCGATTCGTCGAGTGCTACCGCGACGCCCGGGAGTCGTTCGGATTTATTCAGAGATGAATTAAGTGAAGAAACACCAGTTATCCGTTAATTGTTTACCACAAGGGGCTTCCCATCTTATACAAATCAGTAATACCCGCAATGGTATCGACAGTCATCACTTTCACAATAACTGGCATCACAACTTCTTCGCGTGTTATTCCCCCACCAACAAGTTTCAGTATCACGACAGCAATAAATTTCGGTTTTATGACAACCTGGGTGATGAGTACAGGGCCAAGCGTGGAATTGATTGTTTCTGCATGGGGTGGCTGTAATACAATTTGAGTTTGTCGTATTTATATTGTTGTTCTTTTCCTCAATTATTAAGTTCTCAGACGCGGCCTGATCTTCGAACGTAAAATCAATAATGACGTAAGAACGGTTTAATTCGGGCTGTACAGATAATGAAAGACTGTAATCCGGTACTGTGTATCGAGCTACTAATCTAACCACTAATCGATCTCTCTTCTTTTCTGCCACAATAGAGGAATGACCAAAACGGAAATCAAACGCAGTAATGTCGGGAGATTCGATCAGTTGAATACCTGCTTCGGAATAGGATTTCGGTGCGTGTTTTTGTAATATACCTACCTCGTCAACAGGTTTCGCTAATATCGATAATATGGTGTCCGCATGTTCGTTAAAAATAGGGATTAGATCCTCACGATCCATACGACGGTATTTATCTATTAATTCTTCCTTTCTATCCTTATATTTCCTCTCCTCCTGAGTTTGGCCAGTTCCTGTTCCTGAAACAACTGCCAACCCAGTACTTGTCGCAAGTGATTTTAACAAGCTTCTCCGATTGGTTGGCGGTTTATCATCCATACCACGGCGAAATAATCGCTAATCCAAAAGCCTATTGGTCTGTTCTAGCGCTAATTTCTCCTGTATTTTTGGGAGTATGAAAATAAGAAGAAAATCTGAGTCCGTTTACAACCATCCCGGAGGATTAATCCTGGTCCCATCAATACGAGAAAACGTAATCGATGATTTGACTACGTCCACCCCTTTCGCCGATGGACGTTGTTTTTTCCAGAGTTCGGAAAAATGCTCGACGATGCCAGTTTCTCTGACGGTTCCGTGAATTCGTCTTAAAGAGTATCCATCTTTCCGAAGAGGGACATCCCGAGTTTCGCCCACCCAGAATAGACTTTTTCCATCGTTGCTTTCGACCTTCGATATAGGTACGTCCGAGAACCGTCCGGATATTGAGCCGTAGAAAGTATACTCTGTCGAAGGCCGTTGAGTAGATCGTTCCGTCACCTCCCTCGTTTCGTTTCTATACTCGTACAGTGTTCCGTCCTTCGCGTATTGTTCGTGGTCATAATCGGTGTGACGACCACCGGAACGAATTGGGGCAACAGACACGTCCCCACTGACCTCGTATACCGTTCGTAGCGCCGTCTCTCCATCTATTTGGGCGTATTCGATAGAGTTAACTTGGTGGTCGAGGCTACCCTCGGGCGTCATAACGCGTCTTTGATAATGGTGAGCAACAGTGAATGTAGTTTCTAACAATTCTGAGTGATGTGCTCTAGACAGCTCACGGGCATCGCTAATCCCTGAGTCAGTCATCCCCGGCGGATATTGTTCGGATTCCGATGGTGACGGAGAAGATTGATCCGTTTCCGCCGAATCAGTCGGAGTACCTTGATCGTCGAGGGAATCTCCAGAACCCTGAGAACATCCGGCTATTGAATTTACGATAGCGATGCACCCCCCCATTTTTAAAAACCCTCGTCTCTCCATATTTTATAGGAAAATGTGTGGGCATATATGGTTTCCGGTCACCCCCTTGGGACCATACCTCTTTACTTTGTTCGAACTGTCGGAGCATTGGTCATCAGTCGAATGTTTACGAACGAGCGGGGAACGTCAGATTTTCCTTCTACTCATCTACTTCGGTTCTGGGAACCGAGAACCATCTCAGCGGTCCGCACAGCCGCCACGTTCTCGGCGACGTCGTGGACCCGGATCAGGTCGGCGCCGGCCTGGGCCGCCAGCGCCGTGCCGGCGACCGTCCCGCTGGGGGCGTCGCCAGCCGACTCGCCGACGAGGCCGAACATCGACTTGTGGGAGTGCCCGACCATGACCGGGCACCCCAGCGCCCGTAGTTCCCCGAGTCGCCCGAGCAACTCGAAGTTCTCGGCGGGGGTCTTGCCGAACCCCAGTCCGGGGTCGACGACGATTTGCTCGCGGTCCAGGCCGGCCTTCTCAGCGAGCAGGACCCGCTCTTGCAGTTCCGCGATCACGTCCTCGACGACGTCGTCGTAGCGGACCTCGGCGTCCGGGTCGACCAGCGCGTTCACGCTGTGCATCACCACGACCGGGACGTCGTGCTCGGCCGCGAGGAATCGCATCTCGGGGTCCGCCAGCCCGGAGACGTCGTTCAGGAGGTCGACGCCGGCCTCCAGTGCCGTGCGGGCCACCTCGGCCTTGCGGGTATCGACCGAAACCGCCGCGTCGAGGTCGCCGAGGCGCTCGATCACGGGCACGACGCGGTCGATCTCCGCCTCGACGGGGACGGGATCGGCGCCGGGGCGGGTGCTCTCGCCGCCCACGTCGACGACGGCGGCACCGGCCTCGACCATCGCCTCGGCCCGGGCGACCGCGTCCTCGACGGCCTCGTAGCGCCCCCCGTCGTGGAAGCTGTCCGGCGTGACGTTCAGGATGCCCATCACGGCCGTCCCCGCCTCCCAGGGGTAGCCCCGATCTTCGAACCGGCCCGCCCCTCCGTCGGGGTCCAGCGCGCCGCGAATCTCCTCGGCCAGCACGGGGAGGCCGTGTGGCTCCGTCTCCAGGGCGTCGGTCAACCGCTCGAACTGGGTCAGCGTCCCCATCAGCAGCACGTCGGTCGGTTCCTCGGCCCGCCGGACGCCGGAGACGGCGCACTCGCCGCCGAGCGAGGGGAACAGCGATTCGAGGACCCGGGCCTGCCGCGGGCGGACCCGCGCCTTCAGGACGCGGTGGACGGCGCTGCCGCGGAATCGCGTGACCGAGGGGGCGTCGACGTGGGTCCGCGACAGCGACTCGCCGGCGTCGTCCAGATCCGTGATCCGCTTCGGGACCGGGTTCGCGGTCCACCGGCGGCGGGCCTCCGCGACCGTAAAGAGGGACCCGGTCACCAGCACCAGGTCGTCGGCGTCGGCCGCTTCCAGCGCCGTGGCCAGGGCGTCCGGGACCGCGGCCACGGCGTCGACCCGTTCGGCGCCCTCCCGGCGGAACGCCTCGGCGACGACGGCCTCGTCCTCGGCGCGGTCGAGGTCCGGCCGGCAAGCGACGAGGCGGTCAACCGGCGGGAGAGCGGCCGCGATGCCGCGGTGGTCCTTGTCGTGCATGACCCCCGCGACGACGTGGAGGTCGTCGTAGTCGAACTCCGCCAGCACCGCCGCCAGGCTCTCGGTCGCACCGGGGTTGTGCGCGCCGTCGAGGACGACCAGCGGGTCCTGGGCCATCACCTCGAACCGGCCCGGCCAGTAGGCCTTTCGGAGGCCCCGCGCCAGGGTCGCGTCCGGGAGGTCGACGCCCACCTCCGCGGCGACCTGCCGGGCCAGCACCGCGGCGATGCCGGCGTTGGTCGCCTGGAACGCGCCCAGCAGGGGGATCCGGGTCTCGACCGACCAGTCCGGCCCCGCCAGCGCGACGGCGGCCTCGGCGTGGTTGGTCCGGCCGCCGTAGGTGGCGGTCACGTCGGCGTCCTCGCCGACCGTGACGACCTCGCCCGCGACCTCGCGGACCGCCGCCAGCGCCTCGCCGGTCGCGCCGGTCACCAGGGGCGCGTCCGCGGGCGCGACGTGGGCCTTGTCGCGGGCGATCTCCTCGACGGTGT
>CAYTAG010000200.1:4245-6422 GCA_964435625.1 uncultured Halobacteriales archaeon | reverse complement strand
CGGTCATCAGCGCCCGCTTGCGCTCGACGGCGTTGATCGCGTGGCCGACGACGTCGCCGAGCTGGTCGACCACCGCGCGCTCCTCGCCGGTGAACGCGCCCGGCCGCGAGGCGGACACGTTCAGGACGCCGTAGAGGACGTCCGCGTAGGCGATGGGGATCGACACCATCGACCGGAGGTTCGCCCGGGTCGCGTCACACTCGCCTTCGTCGAGGTCCGCGGCGTCGGTGACGACCTGCACCTCGCGGGTCCGTAGCGCCTGCGCGGTCGGGCCGGTACCGGTCGGGTGGTCGGGGTCCACCGAGACGGCGTAGTCGGCGAAGTCGCCGACGCCGGCTGCGGTCCGGACCGTCACCTCGTCGCCGTGTCGGCCGACCTCGCCGATCCAGGCGAACTCGTAGGACGCCGAGTCGGCCAGCCGCTCGCAGACGGCCCGTTCGATCCCCTCGCGGGTGGATCGCTCGATCAACGCTTCGATGATCTCGCGGACGACGGCGTTCAACTCGTTGAGCGCCGCGAGTCGCTCGCGCTGGCGCTGCAGTTCCCGCTCGCGTTCGACCCGGTCGTAGGTCGCCTCCGCGTTCGCCGCCAGCACCTCGACGAGTTGCCGGGTGTGGTCGTCGAACGAACCGACCTCCCGGGAGCCGGCGACGACGATGCCGTGGTCGGCCATCGGGGCGAACAGGCCGGCGCGTACCTCGCCGTCGCCCTCGTGGTGGGACGACTCGCGAACGTCGTCGTACCGGCGACAGTCGCCGTCGGCGAAGACGCGACCGGGCAGGGTGTCGTCGTCGACGCGAACCTCGGGGAACTCCCGGCGGATGAACGCGGCGTCGTCGGACCCGGCCTCCGGGCGCAACGGGTCGCCGTCGTCGCGGCGGTAGACGACCACGTCGAGGTCGAGCACGTTCGTCGCTGCCTCGGCGACGATCTCGCTGACCTCGGGATTCGTCTCGGCGGCGAGCAACTGCCGGGAGACGTCGTGGAGCGCCGCCAGCGCCAGTTCGCGCTCCTTCCGGTCTGTGATGTCCCGGATGTACACGGACAGGCCCGTCTCCGAGGGGTAGACCTTGCCCCTGATCCAGGTGTCCATCCGGTCGACGTAGTGCTCGAAGTTCGTCGGTTCCTGGGTCACCAGCGCCTCGTAGTAGGCGTTGCAGGCTGCCGTCCCGATGGACTCGGGGAAGGCGTTCCAGACGTTCTCGCCGAGCAGCTCCTCCTCGTCGTGGCGGAGCAGTTCCTCGGCCCGCTCGTTGACGTAGGTGTACCGGAGCTGCTCGTCGAACGCCTGGAAGCCGTCGTCGATCCGCTCGAACACCTCGGCCAGTTCGGCCCGGAGGTCGTCGCGCTCGCGCCGGAGGCGCCGCTCGTACTCCCGGCGCTCGGTCGGGTCGCGGACGACCGTCGAGAAGCCGAGCAGGGTGCCGTCGTCGTCCCGGAGCGCCGACAGGGCGACGGCCGCCGGGAAGCGGGACCCGTCCGCCCGGACCTGCCAGCCCTCGGCCTCGACGCTGCCCTCGCGTTCGGCGTCGGCCAGGTGCCGGTCGGGGACGCCCGCCGCCCGGTCCTCCTCGTCGTAGAAGACCGAGACGTGTTCGCCGACGACCTCCTCGGCCTCGTACCCCATCACCTGCTCGGCGGCGGCGTTCCAGCTTTCGACGGTCCCGTCGGGGGCGAGCATGACGGTGGCGGACGCCCCGGTCGCGTCGACGAACGACCGGTCGCCCCGCTTCCGGTCGGCGCGGTCCTGGTCGGTCCGCCCCACGTCGGAGACGTCGACGATCACGCCCTCCACGAGCGTCGCCGAACCGTCCCCCCCGTCGACGGCGTGACCCCTGTCCCGGACCCAGCGAACCTCCTCCTTGGCCGTCCGGATGCGGTACTCCACCTCGAACCGGCCGTCCGCCGCCAGGCCGGCCCGGACGTGCTCGCGGAGTCGCCTGCGGTCTGCGGGATGGACGACGTCGACGTCCCAGCGGCGGCCGCCGGACTCCAGCGCCGACGGATCGTAGCCCGCGACCTCGCGGCACGCCTCGTCGACGAACGACATCGACCGTTCGAACGACGTCGATTGCTCCGGGTCTACCCGGCAGCGGTACACCATCCCTGGGACGTCCGCCAGCAGTTTCGAGCCCGACTGGCCGGGCCGTCCATCGTCCGCCCCGTCAGGTCCCGTC
>CAYTAG010000200.1:0-4145 GCA_964435625.1 uncultured Halobacteriales archaeon | reverse complement strand
GTCGCTCGTCCGCCTCGTCGGTCCCCGGCGGCCGCCACCATACCCGTCCCTTCGCGCCGACCTTCTTCGTGTCGAGGTCGCCGCGCTCGACCAGCTGCTCCAGCCGGTCGTAGGTCGCCCGCCGCGAGCAATCGAGGCCGGCCGCGACCTCGCTCGTCGTCAGCGGCTCCCCCGGGGCCGCGTCGTCGAACGCGGCCAACGTCTCCGCGAGGGTCTCGCCAAGGTCGTTCGCGGAAGCCATGTCCCCCACCACGACGTCGACGCTGAAGAAACCTCCGTTGACGGAAGCCACGTCGTCCGGCCGTGCGACCGACGCCGCCCGTGGACCCCAAAAATACGGGTTACGTTTCCTTCGACAAAATTGGCGAGGAAGTGGTTCTTCCCCGAATATTTGGTGGAGTTCGCTTAACTCCTGGGGTACGCTACACCACGTAAGGCATCGATACCGAAGGTGGACTAATCATGCAATACCTGGATCCCCCGGGCGGCGGGCGGGACGAGGCACTGAACGACCTGTACGACGCGCTCTCGCACGACCGGCGTCGGATCGCACTGGCGATACTGGCGGACCTGCAGCCGCCGGTCCACGTCGAGACGCTCGCCCACCGCGTACGGGAGACCGAACGCGAGGCGTCCGGGGACTCGGAACGGGTCGACGTGGTGCTCCATCACGTTCACCTCCCGCGACTCGCGGCGTCGGGCCTGCTGGAGTACGATCCCGACCGGAAGGAGGTGCTCGACGTCTCCGAGGAGGCCGAGTCGCTCGTGGCCGACGGCTCCCCGTGACGACGGTTCGATCACTACCCGACGGTACGCCGGAGAGTCCGGTATGTAAAACCAGGAACGGGCCCACGACGTCGTCGCGGAACTCGCCGAGGAAACGTTCGACGGTGACCGGTACGACTACCACGGAGTGATGGCGATCCGGTCACCTGGTCGAGGCAGTTCGGGCCGCCCAGGACGCCTTCGACATACGAGGGACGGGCCGACCCGAATCGAGGACGCCATCGTCCGGAACGCCGGTTTCGTGGGCGGCGGCTTCGCCGACTCGACCACCGAAACGCTATCCACGAGGGAACGCGTCTCGGACGGATACTTCGACCCGGAGCCACCGGTCCGAACACCTGCAACTTTGCCGCTCGGGCTACAGGTCGCCTTCGGCCGAATTCAGTGCCCCGGTCCGTCCGGTATCGTAGGCCCGCTGCCACAGCTTGTGGACCGCCCTGGCGACGACGGGCGGGTCCTCGGCAGTGAGACACGACGGCTCGGGGTCGGCCGACGGGGCGTCGGGCGGTGGGTGGAAGTGCTTCTCCGGGGCACCGACCTTCGGGTGGTAGTCCCAGCGGAAGTTCCGGCCGGTCGGGTCGGTGTGGTGGACGCTGTAGTACCCCTTCCGGTACCATCGAACGTCGAACCGGCACTCGTCGGCGGCGCCGATGCCGTCCGCGAAGTAGACGTGCACCACCTCCGGGTCGGCGGGGTTCCGGAACCCGGCCGCGTCGATGAGGCCGTCGAGACCCGTGAAGGCGGACCGAACTTCGTCCATCGCGACGACGTCGAGCGTCCCCAGGTCGCCGTCGAGGTCCTCGTCCGGGACCATCCGTCAGGCGGTGCTCCGGTCGCCGAATCCGGCGAGCGATCCGACCGACGACCGATCCGACCCGTCGTCGGATTCCCCGGTGGCCGCGGTGGCGGGCCGCCCGCTTTCGTCCGGGTCGAAGTCGTAGAGGTTCAGCGCCGCCTTGGCGACGTCGAGGTTCTCCTCGAGTTCGCGCATCCGGGCGACGTCCGTCCAGGCGTCGTCGCCCAGTTCGAGTTCGGTGGCGAGGTCGTTCGCGTCGCCGACGCCGTGCTCCTCGCGGAGTCCGGCCAGTTTCTCGCGGAGGTCCGCGATGGCCTCCTGGAGCTCCGTCTTCGAGTAGTGTGCGTGCAGCCCCGAGATCCGCCGCATCGCGACGGTGCTCGGGGACCGCTTGTATCCGGTCCCGCCGTCGGCCGAGACGGCCGTCACCCGCCCCACCTCGGCCAGCGACTTCAGGTGCCGCCGCGCGGTCGGTTCGGCGACCGCGGCACGCTCGGCGATCTCGCGGGCGAACGCCGGTTCCGTCGTCGTGTCGACGACGGTCGTCACGCGGTCGAACGCGGTGGTGTCTTCTTTCCACTCCTCGACGACCGCCTCGTTGACGTCGCCCTCCCACGGTTCAGTCCGGTCTGACTCGTCCGGCATCTGGCTAGCAGGTTCGGTTCGAGGAAGGATATATTTTTCCCAGGAAAATAATCGTTCTTCGAGACGGTCTCCGTAGACCAATCCTGGTCCTTCTGGCACCTACGAATCTCTCCACATCGACCGTGTAAACCACGTTCAGACGGGCCGAGGTGGATGCGCCGCCAGGGATAAACGCAGACGGGTACTAATATAAAGTTTATATAGTATCGTCTCAGAATTCGAGACGTGTCGCACAATTCGCGCAAGCCGGGTGAGTCCGACGGGGGGAAGCAAGGGGAGGCAGCGACTATCGAAGTGCCCGTCCCGGCTGCCGATACCCGTCTGTACAGCCGGAAGGCGACCGACCCGATCCTGCAGTATCTCGTGAACCATCCGTCCGAGCAATTGACGCTCCACGAACTCGCCGACGTCGTCGACCACAGCACCGACGCGGTCAGGCGGGCAGTCGACGTTCTCGAAGCAAACGGCCTCGTCGTCGTGGAGGCGAGCGCCACGGCGCGCCCGGTACGGATCAACCGCGACCGACTCAACCTCCCCGACGATCCGATCTTCCGGATTCCACAGTCGGAGTTCCACGTCCCCGTCCGGGAGGCCGTCGACCGTCTCTCGGACGAACTCGACGACGTTCTCGCAATCGTGCTGTTCGGGGGCGTCGCTCGTGGCGAGGCAGATCGCAAAAGTGACGTCGACCTGTGGGTCCTGGTCGACGACCGGCGCCGGCGAAACCAGGAACGGGCCCACGACGTCGTTGCAGAACTGGCTGAAGAAACGTTCGACGGCAACCGGTACGACTACCACGTCATCGTCGAAGACACGTCCTCCGTGCCCTCGTTTACGGAGGACATCGGGGAGATACTCTCGACCGGAATCCCGTTGGAGCGGAGCGAGGAATTCGAGAAATTCAACCAGCTGATCCGGGCGGAGTGCAGCGATGAGTGACGGCGATCCGGGTGACCTGGTCGAGGCAGTTCGGGCCGCTCGGGACGCCTTCGACATGCAGGTCACGGGTCGACCCGAATTCGAGGACGGCATCGTTCGGGACGAGGACTGGAAGACGCAGTTGCAGAAGGCGTGCCGACTCCTCGAGGCCTGTCGGGTCCTCCGAACCCACGATGGGTATCACACCAGCGTCATCGAGATGTCCTTCGCGGCAATCGAGCGGACGCTCGAGTTCTACTGTCTCTACCGGAGCGAAGACGCCATCGACGACTTCGCCGATCACGAACGCGTTTACGACAGGGTCGTCGAACTCGGGCTGTACACGTGCGAGACGGCGGACGAACTGCGCTACCTCTACGCCGGGAACCGGACGAACCAGTACTACGGGAACATCGTATCCACTCGCCAACAGGCCGAGTCGATGCACGAATTGGCCCGGATCGTCCACCGGGAAACGATCCAGCCGACCGGCGTGGCCTACAAGTGCAACTGTCCGGATTGAATGCCCCCGGTTAGCGATTATCCCCGTTCCGAGGGGGACCGAGACCGTTGGCTGCGTGTAACCGACCGATGAAACTGCAAGAGAAAGCGCCCGAGACGGGATTTGAACCGGAGCCGGAGGGTCCTGCTCACTTCGTTGCGCGGGCTGCCTCCGGCAGGGTTCAAATCCCTGGGCGTTTCCCGAATTCGACGTGTTCGCGGCACAGCAAAGCTGGCCGCTCACGGTTCGAGTTCGGAGAAAGCGCCCGAGACGGGATTTGAACCGGAGCCAGACGGTCCGGGCCTGCGGCCTCACATTCGTTCGGCCGTTCCGGGCTGCGACTGGCAGGGTTCAAATCCCTTGGGGCGTTTCCTCGCTCACGCCGTGGCGAGCACACGCTACGCGGTGCTCGCCGGAATTGTTCGCGAGAGAAAGCGCCCGAGACGGGATTTGAACCCGCGTCACGACCGTGACAGGGTCGTATGATGGGCCACTACA
>CAYTAG010000199.1:0-6476 GCA_964435625.1 uncultured Halobacteriales archaeon | reverse complement strand
CGATCCGGACGCCGCGGCGGCCGACCTTGTCCTCGTAGGTCGGGCCGATCCCGCGACCGGTGGTGCCGGCCGCGAGGTTATCGTCGCTCTTGACGTCCTCCTCGACGTTGTCGAGCACGCGGTGGAATGGCAGGATGACGTGCGCGCGCTCGGCGACGCGCACGTCGGGGTCCAGGCCCTTCTCGCGGAGGTCGTCCAGTTCCCCGAACAGGGTCGCGGGGTTGACGACGCACCCGTTGCCCAGGACGCCGACCTTGCCGCGGACGGCCCCGCTGGGCACCAGCGAGAGCTTGTACTCCTCGCCCTCGTGGACGACGGTGTGGCCGGCGTTGTCGCCGCCCTGGTAACGGGCGACCACGTCGGCCGCCGCGCCGTAGACGTCCACGATCCCACCTTTCCCCTCGTCGCCGAGCTGGGCGCCGACGATGGTGACGGTCATACCGAATACGTGTTTGCCGCGGCACAGTAAACCGATTTCGGTACGGCCGTCGGCGCGGGGTCGAGACAGGCGGTACTCGGTTTTCTCCCTGCCGACGGTGGCCGTGATTGGTCGTGAACGTGGGTTATATGAATATATGCACACATATCCATATAGCCTCAGTCGACCGTCCACGTGGCGCGCGCTGGTGTCCCCGCGAACGGACGTGAGCGGGGGCTCGTCAGAGCTTGCTCTGACGGCGAGCGTGTCGCCCCGTGGGCGACCGCGAACCTCTACGCGCGCGAGGGATGAGTAACGCAGGGAGCGCCCGGCGGGCGCGACTGAGTAACGCAATCGGTTGGGGAGGCTGGTGGTTTGGCCGAGTTGTGGGGTGGGACTGAAAGGGGCCGCGCGCTCGTCGGCGCCCCGACGACGCAAGCACCGCAGAGAGCGAAGCGACCGAGGAGCGCAGCGAGGCGCGGCGTCACGAGCGCGCGGGGGCTTTCTGCGTGTCGCTGGGCAAGATACGGTCTCCGGAGAGTACGTAGGAACTTTCAGGCTGTTACTGTCGAAGACGGGGATGTCGTCCGAAGAAAATCCGACCCGCCGCCCGAAACCGTTTTTGTAACCAGCGTCCCTGCAAGGGGGTATGGACCGCGAGGAGTTCCGCGAACGGCTGGAGACGCTGGCGGACGACCAGGCCGGGTTCGTGACGGCGATCCAGGAGCGGGTCCGGACGCTCTCGGGCCGGCACCTCGACATCCAGGAGGAGATCCAGTCCTCCGAGGAAACTCGCGAGGACCTGGCCGCCCGCCTGGAGGCCATCGAGGACGAGATCGTCGCCCAGGCGGACGCCTCAGTCGAGGCGGACGTCGGGAGCATCGAGGACGTCGAGGCGCTGCCGGCCGACGCCGACGTCGAGTTCGACCCGGAACTGATGCGCGAGGTCGAGGAGATCCGCTCGCAGGCGAAGACGAACTACCGGAAGACCGCCGAACAGGGCGCGGACCTCCAGGCGGAACTCACCGAGAACACCGAGGAACTACAACTGTACGGCGACGTGCTGGCGCGCCTGGAAGCCGGCGAGACGTCCCCTACGGAGGCCCGCGACCGCCTGCTCGACTTCCTTGACGACCGCGAGTGAGCGTGTCCCCAACCGATCACAGCGGGAGCCACGGGCTTCGGACGTCCCCGCCGTCCAGCAGCCACCGCTGGCGCGGGCCGTCCGCGTCCACCCGGAGCTCGATCAGCGCGTCGACGGCCGGCCGCAGATCATCGACGACGTCCGCAGTACGGTCGACCGAGAGGTGGTAGTGGGCCATCCCGGCGACGGCACGGGCGCGGGCGGCCGTCAGCGCGACGAACTCCGACACCGCTCCCTCGCCGTGGTCGTCCAGCAACGGGAGTAGCGAGTCGACGCAGAGCCGCAGTTCCCCGGGGGTCAGCGGCCCGTGGCGGGCGGCGGTCTCCTGGACCCACCCCGAGATCGCACCGCCGAGTTCGGCCAGCGAGTCGTACTCGAGGTCGACCACCGGAATCTCCGGATGGACGGGCGCCTGGGCGCCGGCGCTCCGGGCCACGCCGGCGGTGAACGCCGTCGTGGTTCCCAGCCCGCCGGCGTGGTGTTCGTCGAGCCTCGACCGGACGGACCGGCTCCCGTTCGTGAACGCGAGCAACCGGTGGCGCGGCAACGAGTCGCCCTCCCCGAGCAACTGCTCGCAGGCGTCGATCCAGACGTCCCAGGGTACGTTCCCCACGACCAGCAACGCACAGCCACGCTCTTTCAGTTCCTGCAACCGCAGACGGAATTCCTCACCTGGCCCACCACCCCGTTCGAACGAATCGTCAGTTACCATCCTGATTCAAGGTCGAAAAGAGGATATATTAAACTGGCGGCTGACTGTGCAGCGATCCCCCGAACGACGGCCCGGGGAACCCCCCGAATTCCGGACGCTCGGCGATGCTCTGTGTGCCTCTCGTTACCGGACATCTTCTTGTTTGAAAACGGTAGTAAATAAAATAGTTTTATTACTTATCTAAAATATTCGAAAATTTTCATTAGCTCGGAAGCCCTCTTCCGGAACGCCATGTCAGAAACGACTGACGGAACGATGGCGTCGTACCTGGCCGACCACCCCCGGATGGCGGGCGCACTGTTCACGCTACTGGTCGTGTTGACGAAAGCGGGTAACGTGGCAGCTAGTCACGCCGGGAGCTGTGACGGGCCGTAGTTACAGGCGGTCGACGTCGAGTTCGGTCGACCAGTGCAAGTCTCCCCGAACTTTCACGGGAGCGTTCTCGCTCGACAGGAATTCACGGAGTTCCCCCTTCGTCACCTCGAACGGACCGATGGTTCCCGAGTTGAGGTGGTACTCGTCCGCCTGAGAGAGGTACGGTTGGAATATGCCGCCGATCCCACTCGTCGTTGGGGTGTAGATCTTCAGCGTGAGCTCGAATCCCCCGTCGCTCACTTCCAGTTCACAGAGGTGGGGTGAGTTGCTCCCTTCGCCCTGCACGAACGTGAACCCGCCGTCGCCGACGACGAGGTACTGCTGGCCGATGTAGCTACCCTCGCGGGCGAGTTCCATCGCCGGACGGAGCGGGAAGCCGTTGTTCAGCAGGCGGCCGAGCGTGTAGCCGACGTCGACCGCGCCGGAGTTGACGACCTCCTCCAGGGTTACGATGCCGCCGACGGCGCCGGCCTCGATCAGCGCCATCCCCTGGTCGTACGAGCGACAGGCGTTCAGCAGGAACGCCTCGACGCCGGTCCCCTCCAGGGTCGCCGCGTCCAGCGAGCCGTCGGCGCACTCGAACCCGTCCTCGTCGACGTGGCCGATGTAGTGCAGGAAGGCCGCGTCCTCGCCCAGCACCTCGCGGAGTTCCCCGACGGACAGTTGCTCGTGGATGGTCACCTCGAACGGCAACTCCTCGCGGGAGCCGTAAACCCCGTCGAGGTGCTCGCGCTCCTCGGCCATCCGCGCGTCGTTGCAGACGACGGTCACCTCGACGTCCCCGTCGTCGGGCGAGCGGTCGAGGCGGTTGCGGTAGGCGTCGGCGGTGGCCTTGCTCGCGCCGAACGGGACGCCCTCGCCGATCCAGGTCTGCTCCATCGACCCGGCCGCGTCCGGGACGACCGCCGGCTCGATTCCGCCGCCGGCCGCCGAGGCGCTCCGGTGGCCGCGGGTGAACTCGCCGTCGCGGACGAACGAGTCGACGGCCGCCTCGTGGGCCGCTTCGGTGTCGTTCGTGCGCCCACCGGCTTCGGGGCCGTCCGGCGCTCTGTCCGCGTCGGTCCGGACGACCGCCAGGTCGTCGACCACGAACGGCAGGGTCTCGACGGCCGTCGGCGAGACGTCGACGTGGGTCGTGAGCTTCCACTCGGGGACGTGCGGCTCCAGGGTCCCGTACGGGACCTCGAGGTACGCCGCCAGCCGCTCGGCCAGGGGGCGGTCGTACAGGGCCGCGAAGTCCAGGTCGACCGCCGACTCGACCCCGCGGCGCTCGGCCAGCGGGACGTCGTAAAAGCCCTCCGTGCGGGTCACGCAGTCCAGCAGGAAGGTTCCCTTGAGGACCCGCTCGGCCGCCCGTTCGACGTCCGGCGCCAGGTCGTGGGTGAACCCGCGATCCGTGACGATCCGGGGTGTGGCGCCGGGGACGACCGTCGCGCCCAGGTAGTACGCCAGCGGCGCGACGACGTAGACGTCCCGGAGGTTCCGCGGGACCTCGATCCGGACGCCGGTGTCCGGCGGCGCGAGGCCGTCAGGAACCGACAGTTCCTCGCCCAGCTCGACGGCCGGCGGGTGGCCCCGCAGCGTCGGGAACGACCGCTCGGGGCTGGTCGTCTTCAGCGCCGACCCGAACGTCGAGACCGCGGCCATCACGTCCTCGGGGTCGTCAGTCGTCGTGACGGTCCCTGCGGGGTGGTCGTGCTTCGAGCGCGCACCCACCGCCACGGCCGTCTCGTCCCCGAAGTCGATCACCTTCTCGTCCAGGGTGGCCTCGACCGTCACCGGGGCCGAGACGTGGAGGTACACCTTCACCGGCGCACAGATCTCGACGTAGTACTCCCCGCGGGGGAGCGACCGCTCGCACGGCGGTTCCGTCGACGCGAGCATCGTCCCCTCGGCGTCGCGGACGTACACGCAGGGGACGTCCGGCAGTTCGATCCGGTCGGTCCGCAGTTCGACGGCGACGTCGACGGGAAACAGGAAGCGGTCGGGGTCGTCCGGCCGGGGCGTCACCGGGGTCGGCGTCGCCAGCGCGTAGCGGTGGCGCTGGATCGCGTCGACGATCTCCACGCCCGTTCCCCCGTCGAGGGGGTCGAATTTCACGTGCTCCATCGGTCCCTCCCCATCGTACGGTGTCGACGCCGCCGGGTCGCCCCGCCTGTTCTGTCCGTGCCGTAATGAACCTTGAGGCTCGCGGCGAGCGGCGACGTCCGGATCATAGCGGGAGCCACCTGCTTTGGAGGTCGTCGTCCACCAGGTGCCATCGCTGTTGCGGTTCGCCGTCGTCGATCCGTAACTCGATCACCGCGTCCACCGCGGGCGCGAGCAGTTTCGCCACGTCCGCGTCCGGGGCCACCGGGAGGTGGAAGTGGCCCATCCCGGCGACCGCCCGGACGCGGGCCGCGGCCAGCACGACGAACTCGAACACCGGGCGTTCGCCATGGACCTCCAGCAGCGGCGACAGGGAGTTCACGCACAGTCTGAGTTCCCCGTGCGCGAGCGCCCCGTGGCTGTCTTCGGTCTCCCCGATCCACGCCGAAATCGCGCTGCCCAGGTCCCGCAGGGAGTCCGGGTCCAGTTCCGTCACCGGCACGTCCGCGTCGACCTGCCGCTCCGTGGCCGCGCTCCGGGTCACCGCCGCAGTGATCGCTTCCGTACTGCCGCGACCGCAGTCGTGAGCGCGCAGGCGTCCCTCGATCCCGTCCCGTCCGTTCGTGAACACGAGCAACCTGTGCCGCGGCAGGGCCTCGGCCTCCCCGAGCAACCGCTCGCAGGCCTGGTCGCGGACGCTCGACGGCACCTCGCCGACGAGCAGGATCGCGCTGCCTCGCTCTTTCAGTTCCTGTAACCGTATCCGGAACGCGTCCTTCCGCTCGCTCGGACCCTCGGTGGACATCGACGGCCCTACCTCGTTACCGGGGGACAATAAATTGCCGGCCGACCGGGTAGCGTCCGGTCGGCACCGCCCACCGTCGACGGGATCGGCCCGGCCGGCTACCGGCCGACCCGTTCGCTGGCCGCCCGGAAGAGGCCGTCCAGGATCTCCGGCGTCGTGGGGTGGTACGCGCGGTCGGGCACCTCCCGGACGTCCAGCCCGAGTTCGACGAGGACGTGCATCGTCTTCGCCATCACGTCCGCGTCGTAGTGCAACCCCTGGTAGCCCAGGACCGTCCCGTCGGCGGCGTCGACGACGAGTTTCGCCAATCCGTCGGGGACGTCCTTGGACTTGAAGACGCCGTCGTCTTCGGCTCGCCGGGTGACGGCCACGCAGTCCAGCCCCGCCTCGCGGGCGGACTGCTCGGTGTGGCCCACGCGGGCGAACGGGTAGACGCCCAGCCCCGAGAAGACGACCCGCTGGACGACGGGGTCGTAGGGGAGCAGTTCCTCCCCGCGGTGGTGCCGGAGGACGTTGTCTACGGTCGTGAACCCCTCCTCCTTGCCGACGTGCAGCACCGGCGCGCGGCCGTTCGCGTCGCCCGCGACGAACACCCGGGGGTCGTCCCTGGACTGCAGCGTGTCGTCGACCCAGCCCGGTCCCGGCTCCAGGGCGGTGTTCTCCAGCCCCAGGCGGTCAAGCGAGGGGACCCGCCCGGTGAACAGGTACAGCTGGTCGGCCTCGACGGTCTCCTCGACGACCTCCCCCGCGTCCGTCTCCCGTTCGACGTACAGCCGGACGCCCCCGTCCGCAGTCGGCTCGATTCGTTGCTCGTAGGTGTTCCGCAGCACGTCGATGGGGAAGTCCCGCTCGTAGATCGAAAGCAACTCGCGGCCGAACTCGGGGTCGCCCTGGTCGATGGGGGCGTCGTCGTGCTCGATCACGGTCAGGTCGG
>CAYTAG010000198.1:0-6478 GCA_964435625.1 uncultured Halobacteriales archaeon | reverse complement strand
TACGTCTACGAGAAGGAGATCAAGGTCGCCTGGGACCCCGAGGAGGACCAGCCGCTGCCGGACCGCTACGTCGAGGGCACCTGCCCCTACTGCGGGGCGACGGCCCGCGGCGACGAGTGCGACGAGGGCTGTGGCCGCCACCTCGAACCCGGCGAGATCGAGGACCCCGTCTCGACCATCTCGGGCAACCCCGCGGAGTACCGCGAGCGCCCGCACAAGTTCTTCCGGGTGTCGGAGCTGTCGGAGTACCTCTCCGACTTCCTCGACCGGCTGGAGGGGACCGCCAACGCCCGGAACCAGCCTCGCCAGTGGATCGAGGAGGGCCTGGAGGACTGGTGCATCACCCGCGACCTCGACTGGGGCATCGACTACCCCGGCGTCTCCGCGTCCGACGATGACGCGGAGGCCAGCGGGACGGAGTCCCGCGCTGAGGAGGACCTGGTGCTGTACGTCTGGGTCGACGCGCCCATCGAGTACGTCGCCTCCACGAAGCAGTACAGCGAGCGCGTGGGCAGCGACGTCTACGACTGGGAGGAGGCCTGGCAGGCGGATGGCGAGATAATCCACGTCATCGGCCGCGACATCATCCAGCACCACACCATCTTCTGGCCCGCGATGTTGCACGTCGTCGGCTACGACGAACCCCGCGCCGTGCTGGCCAGCGGGTTCATGACGCTGAACGGCGAGGGCTTCTCGACCTCCCGCAACCGTGCGGTGTGGGCCAGCGAGTACCTGGACGAGGGGTTCCACGAGGACCTGCTGCGGTACTACCTGGCGACCAACGGCGGCTTCCAGCAGGACGTCGACTTCTCCTGGCGGAAGTTCGCCGACCGGGTCAACGGCGAACTCGTCGGGGACCTCGGGAACTTCCTGTACCGGAGTCTCCTCTTTGCCCACCGCAACTGGGAGGGCACGCCCGAGGCCGAGGTCAGCGACGAGGTCCACGCCGAAATCGAGGACGCCATGGAGGCCTTCGAGGCCGCCGTCAACGACTACTCGGTCCGGAAACTCGGCGAGGCGACCCTGGACCTGGCGCGGTTCGGCAACGGGTACATCCAGCGCAACGAGCCCTGGAAACTGGTCGACGACGATCCGGAGGAGGCGGCCCAGGTCATCCGGGACTGCGTGCAGGTCGCGAAGGCCGTCGCCGTCCTGTTCGAACCCCTCGCGCCAGGGAAGGCCGAAGCTCTCTGGGCGCAACTGGGCGAGGACGGGTCCGTTCACGACGCCGAACTCGACGCGGCCCTGGAGGCCCCGCCGGCGGAGTTCGGCACCGAACCCGCCGAACTGTTCGAGGGCGTCGAGGACGAACGCGTCGAGGAACTCAACGAGAAGCTGGAGTCCCGGGTCGAGCAAGCGACCGGGGACGAGGCGACGGCCGACGACGCTGCCGAAACCGAAAGCGAAGAGGCCACCGCGGCCGACCCATCCGACATGGAACCCATCGCGGACGAGCGCGTGAGCTTCGAGGAGTTCCAGGATCTGGATCTGCGGGTCGGCCGGATCGAGACGGTCGATCCCGTCGAGGATTCCGACGATCTGGTGCGCCTGGAGATCGACGTCGGCGTCGAGGCCCGGCAGGTCGTCGCCGGCATCAAGCAACTGCACGACCTCGACGACCTGCCGGGCAAGAAGGTCGTCGTCGTCGCCAACCTGGAGAAGACGGAACTGTTCGGCGTCGAGAGCAACGGGATGCTACTGGCGGCCGGCGAGCAGGCCGACCTGCTGACGACCCACGGCGACGCCGAACCTGGCGAGAAGGTGCGGTGAACGGGTCGACCTGCCCGCTCCGAACGTAGATTTTCCGGGCGTTCCGTGGACGACAGCCGACTATTCGTCGCAGTGATTACCTTTCTTGTCCGAGAAACAGTCCTCAGTTCCAACGTCGCCGCCGTCAGTGAAGGTGACGTCGGGCTGGAAATCCACTACCGTCGCATCGACGGTCTGGGTCTGGTCGCCGGTGTCCGCCGGCCCTGCGGCTGCAGGGGCTACTGCCATCGTTAACAATGCCACGCACGCGAGGAGTGCAATCAATTTCCTCATGGTGCGAATAGATGTTATAGATTCGTTCGTATAAGTATTTATTTAAAGATTATTGTGGTATGATGGTACTGAACTCCGAAACAGACGGTGACGTCGAAGTTTACCTGTCGTCCACGAGGTCGGCGAACCGGTCGGTGTCGGTGATCTCCATCGTCTGCATGTCCATGCCGTACCCCTCGATGGTGATCGCTGCCTGGAAGACGGTGTCCCGGTCCGGCGCCTCGAAGATGACGAGGAAATCGTAGCTCCCCAGGACCGCGTAGGTGTTGATCACGTCGACGCCGGACTCCTGTAGTTCGCCCCGGATCTCGCCCCAGATGGAGGCGAGTTCCTGCACGTTCTGGAACTCACGGCCTTCGACGGTCACCATCGAGACGTACTTCGGCATACTCACCGATTCGGGACCGATTCGGTTAACGGTTCGGCCGCCGACGCATGACAGTATTCAGATAAGCCATGATCTGTGTCTGAACCGCCTCGAAAGCCCCCGGGCGCTCAACTCGCCGGGGCGGGCGAGAGGCAAGCTCTCGCTGCGTCCCGCTCGCACGCTCGCGGGACCCTCGTTGCGCTCCTCACTTCGTTGCGGTGCTTGTCTGGCGAGACGGTCCTGCTCGCGTCGCTGCGCGGGCTGCGTCTCGCTGACTCCCGCTCGCGGTGCTCGCGGGAGCGTCGTCCGGGCGGGATCGAGCGCCCGGCCCCTTTCAGTCCCACCCCGGACGGTCGGGCCGGCCACTACCGCTCCGGTGGCTGTGCCGGCCACCTCTGCTTAACTGAATTCTGTCCGACTGCCGAGCCGTTACTCGGACCCGAGTTAACCACCGGGATTTTTCCGGGGGCGCGGCGTAGGTCAGGGGGTATGCGAAACGCGAAGATCGTCTGTACGCTGGGGCCGGCCTCCGGGGAGGAGTCGGTGATCCAGCGGATGGCCGAGGCGGGGATGACCGTGGCGCGGTTGAACGCCAGCCACGGCACCCGCGAGGACCGCGCGGCGACGATCCAGCGCGTGCAGGCGGTCGACCGGCGGATCGACCGCCCCCTGGCGACGATGGTCGACCTCCAGGGGCCGGAGATCCGGACGGCGCCGGTCGAGGACCCGGTCCACCTCGAGGAAGGCAGCGAAGTCCGGTTCGTCGAGGGCGAGGACGCGACCGAGTCTGAGGTCGGCCTCTCGCACGCCATCCCGGGGGTGCAACCGGGCGAACGCATCCTGCTGGACGACGCGCTGATCGAGACGACGGTCCTCCGGGTCGAGGACGACGCCGTCGTCGCCCGGGTCGAGGAGGGCGGCCGACTGGGCGGCCGGAAGGGCGTCAACGTTCCGGGGGTCGACCTGGACCTGCCGAACCCGACCGACGACGACCGCCGGGAACTCGAACTCGCGGTCGAGGCCGAGGCCGATTACGTGGCCGCGAGTTTCGTCCGGGACGCAGAAGACGTCTACCGGATCGAGGAGGCCATCGAGGACCTGGGCGGCGAGATTCCCGTGGTGGCGAAAATCGAGCGCGACGTGGCCGTCCGCAACCTCGCGGAGATCGTCGACGCGGCCTTCGGCGTGATGGTCGCCCGCGGGGACCTCGGCGTCGAGTGCCCCATGGAGGACGTCCCCCTTATCCAGAAGCGGATCATCCGGCGCTGCCGTGAGACAGGGACGCCCGTGATCACCGCCACGGAGATGCTGGACTCGATGGTCCACGCGCGCCGGCCCACGCGGGCGGAGGCCTCCGACGTCGCCAACGCCGTCCTCGACGGGACCGACGCGGTGATGCTGTCGGCGGAGACGGCCGTCGGCGACGACCCCGTCGCGGTCGTCGAGACGATGGACCGGATCGTCCGGCAGGTCGAGCGTAGCGAGGAGTACGCGGAACTGCGCGAACAGCGGGTGCCGACGGCCAGCGAGTCCCGGACGGAGGCCCTGGCGCGGTCGGCCCGCTACCTGGCCCGCGACGTCGGCGCCTCGGCGGTGGTGGCCGCCAGCGAGTCCGGCTACACCGTACTGAAGACCGCGAAGTTCCGGCCCGGCGTCCCCGTGGTCGCCACCACGCCGAACGACGACGTGCGCCGCCGGCTCGCGCTCGTGGGCGGGGTCACCGCCAGATACGCGCCCTACACCGACGAGGGCGCCGACGCCGTCGTCGAGAAGGCCGTCCGGGCCGCGCTGGACGCTGGCGTCGCCGACAGCGGCGACACCGTCGTCGTCCTCTCGGGGATGATGACGGAACTGGAGGGCGCCAACACCACGAACATGCTGAAGGTCCACGTCGCCGCCGAGACGCTGACGACCGGCCGCAGCGTCGTCCCCGGGCGGGTCACCGGCCCCGTCGCCGTCGTCCCCGACGGCGACCTCTCGGACGTGCCGGACGGCGCCGTCGTCGCCCTTCCGGCTGACTTCGAGGGCGAGTTCGAGGGCGACCTGGGCCGGATCGACGGCATCGTCGACCCCTCCCCGGGGATGACCGGGTACGCCGCGATGGTCGCCCGGGAACTCGACGTGCCGATGATCAGCGACGCTGCCGTCGAGACCCTCCCGGACGGCGGGGAAGTCACCCTGGACGCCGAGCGCGGCGTCGTCTACGACGGCGACATCTCGACCGGCAGGGAGGTCGACCGCCGGTAGCGATCCGGGGAGGGCCGGGGATGGCCGCCGCTATCGGCCCGGGGGACTTTTCTCCCTGGGTGTCGAAGCCGCCCGCATGGACGGCCGTTCGAGCGACGACGATCCCGACGACGCCGGGACGTTCCCGCACGGGGACGTTCCAGGGGTCGACGGGACGAGTGAAGACGACGCGGCGAGTGACGCGGGCGACGAGTGGGGAGGTGACGCGGACGACGAAACCGAAGAGATGGATGGCGTGTTCGGGCCACACGACGAACCGCGGTCGATAGAGCCCGGCGATCCGTCGTTCGAGCACGCGCTGTTCGTCCTGCTCGGGGTGCTCACCGGCGTCGCGTCGATGCTGGCGGTGCTGGGGCTCGTCTGAGATTCCGGCGGTTGCCGACCGCCGGGTCGCCGGTATGCCAGCGAGGTGAGGGAAAAACGTTTACCGGCCCCCGGCCCAACCACCCACCATGGTCGTGGAGATGCTCCCGGATTCGCTGCCGCTGCTGTTGTTCATGGCGGGGATCCTCCTCACTGCGGCGGAGGCGCTCATCCCCGGCGCGCACTTCATCGTCATCGGGGTCGCGCTGACCGTCGCCGGGTTGCTGGGGCTGCTCGTCGCGCCGCTAGCGGGGCCGCTGGCGCTGGCGGCGACGACGCTGTTGTTCGGCGCGGTCGCGTTCTACGTCTACCGGACCTTCGACTTCTACGGCGGCAAGGGGTCGGGTCGCCCCAAGGATTCGGACGACCTCAAAGGGACCTACGGCCGCGTGACCGAGACGGTCAACGAGAGCGGCGGCGAGGTGAAACTCGACGACGGCGGGTTCAACCCGTACTACCGGGCGCACTCGCTCGACGGCGAGGAGATCCCCGTCGGAACGGAGGTCATGGTCATCGACCCCGGGGGCGGCAACGTGGTGACGGTCACCGCGACCGAAGCACTCGGCGACGACATCGACCGGGAACTGGCGGCCGAGCGCGAGGCGTCCGCGAACGCCGAGCGCACCACGGAGCGGAGCCGCGAACCCGAGACGGACACCTGAATCCCCGGGGATTCCGTCACTGGAAGGGCAACACTTTTCAGACGAACAACCCAACCCCGGTACATGGAGACACTACTCCCGCTGCAAGGCGTACTCGGGGGAAGCGCGGTGCTGACCGTCGTGGGGCTGTTGCTGCTCGGGTTGGTCGTCCTGACGCTGTGGTCGGCCGTCGAGATCGTCGACGCCTACGAGAAGGAGGCGCTGACGGTGTTCGGCGAGTACCGCGGCCTGCTGGAGCCGGGCATCAACTTCATCCCGCCGTTCGTCAGTCGCACCTACACCTTCGACATGCGGACCCAGACCATCGACGTCCCGCGCCAGGAGGCGATCACCCGGGACAACTCGCCGGTGACCGCCGACGCGGTGGTCTACATCCGCGTGATGGACGCCCGCAAGGCGTTCCTGGAGGTCGACAACTACGAGCGTGCCGTCTCGAACCTGGCCCAGACGACCCTGCGTGCGGTGCTGGGCGACATGGAGCTGGACGACACGCTGAACAAGCGCCAGGAGATCAACGCGCGCATCCGCAAGGAACTGGACGAACCGACAGACGAGTGGGGCGTCCGCGTCGAGTCCGTGGAGGTCCGGGAGGTCAACCCCAGCAAGGACGTCCAGCAGGCGATGGAGCAACAGACCTCCGCCGAGCGTCGCCGCCGCGCGATGATTCTGGAGGCCCAGGGCGAACGCCGCAGCGCCATCGAGGAGGCCCAGGGTGACAAGCAGTCCAACATCATCCGCGCCCAGGGTGAAAAGCAGAGCCAGATCCTCGAAGCGCAGGGTGACGCCATCTCGACCG
>CAYTAG010000197.1:0-6551 GCA_964435625.1 uncultured Halobacteriales archaeon | reverse complement strand
GAAACCGCGGACCGTCCCGCCGTTCAGGTCGGCGACCCCCACCCGGAGACACTGCTGATCGCGGCCAACGCGGAACGGCTCGACCGCGACCTGGTCGTCTCCGCGCGGGACCTGGGGGCCGCGGGCCTGGGTGGGGCCACCACCGAGATGGCTGCCCTCGGGGGACTCGGCGCCGAGATCGAACTCGACCGCGTCCACCAGCGCGAACCGAACATGTCGGCCGTGGAGATTCTGCTGGCCGAATCCCAGGAGCGGATGTGCTACGAGGTCCGGCCGGCGGACGTCGACGCGGTCCGCGAGGTCGCCGAGCGGTTCGACCTGGGTTGCTCGGTGATCGGCGAGGTGACCGACGGCGACCGCTACGTCGCCACGTTCGACGGCGAGATCGTGGTCGACGCCCCTGCCGCGTTCCTCGGCGACGGCGCGCCGACGAACGACCTCGACCGGGCACCGCCCGCCGAACCGGAACGGGACCTGCCGGACGTCGAACTCCGGACGGCGTTCGAGGCGGTCGTCGGCAGTCCCAACACCGCGAGCAAGGAGTGGATCTATCGACAGTACGACCACGAGGTCGGTGCCCGGACCGCAATGAAACCGGGCGACGACGCAGCGATCATGGCGATCCGTGAGGTCCGCACGGCCCCCGGAGCCGCGGATCGGTCGAACGGCGACGGCCGCGAGACGGGCATCGGCCTCGCCATCTCCGCGGGGGCCAATCCGCGGTGGACCGACTGTGCGCCCTACGAGGGTGCTCGCGCGGTCACGCTGGAGAACGCGACCAACCTCGCTGCGAAGGGGGCGACGCCGCTGGCCGCCGTCGACTGTCTCAACGGCGGCAATCCCGAGAAACCGACCGTCTACGACGGCTTCGCGAACGTCGTCGAGGGACTGGCCGACGCCTGCGCCGCCCTGGACGTGCCGGTCGTCGGCGGCAACGTCTCGCTGTACAACGACTCCCCGAGCGGGCCGATCCCGCCGACGCCGACCGTCGCGATGGTCGGGACCAGGGCGGGCTACGACGCGCCGACCCTGGACCTGTCGGGCGAGGGCGACCTGCTCGTGATCGGGGCCCCGACTCTCGACGATGTCGACCCCGCCCTCGGCGGGTCGGAGTACCTGGCGCAGTTCGGCGGTGCCGACGCCTTCCCCGCGTTGCCCGAACGCCCAGCCGCGCTGGTCGACGCCCTGGCCGAGGTCGCCGCCCTCGATTCGACGCTGGCCGTCCACGACGTCTCCCACGGCGGTCTCGCGGCGACGCTGGCCGAGATGGTCACCGACGACGCCGGCGCCACGGTCGAGTTGCCCGACGGCGGGACGCTGTTCGCCGAGGCACCCGGCCGGGCGGTCGTGGAGACGACGGCCCCCGTCGCCGTCCGGTCGGCGGTCGGTGCCGTCGCCGAACGGCACGGGTGCTCCCCCGGGGCCGTCGCGCCGATCAGCGAGGCCGGTGCCGCGACCGCCGATGGGACCCTCGATCTGACCATCGGTGGCGACCGACTCCGGTACGACGCCGCCGAACTTGCCGACTGCAGGGATGTCCTCGCCCGGGAACTCGACTGACGGGGTTCCCTCGACCGGGACCGCACCTGGCTTAATTTACATCGAAATCCGCCGATATATTGAAATGCTCCCGGTGACAGGGTTGGTACTGATGGCAGCCGATGGGGGGCTGGGCGTGAGCGACGCCGATCCCGTCGTCCTCGTCGTCTCGGACGAGCGCGAGGCCGCCGACCGGTACGCGGAGCAACTCGAACGGGCCGTCGAAATCGCCGCCGACGTCGAGGAGGGGATCGACGCGGTCGACGACGGCCCGGTCGTCGCGCTGGTCGACCGGCGACCTGCCGACGCCGACCGACTCGTCGATCACTTCGAGGAACGCAACGTGAACTACCAGGGAGTGCTACTCGCCGCGGACGACCAGGTAGTCGCTCCCGGGGAGTTCGGCCTCCTCGTCGAACCGGTCTCGCGGGAGGCGTTGATCCACGCCGTCGAGGTGGTGGCGCTGTGGGTTCGGTACGACGAACTGCTAGAGGCGTACTACGCTCTCGCTGCCGACCGTGCGTAGGGATCCGCGGACGGGATCGGCGACCTCGACGCCCGACTGTCGGCCGTCCGGGCGGCCATCGACGAGGTGCTCGGGGAGTTGACCGATCACGGGGTCGACCTCTACGCGGGGCTGCCCGATGGTCGGAGAGACCGCGAGGGCGGGCCGCCCTAGAAGCCGACCTCGGTGCCGACGTCGGCCGCTTCGGCCGCGACGTAGACGTGTTCCGCCGCGGCGGCGTCAAGCACCGCGGTCCCGACGCTCTCGACGACGAGGATCTCGTCGTCGGTCACCCGACCGGCCTCGCCGGCCAGCACCGCGGAGAAGGGAACCAGGTCCGGGGTGGCGAGGTCGGCGGCCAGGGCGTCGCCGACCTCGGCGACTTCGGCGGGCACGTCGGCGAACGTCCGGGCCGCCCGTTCGAACGTCACCGGATCGAGTTCCTGCATCTCGGCGGTGTAGGCACCGACGGCGATCACCAGGGTTCCGGGATCCAGCGCCTCGCCGGGGAACACCGGCTCGGTGGCCGTCGTCGCCGTCACGACGACGTTCGCGCCGTCGACGGCGGCTGTCGGGGAGTCGACCGCGGTCGCGTCGATCCCCTCCTCGCGGAGGTCGGCGGCGCAGGCCACCTTCGAGTCGCTGGGGGAGTACACCCGGGCCCCCTGGAGGTCGGTCGCGGCCGCGATGGCGCGTGCTTGCCAGCGGGCCTGGGTGCCCGCGCCGAGCAGGCCTAGGCTGACCGGCCCCGTCGCGAGTTCGCGCATGGCCAGTCCGCCGATGCATCCCGTGCGGGCGTTGGTGATCCTCGTGCCAGCCATGAACGCCGTGGGCAGCCCGGTCTCGGCCGAGGTTAGCGCGATCTGGGCGTTGACGGTCGGCAACCCGCGCTCGGCGTTGTCCTCGTGGACCGCGACCAGCTTGGTCGCGTAGTAGTCGCTGCCTTGGACGTACGCCGGCATCGCCAGCCCCGTGCCGAGCGGTTCGTCGGGGGCGTCCGGATCGAGGCCCGTCCCGACCGGGAAGTGCGGACGCTCAGGTCGCTCGACCTCGCCGGCGCCCTGTTTGCGGAACGCCCCGGCGACGACTTCCAGCAACTCCGGGAGGTCGAGGAGGGCCGCCACGTCGTCGTCGGAGAGGACGCGGACCATGGCCGCCGGTTCGGCCGCGGCCGGATTAAACGTTCGTCACCCGGCTGGTATCCGGGCTAGCGGACCACGCTGGCGGAACGCGTTCCACCGACGGACCCCGACGTTCGTCGGGGTATTCCCGACCCTACGCGTCCGACGCGAATTGCGAACAGACGGCACTGGCGTTCGCGCGGCGGCGTGCCGTGCTATCGCGGACGCCGCGCGGCGATTCGTCACGACATGGCGGGGTTGGTCCCGGATTCGTACTTGAACCTTCGGCTGCCAATCCGGGTGGATGGGGGAGACCGGCGGTCGGGTTTAACCCCCGTGCCCTCCAACGGCCGGGTATGAACGCCGTGGTCGTGGGGGGCGGCATCGTCGGTCTGGCCAGCGCCTACTACCTGGCAGAGCGGGACGTCGAGGTCGTCGTCTGCGAGCGGTCGACGGTCGGCGCGGGTAGCACCGAGCGGTCGGCGGGCGGCATCCGGGCGCAGTTCAGCACGCCCGTCAACGTCAACCTCTCGGTTGCGAGCAAGGCGGTCTGGGCGGACTTCGAGTCGACGTTCGGCGTCGACGTCGCCTACCGGCGCCCGGGCTACCTCCTTCTCGCCCGCGAGGAGTCGACTGCCGAGCAGTTCCGGGAGAACGTCGCCATGCAGAACGACCGCGGGGCGGAAAGCGAGTTCCTCGACCCGGAAGCGGCCCGCGAGCACTGCCCCGGACTGGATCCCGTCCCGTTCGTCGGGGCGACCTACTGCGCGACCGACGGCTTCGCCGACCCGCACCTGGCGCTGGAAGGGTTCAAGCGCGCCGCGGTCGAGGCGGGCGTCGACCTCCGGACGGGGACGGCCGTGACCGATGTCCTCCGAGACGATGCCGGGGCTGGTGACGCTGCGCCCGTCGTCGGCGTCGAGACGGACGGGGGGACCGTCGAGGCGGACGTCGTCGTCAACGCGGCGGGGCCGTGGGCACGCCGGATTGCCCGGATGGCCGGCGTCGAGCTGCCGATCTCGCCGAAGCGCCGCCAGATCGCCGTCGTCGATCCGGGCGACCAGGTCCCCGAGGACGACCCGCTGACAATCGACCTGGATACCGGTTCGTACTTCCGACCGGAACGGGACGGTGCCGCCCTCGTCGGCGGCCACTTCGGGGGACCGGACCCCGACCGCGATCCCGATTCGTTCCGCGAGTCGATGGACCTCGACTGGGCGGCCGACGTCGTCGAGCGCGCCGGCGAGTGGACGACCTACTTCGGGCCGGAGTCGCGCATTCGCAGGGGATGGGCCGGTCTGTACGCCGTGACGCTGGACCATCACCCCGTCGTCGAGGAGACGGTCCCCGGACTGATCACCGCGGCCGGCTTCTCCGGTCACGGCTTCCAGCACGCGCCGGCCACGGGCCAGGTCGTCGCCGAACTGGCCGTCGACGGTGCCGCGTCGCTGGTCGACGTCTCGCCGCTGTCCAGTGACCGATTCGAATCGGGGGACGCCGTCGACGAGTCGAACGTGGTCTGATCAGCGCTCGGTCGTCCCGACGACGGTCGATACGCGGGCGTTCTCCTTGATGCGGGCACCCCCCTCCGGGACCGAGAGGGGGACGGGGTCGAGGTCCCGGCAGTGCAACGTCGGGTGGGAGACCCCTTGCCGGCGGAGTTCCCGCCGGGTCTGGACGACCAGCCGGGTCCCCTCGGGCGGGGCCAGCGTCTCGTTGTACGACAGGAGGTACCGGCCGGCCGGGAGGGTCCACCAGCCGTAGTCGTCGTCGGGCGACCGCTTCTCCGTCTCCACGGCCGCCGTCTCGGCGGCGCGCAGTTCCCCGCCGCCGAAGTCGATCCGACCCGGGTCGACCACCTTCGAGACCGCTCCGACCGTGAGGTCGACGACCCCGTCGTGGACCTGCGTCGGTTCGTGGACGAGGCCGTCGACGTACTGCGCGAGGTCCGTCATGGGTGGGGCTACGGCCGTCCCCCGCAAAAAGCTACGCGAGGTCAGTCCCGCCGGTCGACTCGCGGCCGCGAAAGAGCTTAGGCCGTGCCCGTTGTTACCAGTACTGTCCCGAAGCGTTTCGGCGACTACTCTCCAACCATGAGCGTCATTGCCAGATTCGAGGTCATCCCGATCCAGGAGGGGAGCATGTCGACCGCCATCGCGGAGGCCCTGCGCGCGCTGGATCGACATCCCGTCTCCTACCGGACGACCCCGACCGACACGATCATCGAGGCCGACACCGTCGACCAGGTCTTCGCCGCCGTCCGGGACGCCCACCAGGCGATCCCCGACGAGCGGGTGATCACTTCCGTCGAAGTCGACGAGGACCGGCGACGGCCACAGAACATGGGCGAGCGCGTCGCCTCCGTCGAGCGCGAACTCGGCCACCCGCCACAGCGTAGCCAGCAGCCACCGCAGTCCCAACCGGCACAGGTCCAGCCAACGACGCAACAGGCTCAGCCGACACCCTCGCAGTCACAGCCCGTACAGTCACAATCCGCATCTCCGCAGTCACAGCCCCAGCAACCAGGGGCAACGTCCGCCACCCGGACGCAGTCCCGGCAGTCCGACGTCGGTCCCCTCACCGAGATGGGCCGCCCCGGGCAACCCACCTCGTCGAATCGCTGACGGCGACCGAGCAGGAAAGCCGCCCGCTCGTCGCCCGTCAGCGGAGGTGAGTCTCGAAGGCGGACTCGATTTTCCCGAGCGCGCGCTCCCAGGTCGACCGCCCGGAGAAGACGTGGTTCTCGCCGGGGTAGTACTCCCACTCGGCGTCCAGCCCGAGGTCCAGCGCTCGGTCGACGACGCGGTCCAGTTGCTCGACGTCGACGTAGCGGTCGCCGGTCCCGTGGAAGCTGTACAGCGGCGCCTCGTAGTCGTCCATGTGCGTCTCCGGGCTGGTGACTGCCCACTCCCCGGGGGCCTCCCAGGGTTCCCCGCCGAAGCGGACGGCCATGCTGGAGGCGGTCGAGGGGTACTTCGTCTCCTCGGCCCAGTCGCGGTACCCTTCGAGGTCGGCCAGGCCGGCGAGGTTGACGCCGACGTCGAAGGTTTCGGGGTGCGTTCCGAGGAGCTGGAGCGTGGCGTACCCGCCGTAGGACAGCCCCCAGACGCCGACGCGGTCGCCGACGTACTCCTGATTCCGGAGGAAGTCCGCGCCTCGGGCGACGTCGTCCATCTCGTCGCGGCCCCGGTTGCCCGCGAGGGCCTGCCGGAACTCCCGGCCGTAACCAACGCCGCCGCGGTAGTTGACCAGCAGGCCCGCGTACCCCCGATGGGCGAGGTACTGGTGGACGGCGTAGGCGAGGCCGTACGAGCGGCTGGGGTGCCAGCCCTCGCGCATCTGGCGCATCGGCCCGCCGTGGACCCAGACGACCGCCGGGAGGTCGG
>CAYTAG010000196.1:0-6581 GCA_964435625.1 uncultured Halobacteriales archaeon | reverse complement strand
GTTGCGTGCCGTCGAGAGGTGTCGGATTCCAGCGACGCTAGCGGCACACGACGACCAGGGATACCACCACCTCCCCAGCCGACTGCGTTACTCGTCCCTCGCGCGCGAGCAGCGCGCGCCGACCGCCCAGCAACGGGGGCGGCGCCCCTGCCCAGCAACGAGGACGCCCCCGCCGAGCAACGGGATGCCGACCGTCCAGCAACGAGGACGCCGACCGCAGGACGACGAGAGATAGCATGGCGAGCGTCGGCCGGCCCCTGGAAGTCGCCGCCCGGAACCGCACCAGGTTCAAGCCGCTGGCGGCCCCAGGGTCGAGCATGAGCGTCGCCGGCCTCTGTGGGATCTGCGAGACCGCCCGGGCGAGCCGGCAGTGCCAGCAGTGCGGGACCCTCGTCTGCGCCGACCACTACCGGGAGGGCCAGGGGGTCTGCGCCCGGTGTGCCACCGGCGGAGCCGGCGACCGGCTGCAGTTCTGAGGGCCGGCGTCCGACCGGGCGTGACGACTCCCGGGCGTCCGAGCGGCGCTGAGCCGGCCTTAGACCGTGGGAAAGCTTTTGAAACCCCATGCCTAAGGAGCGTCCATGAGTCCGGACCGGGCCGCGCTGAAGGAAGCGCTGGCCCGTGGCGAACGCGAGGGCGGCAGCGTCGAGTTCAAGGAACGGCTGACCAGCGAGGTCCACCTCTCGGAAGGACGAATGGAGAGCCTGGCCGCACAGCTTCGCCACCGCGTCCTCTCGGGCGACGGGGAGGCGACCTACGTCGTCGGGGTCACCGACGACGGCGGGATCGCGGGCATCCCACACGACCAGTTCTCCGAATCGATGGACGTGCTTTCGCGGCTGGCCGAAGAGGCCGGAGCCCACATCGACGACGTCGAGACCTGGGGCGTCGACGACGGGATGGCTACCTCGACCGACGGGACAGCCTCCTCGTCCGGGGAGACGGGGGCAGCCCCCTCGACCCGCGGGCCGGAAGCAGACTCCTCGACGGACGGCGGGACGGGGGGCCTGGTCGGCGTCGCAACGATCCGGGAGGGCGGGATGTTGGCGACCGACGACCAGCACATCGTCGTCGGGACCGCCGGTCACGTCGACCACGGCAAGTCGACGCTGGTGGGCTCGCTGGTGACCGGCGAGGCCGACGACGGCGAGGGCGGCACCCGCTCGTACCTGGACGTCCAGCCCCACGAGGTCGAGCGCGGCCTCTCGGCGGACCTCTCCTACGGCGTCTACGGCTTCGCCGACGGCGATCCGGTCCGGATGGACAACCCCCACCGCAAGTCCGACCGCGCCCGCGTCGTCGAGGAGGCCGACCGCCTGGTCTCGTTCGTCGACACCGTGGGCCACGAGCCGTGGCTCCGCACCACCATCCGGGGGCTGGTCGGCCAGAAACTCGACTACGGTCTGCTGACCGTCGCGGCCGACGACGGACCGACGAAGACCACCCGCGAACACCTCGGGGTCCTGCTGGCGACGGACCTGCCGACCGCCGTGGCGATCACGAAGGTCGACCTCGTGGACGACGAGCGGGTCACCGAGGTGGGCCGCGAGGTCGAGCGACTCCTGCGGGAGGTCGGCAAGACGCCGCTGCCGGTGACCCGCCACGGGGTCGACGCCGCCGTCGAGGAGATCGACGACACCGTCGTCCCCATCCTCCGGACCAGCGCGGTCACCGGGCAGGGGATGGACGTCCTGGACGACCTGTTCCGGCGACTTCCCAAGCGGGCGGGCGTCGAGGGCGAGTTCCGGATGTACGTCGACCGCACGTACAACGTGACCGGCGTCGGCGCCGTCGCCTCCGGGACCGTCAAGTCCGGCGAGGTCGAGGCTGGCGACGAACTGCAGGTCGGGCCGATGGCCGACGGCACGTTCCGGTCGGTCGAGGTCCGCTCCATCGAGATGCACTACCACCGGGTCGACCGCGCGCAGGCCGGCCGCATCGTCGGCATCGCGCTGAAGGGCGTCCGGGAGGCCGACCTCGAACGCGGGATGGTGTTACTCCCCCACGAGGCCGACCCCGACCCCGTCCGGGAGTTCGAGGCCGAGGTGATGGTGCTGAACCACCCGACCCGCATCGGCGACGGCTACGAACCCGTCGTCCACGTCGAGACCGTCAGCGAGGCCGCCGCCTTCCACCCCGAGGAGGGCCACCTCCTGCCGGGCGACTCCGGGACCGCGACGGTCCGGTTCAAGTTCCGCCCGTACCTCGTCGAGGAGGACCAGAAGTTCGTCTTCCGCGAGGGCGAGAGCAAGGGGGTCGGGACGATCACCGACGTGACGCCGGCGGAGTGAGCGCCGGAGGCGGGAACTGGACTACGTCGGCGTCACTCCCCGACCGTCGACCGCAGGAGTTTCGCCTCGGCCTTCCGGAGGTGTTCGGCGGCCGTGCTCGGCGCACACTCCATCGCCGCCGCGACGTCCTCGTGGCTGGCCTCGCGGGGAATCTCGTAGTAGCCCAGTTCCAGCGCCGCCTCGACGGCCTCGCGCTGGCGGTCGCTGAGGGTCGCTTCGGTGACCTCCGGCGTCGAGGACATGCCGCTGACCTCCTGAACCTCGACCTCGATGGGGTCGGGGACCCCCTCGATGGCGGCCTGGATCTCGGCGCTCTCCCCGAACAGCGAGAACGTCGAGGTGCCGCCGTCGCCGAACTCGATGGGCGGCACCAGCAGGAGGCTCCCCCGGGTGAACGTCTCGAACAGCGCCTTCGCGCCGCCGTCGACGACGCACCGATGGTAGACGTAAAAGGACCCCTCGCCCGTCCGGGCCACGTCGTGGTCGTGCACCTCGGGAATCGACGCCAGTTCCGCCAGGTAGGCGTCCGGGTCGCCCACCACGTAGTGGAGGATGCCCAGGCGGTCGCCCGAGAAGTTCCAGTGCAGGCCCAGCACCTCCTCGGTGTGGTCGGCCCGCGTCAGCACGTCGAACACCGGGTGGACGGTGCCTTCCTCGGCCCGCATCGTGAGCCGGACGTGCCGCATGGTGTCGTGTCCTCTCCAGGCCCGGTTAAATCCCTCGTTCACCGCCCCCGATGACGATTCGCTCCAGCACCTTCGCCTCGGCCTTCCGGAGGTGCTCGGCGGCCGTGCTAGGCGCGCAGCCGATGGCTTCGGCGACGTCCTCGTGGCTGGCCTCCCGCGGGAGTTCGTAGTAACCCAGTTCGAGCGCGGCCGCCAGGGCCTCGCGCTGGCGGTCCGCCAGCAGCGTCTCGGCGAGGCCCGGCGTCGCTTCCACGCCGCCGACCTCCTCGATGGACACCTCCACGGGAGCGGGGATCGACTCGACGGCCGCCTGCACGTCGTCGGCGGGGCCGACGATGGTGACGGAGACGGATCCGTCGGGGTGGTACTGGACCGGGGGTATCGGGATCACCGCCACGTCGTCGACGGCGCCGAACAGTTCCCGCAACGGTTCGGTCGACTCGCCCCTGACGAACGCGTAGAAGGCCCCCTCCCCGGCCGGCACTACCTCGGCGTCGACGACCGCCGACGCCTCCGCGGTCGCCGTCCGGAACGCATCGGCGTCGCCCTCGACGTAGTGCAGGAAGGTCTGCTCTTCGCCGGTGGTGGTCCAGTGCATCGCGGTGGCCCGTTCGACGAACTCGGCGTTGGCCAGCAGGTCGTACATCGGGTGGATCTCGGCCTCGCGGCCGCCCGCGTCGAGGGCCACCCGGACGCGGCGCATGGACCGACTGGTCACTCCGACGACTTAAACCCCACAGACGGATCCGGCAGACGGACTTCGACTGATCGTCCCCAAGACGTGGACGAAACCCGCATGACGCGAACGCTACTCACCGGCGCGACGGGGCGGCTGGGACGCGAACTTCGGCCGCGACTCCGCGAGGCGGGCCACGACGTCCGCCCGGCCTCCCGGTCGCCGCCGACCGCCGACCCCCAGTGGTGCGAACTCGACCTCGCGGACGGGACCGGCCTCCACGACGCCGTCGAGGACGTGGACGTCGTCGTCCACGCCGCCTCGGCGCCCCAGGGCGACACCGAGGCCGTCGACGTCCGCGGGACCGAGCGACTGCTGGACGCGGCAGCCGACGCCGGCGTCGAGAACGTCCTGTACGTCTCCATCGTGGGGATCGAGGACCTCCCGTACTCCTACTATCGGCACAAACTGACGGCCGAGCGGGCGGTCGAGGAAAGTCCGGTCCCGTCGACGATCCTCCGGGCGACGCAGTTCCACCAGTTCGTCCGCGACCTGCTGGACGGCCTGGCCCGACTCCCGGTCTGGCCGGTGCCCCGCAACTGGCGGGTCCAGCCGGTCGACGCGGCTGAGGTGGCCGACCGGGTCGTCGAGCACGCGACCACCGAACCGGCGGGATGGCTTCCCGACATCGGCGGTCCCGGAGTTCACACCGCCGGGGAACTCGCCCGGGCCTACCGCGAGGCGAGGGACCTCCGGCGGCCGGTCGTCGGGCTCCCGATGCCGGGCAGCACGTCGCGCGCATTCCGTTCGGGGGCGGCGACCTGCCCCGACCGGGACGTGGGCACCGTGACCTGGAGGGCGTTCCTCGAACGCGAGGTCCGGTCGGCGGGAGCCGACGATGCCACCCGGAACGCGAAGGCGACCCGTTGAGACGCATCCACGCCGTCGGGGGCTGGCCGTCCACGACCCGGTGGGCACGTCGGCGCCGCGGGGGTCGTGATCAGGTGGCACGGACCCGACGACAAGCGTTTTCGGCGCGCCGGCCCTATTGCTTGCATGCACTCGGTGCGGACGACGGCCGCCACGTTGCTGGTCGGCGGGGTGCTGGCGGTCCTGTACCTAGCGGTCGCGTACGCCGCCGTCCAGTTGCTGCTGTTCCCCGTGCTGGGGCGGCTGCGACCCCTGCCGACGGTCGTGACGGTGCTCGGTGCCGCCGTCGGGTTCGGCTACCTCACCTACCGCGTCGGGACGGCGCAGTTGCTGGCCGGCCTCGACCTGAGCGAACCGTCCCGCCAGCGGGCGCCGGGACTGTACCGGATCCTCGACGGCCTCGACGCGGAGATGACGGTCGACCGTCCCCGGCTGTTGCTCTCGCACACCGGCGAGCCGAACGCCTTCTCGCTCGGTGGCCGCCGTGGGGTCGTCGTCCTCGACGAGGCGCTCCTGGTGATCCTCTCGCCGGACGAACTCGAGGCGGTGCTGGCCCACGAACTCGCGCACCTGGAGACCCGGGACGGCCTCCTGAAGACGGTCGGCGCCAGCGCCGTCAGCACCGCGAGCAGCCTGCTGTTTCTGGCGCTGTTGCCGTTCGGGCTGGCCGTCGCGGTCGTCCGCCGGCTGGCGAGGCTGGCGACTGGACAGGACCGGGTTCCCCTGCGCCAGCACCTGGTGATCGCCTACGTGACGGTCTGGCTGGCCGTCCTCGGCGTCATGCTTCCCTTTACGCTCGCGCTGCGGGCCTACGCCCGGCGCCGGGAACTGACCGCGGACGACCGCGCGGCCGAGGTGGCCGGCCCCCTCGCGCTCGCGGAGGCCCTCGACACGATCCGCCGGGCGACGACGCCCGAGGGTGGGCCGTTCTCCTCGCTTTACATTCGCGGCGACGAGGAGGGGTCGCTGACGCGCCTGCTGGCGACCCACCCGTCGATGGACGAGCGGATCGAGCGCCTGCACCGGCGGGCCGACCGCGACCGGCGGATCCGGGTGCAGTAGCGTCCTACCGCCACGGCGGCGACGTGAGCGCTCTCACCGAATCGACGACGTGGTGGGGGTCGAGTGCGTTCGCCCCCTCCGTGGCGCTCGCACCGTCCCGCCGGAGCCAGACCGACCGCAGCCCCGCTTCGTGGGCGCCCGCGACGTCCGTCGAGGGCGAGTTGCCGACGTGGACCGCCCGGTCGGGTGGAACCGCGAGTTCGTCCAGCGTCCGCTCGAACGGTTCGGGGTCGGGCTTTGCCGGGACCCCGTCGCCGGCGAACACCGTCGCGTCGAAGGCGTCGCCGAGGCCGACGGCCGCGAGTTTCGTCCGTTGCATCTCCGGGGTCCCGTTGGTTACCAGACCCAGGCGGTGGTCCGCCGCGAGCGCCTCGACCGCGGCCAGCGCCCCCGGAAGCGGGTCGACGTTCGTCTGGTCGCGTTCCGCGGCGTAGGCCGCGGCGACCGCCTCGCCGTCCGCGGGGTCCCGACCCCGCTCGGTCGCGACGTCGGCGAAACAGGCGGTCCGTAGCTCCTCGATGGAGTCGGCCGTCTCGGCGAACACGTCGAACCGCTCGTGGTACGCCTCGACCTCGAAGAACGGCTCGACGCCGGCGCGCTCGAAGGCCGCGGCCAGCACCTCGGCGGTCGAGCGCCGGTACTCGACCAGCGTGTCGTCGAGGTCGAACAGCACCGCGTCGACGGTGGTCATCCCCGCGGCGGTTCGCCGGATGCCCTGAAAAGTGTCCTGATCCGGTGGTGGTCGGTACTGCTTTAGCTTCGTCTCGTTTTGGGTCGTCGGTATTCCGGGTCAGAACGACCTCGTTCGCTCTTCGTAAACGGTGCCCTGGCCGGTACCGCCCGGAAAGCTCCCGCGCGCGCTCGACTTCCGTCAGAGCACACTCTCCCGAGCCTCCGGCTCGCACGGCTCGCCGGAGACACGGTCGGAGCAAGCTC
>CAYTAG010000195.1:0-6582 GCA_964435625.1 uncultured Halobacteriales archaeon | reverse complement strand
GTGTCGACCGCGGCGTGGCCGAAGTGCCAGTCGTGGTCGGTGAACGGGAGCACGAACCCGCCCCAGGCCGCGTCGACGTGCAGTAGTGCGTCGACGCCGCGGGCGATCTCGGCCAGGTCCGGGATGGGGTCGACCCGGCCGTACTCGGTCGTCCCCGCCACGCCGACGACCATGGCCGTCTCCTCGTCGACGGCCTCGTGGACGGCCGCCAGGTTCGCCCGCAGGTCGCCGTCGGTCGGGACCTGCCGGAGTTCGACTGCCAGCACGTCCGCCGCCTTCTCGAAACTGAAGTGGGCGCTCTCGGGGACGACGACGTTCGGGACCTGCGTCACCGAGCGGTTGCGGGCGACCCGCACGGCCTGAATGTTGGCCTCCGTCCCGCCGGAGGCGACGTAGCCGGCCGGGTCCGCCAGGCCCGCAATCTCGCCCAGCAGCGACACCGCGCGCTCCTCCAGTTCGGCGACGGTCGGATAGGTGGCCGGATCCCCGGGATTGGTGGCGAGAAAGCGTTCGGCGGCCTCGCGGGCGACCTGATGCGGTTCGGTACACATCGAGGACAGCACCCGGTCGAAGTCCTGGGGGTCGGCCCGCATGCTCGGTACCACAGGCGATGCCGGCTTAGGGATTGCGTTCTGGCTCGCCCGTCAGGACTCGTCCTCGCGGGTGAAGTCGCCTCCGCCGGGTACGCCAGAGCAACCGGCGAGGACGACGAGCGCGACCAGAGAGATCGTAATCGCCCGTTTCACGGGCGACAGTTCGTGACGCCGGGAAAAAGCGTTCGGATTTGCGACGCTTTAGCGCACCGAGTCAAGCAGCAACTGTTGCTCGACGCGCTTGACCTCGTGCTGGACGTCCCGGACGGCGTCGATGTTCGCCGAGATGGAGGAGACGCCCTCCTCGACGAGGAACTGGACCATCCGGGGTTTGGACCCCGCCTGCCCACAGATGCTCGTGTCGACGCCGTGCTCGCGGCAGCGGCCGATCACCTCCGCGATCAACTCCAGCACGGCGGGGTGGAGTTCGTCGAACCTGTCGGCGACGTTCTCGTTGTTGCGGTCGACCGCGAGCGTGTACTGGGTGAGGTCGTTGGTGCCGAAGGAGGCGAAGTCGATGCCGCAGTCGGCCATCTCGTCGACGCACAGCGCGGACGCGGGCGTCTCGATCATCACGCCCCAGGTGCGCTTCTCGGGGTCGATGCCCACCTCCTCCAGCAGCGCCTTCGCCCGGAGGACGTCCTCGGCGTCGTTGACCAGCGGGAACATGATCTCGACGTTGTCGTAGCCCATGTCGTACAGGCGCCGGAACGTCTCCAGTTCGTGCTTGAAGACGTCGGGGGTGTCGAGGCTACGGCGGATACCCCGGTAGCCGAGCATCGGGTTGTGCTCGTCGGGTTCGTCCTCGCCGCCTTCCTGCTGGCGGAACTCGTCGGTCGGGGCGTCCAGCGTCCGCACGCGCACGGGTCGTGGATAGAACTCGTCGGCGACCCGCCGGATGCCGTCGACGATCTGGTCCTGGTAGGCCCGGCCGCCGTGTTCGGCGACGTACCGCTCGGGCGTCTTCTCCAGGCCCAGCACGAGGTGCTCGATGCGGAGCAGGCCGACCCCGTCTGCGCCGGTCGCCGCGGCGCGCTCGGCCGCCTCCGGGATGGAGACGTTGACCTTGACCTCGGTGGCGGTCATCGGCTTGACCGGCGTCTCCGGGCGAGCCTCCTCGATGGGTTCGCGCTCCTCGACGGCCTCGTGGGGCCCCTCGGTGACGGTCCCCATGTCGCCGTCGATGGTGACGACCTGGTCGTCTCCGAGCCGTTTGGTCGCGCTCTGGGTGCCCACCACCGCGGGGACGCCCAGTTCCCGGGAGACGATGGCGGCGTGGCTGGTCATGCCGCCCTCGTCGGTGACGATGCCCGCCGCGCGCTTCATCGCGGGGACCATGTCCGGCGTCGTCATCTCCGTGACGATGACGTCGCCCTCGCCGACCTTGTCGAGTTCGTCCAGTTTCCCCACGACGCTGACTGCGCCGCTGACGACGCCCGGACTCGCGCCCAGGCCGGACAGCAGGACGTCCTCCTCGGCGTCGGCCTCGACGACGCCGCTGCCGTCGGTGGCGCTGGTGGCCTCGTCGGCGCCGCCCTGGCCGCTTTCGGGGCCGTCGGTGCCGGCTACCTGAGTGCCCCCGGCGTCGCCGTTCCTCGACTCGGCGTCGTCTACGCCGACCCCACCGTTCTCGGTGCCGTTGGCGAACGCCGACCCGGTGTCGGCGTCGTCCTCGGCGCCGATGTCGCCCGAGATGGTCGTGATCGGACGGGACTGCAACATGTACACCTCGCCGTCGACCGCCGCCCACTCGACGTCCTGGGGTGTCCCGTAGTGGGATTCGACGCGCTCCCCGAGGTCGACGAGTTCGTCGAGGGCCGCGTCGTCCAGCACCCGCCGTTCGCGGCGGTCCTCGGGGACCTCGCGCTCGACCGTCTCGCCGGTCTCGGCGTCGCGGACGTGCATCACCTTCTTGTCCGCGACCGTGACCTCCTCCAGGTCGCCGGTCTCGCGGTCGATGACGTAGTTGTCCGGCGAGACCGACCCAGAGACGACCGCCTCTCCCAGGCCCCAGGCCGCCTCGACGATGACCTCCGGGTCGCCGGTCGAGGGGTGGCTGGTGAACATCACCCCCGACGTCTCGGCGTCGACCATCCCCTGGACGACGACCGCGATGTCGACGGCCTCGTCGTCGAACCCCTGCTCGTTGCGGTAGTAGATGGCCCGCTGGGTGAAAAGCGAGGCCCAGCAGCGCCGCACGCGGTCCAGCAGGTCCTCGCGGATCACGTTGAGGAACGTCTCCTGTTGCCCGGCAAAACTGGCGTCCGGCAGGTCCTCGGCGGTCGCCGACGACCGGACGGCGACGAACTCCTGGTCAAGTTCGTCGTACGCCGCGAAGATCCCCTCGCGGAGGTCCTCGGGGAACTCGGTGCCGAGGATCAACTCCTCGGCGCGAGACTCGGCCTCGGCCAGCGCCGAGGAGTCCTCGGGGTCGATGTCGACGGCGTCGAACAGGTCGCCGTCGATGCCCGCCTCCTCGATGAACGAGCGGTAGGTATCGGCCGTGACGACGAACGCCGGCGGGACCGGAAGCCCGGCCGACGCGAGTTCCCCCAGGGACGCCCCCTTGCCGCCGACGGACTCGAGGTCGGACGCGTCGATGTCCTCCAGCCAGAGTACAGCCATTGTGCTCGTCTAGTAGGAGGTCAACTTCGATAAAGAAGGTTGCGAACCGCCCGAAGACGTGCCAAACGGCGGGATTTTCACTCGGCACCGAGTTCCACGGGGCGGCGTGGCGGCCGTCCGCGGACCGCGCGCGGGGGCCGCATCCGTCAGACGGGCGTCAGCCGACGGCACAAGGCTTTATCCGGGGGCCGTCCACAGGGCGGATATGGACACCAAGGCCGCACTGAAGTGGACCCTGTACTACCGGGGGGTCGCGTGGGCGTCCGGACTGGTCGGGATCGGGTTCGCGTTGCTCGGACTCAAACTATCCAACGGGGCGTTGCCGCTCTCCTGGGAGGGGATCACCCAGGCCGCAGCCAGCGTCGAGTTCGCCGTGCTGGGGCTGATCGGCTTCTCCGTCTGGCAGGTCGGCAAGACCGCCGCCTACTACAAGACCCTGACCGAGGCAACCGACGACCAGCTCGCCGAGCGGTTCGACCCCGAACTGATAAAGAGCGACGTCCTGTCGGTGCTGGACGAACGGCTGGCGGAGATGCACACCGACCTGGAGGCGACCCGTCGGGGCGTCGAGGAACTGGAGACCAGCGACGCCGGGAACTTCGAACTGGACGACTAGATAGACGGGATGACGTGCTGAAGCGAGGGGCCAAGACGTCCGCGAACTCGGCTTGACGCGGAGGGCATCAGCCGGACGGGCTATCACCTCCCAGGTGAGGACCTGGATTACCTCGACCCGACCTGATGGTCCAGCGTCGGGGCCGCTATCGCCGTTCTCTCGACGGTCGTGTCTGCCTTTTTGTGATCCGAAATTGACTGCTGGACGTGATCGCGGCCCGTTCGCTCCGCATCGCGTACTGGTTGTTCTACGGGTTTCACACCCCGTCTGCTTGCGTCGTTTCTGATCCAGTAGATCACGGAGGGAAGCGTTCGCGCTCCGACCGATCCGTGTCCGGAGAAAGTATCTCCGGCACGTCACCCTCGGGGAATATCTGAGCAGCGAGATGATACGCCAGGTGCCACGCGACAGTATCGTCGAGCTGGACCAGATGCACCTGGAACTGGTCGCGATACTCGGCGCCAGTCCGGGAGCAGGACCCGCCGTCGTCGAAGCCGCACGGCCCGTCCGTGTGATGGTACGTGACGGCCACTGTCGCATTCTCGACGTCGTCGACGAACGTCCAGTTTATCTCCTCGGCGTCGGACAGTGACTCGTGGTCAGTAAAGTAGTATAGCGCCGCCTCGATCTCGTTTTCGACCCCGAGTGGTAGGTCCGCGTCGGGTGACCGTACGTAGACGCGCACTGGATCGAATTCGGTGCCGACCGGCGAATGTTCGGACATGTATTGCTGGGGATCGTCGGAGTGCCCCAGTCCGAGCGTGTGGCCGAACTCGTGGATCAACGTCGAAACCATCTGCGGCGTACTCAGATTGTAATGGATCTCGATGGTTACTGGATCGGGGGCATCGCCGTACGGGTCGACTGCGTCAGCACAGCCATAATAGACGCCGTCGACGACCGTTTCGTACCCACAAACCGTCAAGTCCTCGAAGGAGATCACGACGTCGGCCTCCGTCCGGGACTCGACCAGCGTGTACTCGATAGGGTATCCGGCGTAGTCGAGACTATTGGTCTCCCAGTAGTTGAGCGCCCGCCGAACCGCCGAGGACGTATCCCGATCGACCATCGAGTCGTTGACGTACACGGACAGGAGTTCGGAACCGTATGGATTTGCGGGATGGATCGGGTCGGGCGTCGGCGTCGGTGTGGATGTCGGAGACGGCGTCGCGGTTGGTGTCGGCGTTTCGGTGACCGTTGGCGTCGGGGTCGGTGTTGCAGTCGTGTCCGACGGATCAGTGGACTGCGGGGTCGGCGTGGGCGTCCCCACCGAATCGAACCCCGTGCATCCAGCCAGCACGACCAACAAGACGGTCACTGTAACTCGCAGGTCCATAATGGAACACCGGTTGGTAAGTAACAAGTATTTACTGTCGCCCGTCGATCCTGCCGAACCCTACAACGGGGATACACTAAGCGACCGACGTCTCGGCTATCGTACCCTTCCGAATCACCGTTCCCGTCGCTCCCCGATACCCCGGACGTGCTGGAGCGCCCGCACGTACTCCTCGGCGTCCACCCGGCCCTCGACCTCCGTCAGGCGCTCCTGGATCTTCGATGGAGTCATGTGTTAACGATGCACGCACGGAAGCATAAGTCTACGCAGTCGGGTGGCAGTGGTGTGAACTGGCCGGGGCCGTGAACCGGTGGATCGGACGCTGGAAAACGGCGCGTCAGTCCGCGACGGCCTCGCCGGTGCTGGAGGACGCCGTGGCGTCCCTGATCCAGAGGTCGCCGAAGAAGTCGTCCTGCCGGAGGTGGACGTGCCCGCGGTGGGCCAGAAACAGCAGCGCGAGGTAGGTCATCACCCGGGAGCCGCCGGCCGTCTCGATTTCGGCGTACAGCACCTCCTCGCGGCCCTGCTCGTAGCGTTCGCGCAACGCCGCGTGGACGTCGTCGATGACCTCCTCGATTTCCTCGTCGTGGGCCGTGCCCGTGACGTCGGCCTCGGTCGGTTCGCCGCCGGCGCGGCCGGCGTCGTCGACGCGGTAGTCCAGTTCCTGGGTCCCCCTGCCGAACCCGCTGGGGGAGTCGCTGGTGTCGTAGGTCCGGGCCTCCTTCCACCACATCCGGCGCTCGACGTCCCGCAGTTCCTTCACGAGGTCCTCCAGCGTCTCGGGGTTGCCGCGGACCCGTTTGCGCTCCAGCCGCCGGTCCATCTCCGACTCCAGGGCGTCCACCGGGTCACCGTCGGGAAGCTGTTCGTCGACCTCCCAGGGTTCCGGCTCCTCCTCGAGGTCGTCCTCGTCGTCGGTCAGCAGGGCGTCGCCTTTCATCCGCAGGAGGACGCAGGCGTAAAACAGCGCCCGCCCGGACGTCCGGAGGTCGGCGTCGTCCAGGGCGTCCAGGAACTTGTCGGTCACGCGCACGACGTCGATGTCCCAGGGGTCGATCTCGCCCTCCTCCGCGAGGTTCACCAGCAACTCGACGGGCTGGACCTCGTCGTCGTCGGGGTCCGCCTCGGGCGCCACCTCGTCCAGCAACTCCTCGCGGTCGGGTGTCTCGGCCTGCTCGGCCTCGGCGTCCGCCAGGCTCTCGTCCTCGTCGGCATCTTCCCGCGGGTCGTCCCGGTCCTCGTGGCCGGCGATGTTCAGCGGCACGTCGTCTCGCGGCTCCTCGCCATCGCCGCTCGACCGGTCCGAGGCGTCCGGGGCCTCGCCCTCGTCAGTCATCGGCGCTCGCCCCCGCCGTCATCCGGATGCCGGTCACCGCCGAGACGTTCTCGTCCTGCATGGTGACGCCGATGGC
>CAYTAG010000194.1:1563-6630 GCA_964435625.1 uncultured Halobacteriales archaeon | reverse complement strand
CGACGGCTGGCCGGCGGACACGCGGCCGCGTCGACGGCTGGCCAGCGGGAGGTGAGGCCGGCGGAAGACGGGGCCGGCAGAAGGCGAACAGCCGGAAACCTCACCGACGCCGGACGGCGACGAGCGCGGCGATCACGATTGCAACGAGCGCGGCCACGAGTCCGAACCCGGGCGTGTTCTCGCCGTTACCGTCCCCACCGTTGCCAGGCGTCGACGTGGCGGTCGGGGTCTCGTCGGGCGTCGGCGTGGGAGTCGGCGTCGCGGTCGGCGTCGGCGTCAGGGTGGCCGGATCCTCGGCGCGGATCAGGACGGTCGCCGCGGCGGTCTCGACCCCCTCGACCATCGCCGTTATGGGGACGTTCACCAGGTTGGCGTCCTCGAACCCTTCCTGGCTTTCGACGGTCACCTCGTCGCCGTCGGCGGCGGCCGAGAACATCCCCTCGCCGCTGGCTGCCGGGTCGAACACCAGCGTGACGTTGGCGTCGCCGTCGCCGTCGACGACCGTGACGTTTGCGTCGTAGGCGGTCGTCTCGTCGCCGAACCGGACGGTCGCCTCCTCGACGTCCTGTAGCTGGACGCCGATCTCCACCGACTCGTTTGGCGTCGTGAGGTAGGAGCCTTCGGTGAACATCGCCGTGCCCGAGGGCGCCGGGGTCGGCGTCGGCGTCTCTTCCTGGCCGGCGACGGTGGAGGCCGGATCCGCCGGCGGAACCGCGAATCCGGCCGCCACGACGAGGGCGGCGACGAACAGTACGATGCTGACCGAACTACGGGGAACTGGTGACATGGTGTTCAGGATCGCGCGGGCGGCACGCGCAGTCGTATCCGCTTACGATTCGATTGCCAAAAACGGACCCGACGGTTTTCCGGGACCAGGTGGGCGTAGTGACCGCCTACTCCGCCAGTAGCCGCTCGACCAGCTCCTCGGGGTCGAACCGTTCGAGGTCGTCGTACCCCTGGCCGACCCCCAGAAAGAGGACGGGCTTGCCCGTGACGTGGGCGACCGAGATGGCCGCGCCGCCCGAGGCGTCGGCGTCGGCCTTCGTGAGGACGGCGCCGTCGACCTCGGCGGCCGAATCGAACTCCTTCGCGCGCTCGACGGCGTCCTGGCCGGCGACCGATTCGTCGACGAAGATCGTCAGGTCCGGCCCCACGACGCGGTCGATCTTCTCGAGCTGGTCCATCAGCCCCTCGTCGGTGTGCAGCCGCCCGGCGGTGTCGCCCAGCACCACGTCGACGTCGTTGGCCTCGGCGTACTCGACGGCGTCGTAGATCACGGCGGCGGGGTCGCCGCCGCGCTCGTGGGTGATGAGCTTCCGGTCCAGCCGGTCGGCGTGCTCCTCGATCTGCTCGTTGGCGCCCGCGCGGTAGGTGTCGCCGTTGGCCAGCACCGAGGAGTAGCCCCGCTCGGCCAGGTAGCGGCTCACCTTCGCGATGGTCGTGGTCTTGCCGACGCCGTTGACGCCCGTGAAGATGACGACCGCCGGGGGGTCCTCCTCGACGAGGTCGGCGATGCGCTCCTCGAAGTCGAACTGCCCGACCGACAGCACCGAGAGCAAGGCGTCGTACAGCGCGTCCTCGACGACGCTGCCCGTCCGGGTGGTGATCGCCTTGCGTTCGCCGGTCAACTCCTCGCGGAGTTGATCCAGCAGGTCCTCGGCGACGTCCATCGCCACGTCGTTCTCCAGCAACGCCATCTCGAGGTCCCACAGCGGATCCTCGAGGTCCTCCTCGTCGATGTACACCTTCCCCGTCGCCATCGACTTCGCCCGCTGGACGAACCCGGGGTCGCCCTCGTCGGCCGCCTCCCCGTCGGCGATCCCCTCGTCCGCGGCGACACCGCCTTCGGCCGGTTCGTCGGCGTGGGGCGCCTCGCCCTGGTCGGGGGCTGCCGCGGCGCTGACCTCGTCGGTTGGCCCGTCGGCATCAGTCGCCCCGTCGGCGTCGGCGGCCGCCTCGACGTCGTCACCGGCCGTCTCGGCGCCCGTCTCGGGCACCTCGGCGGATCCCGGGTTCTCACCTTCGGACTGTTCGTCGGGTCCCCCCCCGGACTCCCCGTCAGCTTCCCCGGTTTCCTCGACGTCCTCGACCTCCCCGTCGACTTCCTCGACGTCCTCGGCCTCCTCGGCTTCTTCGGCCTCCTCGACTTCCTCCTCGACGTCGTCGCGGAAGCGTCCGAGCGACTCCTTCAGGCCCTCGAACATTACTCGTCGTCTTGCTGTTGCTGGAGCTGCTGCATCTGCTGTTGCATCTGCTGTTGCTGGAGCTGGCGGGCCTTCTGGCTGAGTTCCTCGATCTCGGTCTCGACCTCGGCGATCTGGGACTGGACGTCCTCGATGCGCTCGCCGACGGTCTCCTTGCGGCTCTGGAGCGTCTCGACGGCGCCGTCCTGGTCCCGCTCGGCGGCGTAGCCGCCGCCGAGTTCGACGATGACCTCGTCGATGTCGACGATCTCGGCGCGCACGTACGCGCCGCCGCCCAGCGGCACCTGGACCGTGCTGTCGGTCTCCAGGGCCTCGACGGCGTCGGCCGCCTCGTCGATGGCCGTCTGCTCGTCGCGCAGCGATTCGACCTCGCCCTCCAGGCTATCGCGTTCGCTCTCGAGGGCCTCCAGTTGCTCGGAGAGTTCCTGCATCTCCTGGCGTCCGCTCATGCCTGGACCTCCTCGATGGTGACTTCCGTGCGCTTCAGGCCGTGTTCGCTTCCGAACGACGCGTACACCCTGTCCCGGGCGACCGACTCGGTCGGCGCCTCGACTGACTTCTCGAACTCCTGGTGGCCGTCGCGTGCCTGGAACCTACCGTGGACCGTGAACTCGCTCATGGTAAACGGTCGGCCCGGGAGCCGGAAGTATCTTCCTACTCCCGGCAAGCCCCTGCCTCGGATCACGGACCCTGCATCGGTGCCGTCGGTGACGCGACCAAGTCGGTCGAAGGAGAACAGATATATCCCCTGTAGCAAAGATATATGGCGTCAGTTCCCGAAGTAACGGGTATGACTGACGCGAGCGAACGGTGGGCGGACGACCGCACGACGTTTCAGCGGGTGTACGACGTGCTCGTCGGGACCAGGGAGTACCTTCCCGCTGGCAAGTTCGCCGACCGCGCAGCGTGCTCGGAGACCGCCGCCAGGCAGGCGCTCCAGCAACTCTCGGAGATGGGAATCGCGGAGCATCGTGACGGACGTCCGGCCCGCTTTCGGCGCAACGAGTCGTACCTCACGTGGCGACGGATCGAACGCCTGGCCCGCGAGCACAGTCCCGAGGAACTCCGCCAGCGCGTCGCCGAACTGATCGACGAGGACGAGGCCTACCAGGAGAAGTACGGCGTTCCGGACCCGGACGCGGTCACGTCCGACGATCTCCCGGTCGACGACCACGACGCGATCCACCAGCGGTGGGAAGACCTCGGCGAGTGGCGGACGATCCGGCGGGACCTTCAGGTCCTCCGGCGTGCGGTCCAGCGAGCGGAGACGAACGCCGACGACCGGTCCGTCGCGTGACCGACCCCGACTTCTCCGGCGGCCCGCTCGACGTCGCCACGCTCGAAGTCCTGGCACGACGGGCCGCCGGCCACCACCTGGTGAGCGCCTGGGAGTTCCGGCCGGACGCCATGTCGCCGCGGATACTCGAACTCCGGCTCGACGCGACCCAGTATCCCGAGTCGGTGCGACGTGCGAAACTCGACGTTCGCTGGTTCGAGGGCGGCGACTATTCGTTGCACTACCTCGAACAGCGGGGTGACAGTACCTGGCAGTGTCGCTGGGATCGGCATCCGAAGCCGGAGGCACAGCCAGCGCACTTCCATCCGCCACCGGACGCGTCCGGCGTCGAAGCCTCGGACCTCGACGCGACCCACCACCTCGGCGTTCCGTTCGAAGTGCTCGAGAGGATCGAAGAACGAGTGGCGGCGCTCTACGAGGAGTGAGTGGCCGGCCGCTCAGTCGATGTACCCCAGCGCGTCCTCGATGCGGCCGAGTTCGGGGCCGGTCGTGTCCTGGCCGACGACGTAGCCGTGGTCGTTGGCGACCAGTCCCGACCCGACCAGCGGCCCGCCGTAGTTGACGGTGCCGATGTCGGCGTGGACGTCGAGGTGCTCCTCCAGGCGGTCCAGTTCCCCGTCGGTCGCCTTCGGGTGACAGAGGACGCCGCGGCTGTTGGCGACCGCGGCCGTCCCGACGGTCCGGACGCCTGCCAGTTCGCCACGCTCGACCGGCACGTCGAGGGTCTCGCGGACGACCTGCACCGCCTCCCGCGAGAGGTCGGGGTGGACGTAGGCTCCCGCGTCGTTGGCGAGGACGACGTTGCCGGCGGCGTTGATCCGCCCCGGGAGTCGACCGACCGCGAGACCGGTCGCGTCCGCGATGGCCTCGCGCTCGGCGTCGGTCAGCCGCCCGGTGGCGACCAGGCCGTTGCCGTTGCCGGCCAGCAGCGACCCGACGGTGGCCGACCCGGCGACGGTGATCGCCAGCGGGTCGACGTCGAGTTCGTCGGCCAGGTCCGCGACGAGCGCGTCGTCGGCGTCGGCCCGGACCAGCAGGTGGTCCTCGGTCGCCCTCGCGAAGACGCCGACGTACGCCGAGCCGGAGAACGACGCGCGGAGCAAAGCTATTCCGCGTGTTCGGCCTCGACGACGGCCTCGCCTTCCTCGTCGAAGCGGGCCGCGCGAACCCGGAGCTTGCTCGGGGGGTTGTGCCGGCCCTGGCCCCAGACGGCCTCGTTGATGGAGGGGTCCAGCCGCACGTCGGTCTCCTCGACCGAGAAGTGCTTCGCCAGGTGCTCGCGGACCAGCGACATGGCCTCGTCCGCGCGCTCGTGTTTCGCCGCCGCCTTCGCGTCCCGGAGCGGGACGGTGACGACCCGCTCCTCGAAGTCGTTCGCGCTCATTCGTCGGTGTCGCTACGCCGCCAGTGGCGACGCTTGGGGTTGCGCTGGGTGTCCCGGTCGGTCTTCAGGATGACCCACGCCGGCACCCGGCTGTTCTGGCGCTCCAGCTTCGACAGCCGCTTCTTTTTGGCCTTCGACTTCTTGCCCATAGTGGTGCTACCTTCCGCTGCCCGGCATAAAAC
>CAYTAG010000194.1:0-1463 GCA_964435625.1 uncultured Halobacteriales archaeon | reverse complement strand
GGCCGGGCGTCAGCCGGACCACGCGCCAGATTTAACCACCGCCGGACCGTATTCCGAGGCCACCGATGGTCCCTGGACCGCTCACGCCGACGGGATACGGGCTGGTGATCAGCCTGTTGCTCGCCCTCGGACTCCTGGTCGCCGGATCGACCGCGTACGCCGCGGCGGCCGGGTTCTTCGCCGTGCTGTTTCTGGTCCGGGCGGGGCGTCGGGACGAACGCCGCGATCCGGACGAAGGGCAAGCCGACGGGGAGGACGCCGACGAGCGGCGCGACCGGCAGAAGAAGGAACTGAAAGCCGCCGCCAGCGGGCGCAAGAGCTGACGGCGGGTCGTTAGAGTTCGAACCGCTCGACCGTCGAATACTCCGGGCCACCCGGCCCCAGTTCGCTCTCGGTGAGCCGGACCTCCGTGACTTCCGTCGTCCCGACGGTCGGCTCGCGCTCGCGGACCAGTTCCTGGACGAGTTCCTTGCCGCCGGCGTGTTCCATCCGCGCGAGGGTGACGTGCGGCGTGAACTCGTGGTCCTCCGCCTCGAACCCCATCGCGGTCGTCCGCGCCTCGATGGCCTCGTGCAGCCGGGTCATCTCCTCGCCGCCGGCCTCGACGCTGAGCCAGACGACGCTGATGTACTCCAGGCTGGGGAACACGCCCAGGCCGCCGTAGGTCGCCTCGAAGGGGTCGACCCCGGCCTCGTCGACGGCCGCCGCCAGTTCGTCGACGAGCGGATCGATCCGGTCCGCGTCGGTGTCCCCGAGGAACTTCAGCGTGACGTGGGCCTGGTCGGGGTCGGTGAAGTTCAGGCCACTGGCGTCCCGGAACTCGTCTTGAACCTCCTCGACGCCGTCCGCGAGCGCGTCGGGGAGGTCGACGCTGACGAACAGCCGCTTTCCCATGCGCGACGGTCCGGCGGCGGCGGCCTTGAAGGTGTCCGTCGCACGTTGGCGCGGTCAGTCGAAGATATATGAACATATGTTCATATTTTCATATAACCCTCACGTCCGGCAGTGGAGCGCCGACGACGGTGTAGTTTCCGTTCGCGTCGATGGCTCCGGCAGGGCTCGATGGCTCTGACTGGGCTTGCGGCTGTTTCCACGGTGACTCGACGGCCACCGGGCGACGAGGGATGGCCTCGCCCTCCCCAGCCGCGGGCTCGGGCCGGCGCCCGACCGCCAGGCCGCCGGCCCTCCCCCGGCCACCGTCAGAGCAAGCTCTGACGAGCCTCCGCTCGTTTCACTCGCGGAGACCTCGCGCGCGCCGAGAGCCCCTTGCCACTGGCGCGCGCTGGCTCGCGTGCCGAGTGCAACGAGGCCGCGAGCCGACACCGCGCGAGGGATGAGTAACGGAAGGAGCGTCCGAAGGACGCGACTGAGTAACGCAATCGGCTGGGGAGGCGTGTGGCGACGAGCGGCTGGGCGGGACTGAAAGGGGCCGCGCGCTCGACGACGGCGGGCGACGTAAGCAC
>CAYTAG010000193.1:0-6682 GCA_964435625.1 uncultured Halobacteriales archaeon | reverse complement strand
CGTCACCGGTATCGTCGGCCTTTTGCCCGCGCCGGGGGTAGCACGCGTAACGACCGCCGCATGCCACTGACCAAACGGATCGTCCCCTGCATCGACGTCGACGTCGACGACGGCGAGGCCGCCGTCTACACGGGGGTCAACTTCGAGAACCTCCGGTACACCGGCGATCCCGTCGAACTGGCCCGCCGGTACGACGAGGCCGGCGCCGACGAGTTCGTCTTCCTCGACATTACCGCCTCCGCCGAGGGCCGGGAGACGATGCTCGGGGTCGTCGAGCGGGTGGCCGACGAGGTGTTCATTCCGCTGACGGTCGGCGGCGGCATCCGTACGCGCGAGGACATAAAGGAAACCCTCCGGGCGGGCGCCGACAAGGTGTCGATCAACACCGCCGCCGTCCAGCGGCCCGAGTTGATCCGGGAGGGTGCCGAGGCGTTCGGCAGCCAGTGCATCGTCGTCTCCGTCGACGCCCGCCGGCGCTTCGACGAGCGCGGCGAGCACTACGTCCGGGTCGACGGCGAGTCCTGCTGGTTCGAGTGCACGATCAAGGGCGGCCGGGAGGGCACCGGCCGCGACGTCGTCGAGTGGGCCGCCGAAGCCGACCGCCGCGGCGCGGGCGAACTGTTCGTCAACTCCATCGACCGCGACGGCACCGAGGACGGGTACGACCTCCCGCTGACCGAAGCCGTCGTCGACGCCGTCTCGACGCCCGTGATCGCCTCCTCTGGCTGTGGCGGTCCCGGGGACGCCTACGACGTCCTCACGGATGCGGGCGCGGACGCGGCGCTGGCGGCCTCGATCTTCCACTACGGCGAGTACACCGTCCGGGAGGTCAAGGAGTATCTGGACGAGCGGGGAGTTCCCGTTCGGTTGTAGGCCGCGAACGAGCGTAGCGAGTTCGCGGGAGTTTTTGGTCCAGCTTTTTGCGACGAGCGGTGCGCGAGCGCGGCGAACGGCGACGCCGTGAGCAGCGAGGGCACCCGAGGAGTAAAAAGGTGGCAACGGGGTACCTGGACGAGCGTGGGGTTCCCGTTCGGCTGTAGGCCGCGAACGAGCGCAGCGAGTTCGTAGTTCCCGTGGGGCTGTAGGGTAGGAGGCGAGCGGGGATCGAGGTTGCGGGAGACGAGCGGGGATCGAGGTTGCGAAACGTTCAATTGGGTCGCCTCTCTCTCGTCGTTAAATGAAGTGGCGTTGCGAGGGATGTGGCAAGCCACACGAGCGGAACGATCCGCCGTGTGACAACTGCGGCCATCACTCCTTCGAGAAGGCGGTCGTGCCGCTGGGTCCGGAGGGAGAGGGTGGCCCGCTGGTGTGGGTCTGCACCGAGTGCGGCCGCGAGCACCCGCGGAACTCGCCGCCGTGTAGCCGCTGTGGAAACACGACCCTGGAGAAACAGGAGCAGACGGTCGACGATCCGCTTGACGGACCGAACGCCGACGAGGGGGCGGCGACCGAATCGGACGACGGCGGACCAGGGGGCGACACCACGACGGTCTGGGCCTGCACCGAGTGCGGGCGGGCCCATCCGCGGAACAGTCCGCCCTGTAGCCGGTGCGGGCACATGAATCTCGAACGCGAGGTCCGGGAGTTCGACGACGTCGCCGCCTCCGGCGGGGGCTGGCTGGACGCCCTCGACCGCAAGCACGTGCTCGGGTTCGCCGGCGCGTTCCTCCTGCTCGGCGTGGTGCTAGCCTCGACGCTCGGCCTGCTCGGCCTCGGCGGGCCACCCTCGGTCGACGACGTGCCCGGCAGCGCCGAGTCCGTCGAGGGACTGTCGCTGTCCGACGTCGAGGACCAGTACGTCGCCGAACTGAACCAGCGACGCGCCGAGAGCGGACTCGACGCCTTCGAGCGCCCGGAGGCGCTCCAGCGAATGGCGACCTACTACAACCAGCGGCGGGTGAAAGCCGACCACGAGGACGGCGATCCGCCGGATCCGGGGAGCGTCTACGAGGAGTTCGACTACCGCTGTTCGGGAACGCCCGCGTTGCGGGAGTACCCGCCGCCGCCGGTGATCGACGACGTCTCGGCGTTCGGCAACGAGTCCGAACTCGCGTCGGTGATGGCGCTGGTCGAGAGCCAGCAACTCGTCCAGAACTACGACGAGATCGGCGTCGACGTCCACGCCGCCCCGGGCGGAACGCTGTACGTGGCCGTGTTCGCCTGTTGATCAGGCGACGGCCTGGAAGGCCTCGCGGAACGCCGTGGTCTCGTCTTTGACCGTGCCCGCGGCCGCCTCCAGCGCGTCCAGTGGATCGGTCCCGTCCTCGGTCTTGACCGTGAGGATCGGCTCGGTCTGGCCGCCGGACTGCTCGGGGTTCATGTCGTAGGTCGCCGCTGCGACGCCGTCGGTCTCCAGCAGCGCGCCCTTCAGCACGTTCAGGAAGGTGTGGTCCTCGCCCCCGATCTCGATGACGAGTTCCTCCTCGTCGTTGTCGATGACCCGCAGGTCCATGCGCGTCGATTCGCCGCGGGCGCGTTTCAACGTTACGAACGGACCCTCGGCGCTCGCCTCACGAACCCCGTTCGCTACCCACGTCGTCGGCCCAGGCCCACGCCATCGCCGGGTCCGGGACGATCCGAAGGGCAAACGATTAACCCCCCCGCGTTCCAGAGGGCGGACATGACCCTGGCGGAGATGGCGTCACTCCAGCGGGCGGTGGCGGTCCTCGCGCTGCTCGGGTCGCTCGTCCTCGTCCGGCGACTCGACCGGCCCCGCGGCCGGTGGGGCCACCACCTCCGCCGTCGGTTCGTCCTGGGCGTGCCCTGGGGGTCGGCCGTCGCCATCGGGATCGTGCTCGCGGTGTACCTCTTCGTGCAGGGCGGCCTCGACAACTGGGCCGCCCCGGTGACGCTGCCGTACTCCGCGTGGTCGTACTTCGCCCCACTGGGGGTGGCCCTGGCCGGCCTCGCGCACGCCGGGCCCGGCCACCTCGTCGGCAACCTGACCAGCGCCGTCGTCCTCCTGCCGCTGGCCGAGTACGCCTACGGCCACTTCCCCCGCGAGCGCGGGCGCCAGTCGTTTTCTTCCTGGCGGACGAACCCCTTGCTCCGGGCGCTGGTGCTGTTTCCCGGCGGCGTGGTCGTCGTCGCGCTGCTGACGGCGCTGTTCTCGTGGGGACCCGTGATCGGCTTCTCGGGGGTGGTGTTCGCGGCCGCCGGGTTCGCGCTGGTCCGGTACCCCATGGCGACCGTGGTGGCCCTGCTCGGACAGGAGGTCGTCTCGCTGGGCTACCGGGCGCTGATGGACCCGGTCGTCCAGCAGGAGGCCACCTCGCGGTTCGTCCGACCCGGGTGGGCCGGCATCGCCGTCCAGGGCCACGCCCTCGGGCTGTTCCTCGGCGTGGCTGCGGGTCTGCTGGTCCTGTACCGGCGGGACGCGAGCGGGGAACGGCCGTCAGCGCTCCGACTGTGGCTCGGTGCCGTCCTGGCCGGCATGTCGCTCGGCCTGTGGGCGCTGTGGTGGATCCGCGGCGGCGATACGTACGTCCTCTTCCGCGCGGCGGGGCTGGCGTTCGTCGTCGTCGTCGCCCTGCTGGTGGTCGCCCCCGTCGTCGCGTCCGACCGGCCGCTGTTCGGGCGGGTCACCGGCGACCTCACGCGGCGGCAACTGGCCACGGTGGCGTTCCTGTTCCCGCTGCTGGTGATGTCGCTGATCGCCGTCCCGGTGAACCTCAACGTCGTCGAGGGGACCGGCCTCCCGGACGACGGGCACGTCGAGGTCCGGGATTACACGGTCGGGTACGCCGAGAACGTCCCCGACCGGATGATCAACGTCGTCGACGTCTCGCTGTTCGGCGAGACGACGCAGATCCGGACCAGCGGCGTCGTGGTCGTCAGCGAGGAGCGCAACATCTGGTCGCGGGAGGTCGCCACCGGACAACTGGCCCATTCCGGCCGGGCAGCCGTCGTCGTCGGCGGCCCGGGCTGGCGGGAGGTGGTCGTCGCGACCCGCGAGGGCTGGTCGGTCGCCGGCGGCCCCACCGTCTACCAGGTCCGACTCGGCAGGCAGGGCGAGCCCCGGGAACTCGCGTTCGAGTCCGACCCAGCACTGGCCGACCCGGTGCTGGCGGGGTACAACGTCAGCGTCGCTTCCCGGGACGGCGACTTCTACGTCCGGTTGTCGAAGAACGGCTCGCTCGTCGAGCGCGCACCGATCCCCGAGGCCGGCGGATCCGTGACCGTGAGCAACGTCACGTTCGTCCACGACGGGCGGGCGCTGGTCGCGCAGGTCGACGGCACCCGCGTCACGGTGGCGAAGAAGGAACAGTACAACTAGGGCCGCTCGATCCGCCGATTAGACCCACTCGATCCGGTAGACCTCGACGGGCAGGTCCTCGCGCTCGCTGTCGTGGAACTCGAACTGCCGGTCGACGCCCAGTTCGGCGGCGAACGCGTGGGTCACCTCGCCGCCGCGGTCCGCCGCGAACGACTCGACGAACTCGCGGCTCCCCTCGTTGTGGATCGAGTAACTGACCCCGGCGATTTCGGACGCGGCCGCCAGGAACGCCCGGTCGGCACCCTCGTTGCCCCGCTGGGTGCCAAAGGGCGGGTTCATCAGGACGGTCGCGTCCGCGACCGCGAGCGGCGGCCGGGCGGCGTCCCCGAGGATCCAGTCCACCGTCAGGGGTGGGTCGAACGCCCGTTCGTTCTCCCGGGCGACGGCAAGCGCGGCCGGGTCGCGTTCGATGGCGACGACGCGCTCGGGACGCCGGGTCGTCGCCGCGAGCGCGAGGACGCCGGTTCCGGCGCCCAGGTCCACGACGGACTTGCCGGCGACGTCGCCTTGGAGGTCCGCGAGGTGGACGAGGTGGGCCGCGAGCCAGGCCGGCGTCGGGTACTGTTCGAGGTCGGGGCGTGGGTCCTCGAACCCGGCCAGTTCGCTCACCCGGCGCTCCAGCCCACGCTTATCCATAGACGGGGGGAGACGCTACAGCGAGAAAGGGCCTCGGATGTCGATCAGGCGTCGACGGGGCCGTCGACCTCCAGCGCGACGCCCTCGCGGCGGGCGCGCTCGGCGCAGGCCTCCAGGGCGGGCTGGACCTTCTCCTCGCAGGCCACCTCGTCGACGGAGAGTTCGACGGTGCCGACGCCCAGAAACGCCGCAGCGCGCACGAGGTCCCGGACGCGGTCGGCCTCCTCCTGGGTCGACAGCGAGCAGTCGTCGTCGAAGTTCGCCCGGGCGGACAGCCGCGCCGGGACGTAACCTTCCTGGGTCAGTTCGTACTTCAGGTCGCGCAGGTACTCCGGGGCCGTGGTCTCCAGATCCTCGGCGTCGATGCAGACGGGAGTGGATTCCTCGGTGCGACAGCGTTCGACCGTGCTCGTGATCCCGGACTGGGTCGTGCTCATGCTGATAGCCCATACATAGCGGGAATACAAAAAGGTTTGTAAATGCGCCATAGTTATCTCACTGTCACGGTCGTCGGGAACCGGGGCGAACACACCTGAGAGAAGTTGACGCGGGCCGTCGTACGTGCGATACAGTCAATGCATTCAATACAATCCGGTACGAGAAGGTAATATGCCGATCAGCACGGACCGGTTCGAGGAACTCCCCGAAGACCGGGGCGCCGGCCCTGCTCCGGGAACGAACGCTGCGGAGATTCTCTCGTTTCTCCGCGACAACCCCGAGAAGGCCTTCACGCAGAGCGAAATCGCCGCCGAGACGGACGTGAAACCGGGATCGGTCGGCCCGACGCTCGTGCGGTTGCGCGAACGGGGGCGGGTCGACCACCGGGGCACCTACTGGCGCGTCAGCGACCACGACCGGAGCGTCGACGCTGCAACTGATCTCTCGGCGGCGACCGCCTCTCGACGTGAAGGTGACGACGAGACGCCGTCGTACGACGAGTGGCAGGAACATGCGGTCGACCCGCGCGAATTCGATGGGTGACGATAGCTTCGACCCCGGTGACGTAATCTGGGCCCCCGACCCGTACAACGAGTCGACGCAGGGGCCTCGGCCGTGGCTCGTACTCGCTGCCGACGGATTGCCGTTCGAGGGCGAGGAATACGTCTGTGCAGCCCTGACGTTGAGCGATCATGATGGGAACCTGGAACTCGGTGACGACTGGGTGGCGGGGTCGAATCCGAACAAGACGTCGTACTGTTCACCGTGGGTCCTCGCGACGATCAAACACGGTGCGGTGACCGATCCCCAGGGAAGGGTGACGGTGGAGTTCACGGAGCGAGTGATTCGACGGAGTATCGCGTATCTTTCGGGGGACGTTTCGGTAGACGATCCGTCCGGGCGGGGTAGCTAACCAACGGAGGAAGATCGGAACAGTATCCCGTTTCTTTGACGATTATTCGGGAACTAATCACCACGTCCCGTGGAACGTGTCGAACTCCAGTTCCTCCAGCGGCTTGTTGCCGACGGCGATCTCGTACTCGCCGGGGGTCAGCATCGGCTTGTCGAACCGGGGGCCGTCGTCGGTGGTGATCCGCGGACAGCCCGTATTCACGAAGGCGTCCATGTCGAAGTTCTTCAGGCGGTCCGGCGTCACCTCGTCCATCGTGATGAGGTAGGCGTCGTCGTTGTTCTCCAGGATCTCCTCGGCCTGCTCCCAGCGGCCCTGGCCGATCTTCGTGCAGTAGATGACGCCCCAGGTCTCGGCGTCCATCGCCCGGTGGACCGCGCCGTAGCGCTGTTTCATGAACTTCTCCGTGTCGGCGACGGTGA
>CAYTAG010000192.1:0-6754 GCA_964435625.1 uncultured Halobacteriales archaeon | reverse complement strand
GTCAGCCACGTCGCGGACTTCGCCGGGCCGACCTACGCCGTGGAGTTCGCGCCCCGGCCCGCCCGCGACCTGGTCGAGGTCGCCGAGACCCGTTCGAACCTGTTCCCGCTGTTGAAAGACGCCAGGCGGCCGGCGACGTACGCCCACGTCGTCGAGGCCGACCTGGACGCGGTGATCCAGGACGTCGCCACCCGCGGGCAGGCGCGGGTCGCGCGCCTGAACCGGCGGTTTCTCGCGGACGACGGCCGACTGATTGCGGCGATCAAGGCCAGGAGCGAGGACGTCGCCCGGGACCCCGAGGAGGTGTTCGGGGCCGTCCGCGAGCGCCTGCGCGAGGAGTACGAACTGCTGGGGACCGAACGCCTGGAACCGTTCCACGACGACCACCTCGCGGTGGTCGCGACCCCGAGGGAGTAGCTCGTCCGATCCCACTTCGAACGCACCGGGAAACCGGTTATAGTTGTGATATTTAAGGCAATCACTAAGTGATAGTATTTGTATTTCAGTATTGTGGTACTGTATGAAACGTCGAGACCTTCTCGAACGGACGGGGAAAGCAGCGTTCGTGCTAGGGGTCGCCACCGGTGCGGCGGCGGGCGACGAGGTCGAACCGGCGGAGAAACCGATTCCCTGTGACGAGTACGCGGTCTGTGGGAACTGCCACGACGACCCCACCTGTGGGTACACCGACTGTCGGGAGATCTGCTGAGCGAACGGTGGGGCCGACGCCTCGCCTGCCGCATCCCACGGACTATTTATTCGGTGGGCGTCAAGGCGCGACCGATGGAGCGCGGTTCGGCCGAGAGTTTCACCACGATGGGGACGCTGGGCGTCGAGGAGGAGTTCTACGTCGTCGACGAGCGTGGCCGGCCCACCGCCGGCACCGACGACCTCGTCTACGGGTCCGAGCCGCCCGAGATCCTCCGGGATCGACTCGACCACGAACTGTTCAAGACCGTCATCGAGACCCAGACGCCGACGCTGTCCGGCCTCGACGGGGCCGAGGAGGCCGTCCGGGAGGTCCGGACAGCGCTGGTCGAACATGCCCGCGAACACGGGTTCGAAATTGCCGGCGCGGGGCTGCACCCGCTGGCGCGCTGGCGGGAACTGGAACACGCCGAGAAGCCGCGCTATCGCTCGCAACTGGACCGCATCCAGTACCCCCAGCATCGCAACACGACCGCGGGGCTGCACGTCCACGTCGGCGTCGACGACGGCGACAAGGCGGTCTGGATCGCCAACGAGTTGCGGTGGTTCCTGCCGGTCATGCTGGCGCTGTCGGCGAACTCGCCGTACTGGAACGGGTTCGACACCGGCCTGCAGTCCGCCCGCGCGAAGATCTTCGAGGCGCTGCCGAACACGGGGATGCCGACCGCGTTCGGCGGCATCGACGAGTACCTCCGGTACGAGCGGCGGATGCTAGCGACGGACTCGATCAACGACCGCGGCGAGCTGTGGCACGACGTACGCACGCACACCGAACACGGCACCGTCGTGGTGCGGACGCCGGACGGCCAGAGCGCGACCGACCGCGCGCTGGCGTTCGTCGAGTACGCCTACGCGCTGGTACTCGACCTGGCGGACCGGTACGAGGACCACCCGGACCCCTGGGAGCGCTACCGGCGGGGGCCCGGCGACGGCCGCCTGCGCCGGGAACTGCTCGACGAGAACAAGTGGCGCGCCATCCGGCACGGCCGGGAGGCGTCGTTCGTCCGGCGGGACGGCGACGGGACGGTCGACCTGCCGACGGTGGTCGAGCGCGAGTGCGACCGGCTCGGCGTCACCGGTATCCGGGGCCTGCTCGACGCCGAGAGCGGCGCTCAGCGCCAGCGTCGCATCAGGGAGACCGAGGGCGTTGACGCGCTCTGCGAGTCGTTGCTGCTGTCGCCGTGACCCCGCGAACGACGCCCGCGGAGCGCCAGCGCCGGCGAACGGAGTCACGACATTTTTATTCCCCGGAATCTTTTGTCCTTCCATAGAGGACGTATGTCTGACGACACCCACAGCGGGGAGCCGGAACCGGCCGACGACGAGGGAACCGACGTCCCGGAGAACGTGCAGGACAGCATCCAGAAGGGCCGCGAGCGCCTGGAGAAGGAGGCCGACAGGGCGGTCGACTCCTTCGACGAGGGGATCGTGGACCTGCTGTCGTGGGTGCTGGACACCGAGACCCGCGCCCGGATCTACGTCTACCTCAGGCAGAATCCGAGGAGCACCAGCGAGGAGATCGCGGAGGGGACCGGCCTGTACCCCAGCACGGTCCGGGAGGCGCTGGCGGAGTTGACCGACGAGGCGAAGGTCACCCGCGGGAAACGCGAGAGCGAGGGCGCCGGCAACAACCCCTACGAGTACGAGGCCATCGCGCCGAGCGAACTCGTCGGCAACGTCGTCCAGGACGTCCAGGCGGAACTGAACACCGTCTTCAACCTCGACCGGCACCTCGGCGACGAGGACGTCGAGGCCGACAGCGAACCGGTCAGCATCACCGTCGAGGACGGCGGCGACGAGGACCCGATGCCCGACGACGAGGACGTCGAGGAGGTCCCGGTGCCCGACGACGACGAGGACGTCGAGGAACCGGGAACCGGCGAAGAGATCGACGTCCCGGACGACGAGGCGTCCGACGGCGAGTAGTTGACCGCCGGACGTAATCGACCGACGGGTGTAATCGGTTCCCGGGGCGGGCATCGCTTCGACAGTTTCAAACCGGGGGACGGCTTTGTCCGCCACATGGACGTGGCGCTCGGCGGGACCTTCGACCCGATCCACGACGGCCACCGGGCACTTTTCGAGCGGGCGTTCGGCCTCGGCGACGTGACGGTGGGCCTGACCAGCGACGAGCTGGCCGACCGGACGCGTCACATGGAGCGTCACGTACGGCCGTTCGCGGCCCGCCGCGAGGACCTGGAGGCGATGCTGGCCGACCTCGCCGCCGAGTTCGACCGCGAGTTCGAGGTGCGGTTGCTGGACGAACCGACCGGCATCGCGGTCGAACCGCCGTTCGACCACCTGGTCGTCTCCCCCGAGACCAAGCCCGGCGGCGACCGCATCAACGAGATCCGCCGGGACCGCGGGCTGGCACCGCTTTCCATCCACGTCGTGCCGCACGTCCGCGCCGCCGACGGCAGCATCCTCTCCAGCACCCGCATCGTCAACGGCGAGGTCGACGAGCACGGCAACCTGACGCCCGACCGCGAGCCCGGGCACCCGAATGCGTAACTACCAGTCCGGTGGTTCGAGCCCGGCGGTTTCGAGCAACTCCTTCCAGCGGTCCTGGATGGTGAGTCGGGAGACGTCGGCCACCTCGGCGACGGCGGTCTGGGTGCGGCCCTCGCCGGCGACCAGCGACGCCGCGTAGAGGCTGGCCGCGAGGACGGCCCGCTTCGAGCGGTCCTGCTCGGGGACCGAGGAGAGAAAGAGGTCCTCCGCGACCGAGCGGGCCTCCGCGCCGAGTTCGAGGGCGTCGGCCGCCTGCTGGAGTTCCGCGAGCCACTCCTCGTTTTCCACTCGGTCGCGGGCGCTGTACATGGACGGCGGTTGGGGATGGGGGTGGTTAAAGGGTTCGCGGGCGGAGACTCACTCCGGTTCGTACGGATTCGTCGGCGTATCGAGGCGGTACACGTCCCCCGCCCCGTCGAAGTCGTCGTCGAACGCGTACAGGTACCCCAGCCCTTCGATTTGCATGTAGGCGACGATGCAGGCGTCGACGAACGAGAACGGTTCGTGCCGCCGGAAGAGCGACTTCGCCGTCGAGAACGCGTTCGACCCGAGGTCCTCGACGTGGAACCGCACGTTCTCCTCGATCCTGTCGAGGAAATCGACCGCCGCGGCGTGCCCGGCGTGCGTGAGGAGTCCGTTGAGCGTTTCCGCGAGAACGTAATCGACGACGACCGCTTCCGGGAGCGTCCCGTCGTCGACACCGCGGAGGATGGCGACCCCGTCTTCGTGTGCACCGTCGCGCTGATACGCGGCCGCGAACAGGACGGTCGTATCGAGGAGTGCTCTGGGCATTTATTCGTCGACGCCCCACGCGTCGTGGTCTGCAGTTACGTCGGTCTCCCGGTCGCCGTCGTACCCCTCGAAGTCGGCGAAGGTGCCGCGTCGCTGCTGGACGACCTCGACGCGGACGCTCCCCTCCTCGTCGAGGTACCACCGGAGGTGGTCACCGTCGTCGATGCCGAGTTCGTGGCGAATCCGTGCCGGAATGTTCGCCTGGTTGCCCGACACCTTGCTCTCGGCGTCGATCCGGTCGCTGCTCATGCCGAGCACTTGGCGGCCGTCCGTTAAAGGCCTAGTGTACGATCACACTCTCGCGGTCGATCCGTCTGTTCCGTCAATCTCGATCACCCCGAACGAGACAGAGTCCGTGTCGGAACGACAGGTTGATACCAGCAACGGTAGCTATCATCGGATGCGCGCGGGTAGCCAAGCCAGGCCAACGGCGCAGCGCTTAGGACGCTGTCGCGTAGGCGTCCGCCGGTTCGAATCCGGTCCCGCGCACTCTCCGCGAACAACTCCGTCAGCGGAGAGTGCGCGATGAGGATTCGAACCCTGGGAGTCACAGCCCGGAACGGCCGAACGAACGTGAGGCCGCAGGCCCGGACCGTCTTGCTCCGGTTCGAATCCGGTTCCATACCACGACCGAAGTTTCTCTCCCCGATCAGTTCGGTATGGGTGCTCCGGGAACGCGGGGCGAAGCAGGTTCTATCGCCGAAACGCATAGGTGACCTCGTATACGACGTGTACACATGGGGACGAAGACGATCCGGCTCGAAGAGGACGTCTACGAGCGCGTCCGGGCCGAAAAGCGCGAGGAGGAGACGTTCTCTGAGGCCATCGACCGCCTCATCGGGGGGTCGTCGTTGCTCGACCTCGCCGGGACGCTCTCAGACGAGGAGGCCGAGGCCGCACGCGAAGCGATCACCGAGAGCCGCGAGGCCGACCGACGGGCGACCCGGGAACTGTACGACGAGCCGTGATCCTCGACACCTCCTTCCTCATCGACCTCCAGAACGGACGAGACGCCGCCGTGGCGGCCGCCGAGGAGATCGAGGCGTCCGGTCATCCGAGACGGGTCCCCCACGTCGTGTTATACGAACTCTACGTCGGCGTCGGCAAGGGATCCCGGAGTCAGGCGAACCGTCAACGCGTCGACCAGGTCGTGCGGTCGCTCGTCCTCGAACCGACCACGCCGAGCATCGTCCGACGGGCGGGTGAACTGGAGGGTGAACTTCAGGCCGACGATGAGAGTGTCGGCGCGGTCGACGCCATCGTCGGCGCGACCGCGCTCTCCTACGGCGAGTCCGTGGTGACCGCCGACGTCACCCACTTCGAGCGGATGGACGGCGTCGCCGTCGAATCGTACTGAGCCGTCGGCCCGGGGTCGAGAAGGACTCGCGTTCACCCGTTGGTACCGTATGCAGGGATCAGTACGGGCTACTACCCCCCGCAGGCTTGCGCCCGCAGGGTTCTTCGCCCGGTAGCCGACTCCCAGTTGGCTGCCGTGGCACGCGGTGGCAGTTGGCGCGTGGATCCAGGGGCGTCCTCCCCGCTACCGCCCGCAGGCAGATGCCTGCGAACTGGGTTACGAGGCGGCTATTGGGGTTTTGCCCCCTCGGCTCGTGCTGGTCTCGCCGAAACTCCCGTTTGTTCGGGTTGTCCCCGGCACCGGGTGGCTCAGTCCGGTCGTGGGAACGTTATGCCACGCTGATAACACGTGGCCGACGGGGTCTCGCCCGCCTCCCGTGCCGAACGTGCCGGCTACGCGTCGGTACAGTTCATGCTCCACGACCAAAGTTTCTCTCCCCGATCATTTCGGTATGGGCGCTCCGGGAATGCGGTTTCGAATTCGGTTTCACCGCCGTAACGACCCCGATTGCCGTCAGTTTCCGCCGCCTCCACCACCGTCGCCGCCGCCACCGCCACCGCCACCGCCACCGCCACCGCCACCGCCACCGCCACCGCCGCCACCGCCACCCGCAGGCTGGAGACCGGGCGTGTACTCGCCCGCCGGAACCTCGGCCGTCCGGTACTGGGTGTAGCCGACGCCCGTGAACAGCGGGTCGCCCCTCTGCGGGACGATGTCGACTCGCGGGGCGTCCGGCGAGAGGTGGAACGCCCGGATGCGGGCCACGTCCTGGCCGAGCGGGGCCACGTCGGTCGGGTAGAGGGGCCTGTTCTCGGCGCTGACCTCGCCGGTGGCGATGGCGGTGTTCGCCCGCCCGGCGAGGTCAGCGCCGCGTCGACGACGGCCTGGTCGGGCGTCAGACGCACGAATGACGGGCCGGAAACCTTTTTCGGAGGGAGATTCTCTTATAAGTGCAATGAACGCGATGCAGGTTCTGGTGGAGGGGCTGACCGACGGCATCGACGCCGTCGTCCTGTTTTCGCCGAGCGGGTCGTACTACGAGCAGACGGCGGACCTGGAGGACGTTGACGTGCTGGTAGCGGCCCCCGAGAACTCCGTCGGGGCGGACGCGTTCGTCGAGTTGCCCCTGGCGTTCGAGAACGTCCGGGACCGCATCAGGTTCGGCATCGAGGGTGCCCTGGAGCAGGGCCTGATCGACGACGGCGACGAGGTGGTCTGCCTGATGGGCGTGTTCGACGACGACGTGGACACCCTGACCCGGATCCGGGCCGACGAGGGCGACCACTCCGGCGTCTACGACCTGTTCGTCAACTCCCGGGCCGACGCGGGGGTCATCCGGGACGTCCTGGAGGTGGCCATCGAACTCGGCAAGAAGGGCCAGAAGGG
>CAYTAG010000191.1:0-6771 GCA_964435625.1 uncultured Halobacteriales archaeon | reverse complement strand
GCCCGGTCGCCAGCGACCGCCGCGAGACGCTGGCGACCCGGATCACGTACGCCGTGAGCAGCGTGAACGGCGTCAGCACGACCGCGTACGCCAGGCTGATCACGAACAACAGCCGGGGGAAGCCGGGGACCAACCGCGGCGGGAACACGCCCGCCTCGACCGCCAGCAGCACGTAGGACGTAAAGAGGATGACCGGCAGTGCAACGTACAGCAGGTGGACCGAGAACGTCGCCAGTTCGTTCTTGAAAAAGAGGGTCTTGAGGTACTCGCGGGCCGTCCCGAGGTACGCCAGCGAATCGACGATGTCGTCGATGGCGTCCCGTTCGTCCGCCGAGAGGTCCTCGCCGTGGGTCTCCAGCAGCCGCCGCGCCGCGGTTATCTGCCGGGAGTACTCGTAGTTGATGCCGGCCAGCAGGACGTTCGACACCTTGCCGTCGGCGGTCGCAATCGTGTAGTAGACCTGTTCGATCTGTTCGTCGACGTCGACGAGGAACTGGTCGGTCGCGGCGCGCACCTCCCCGTCCGGGTTGTCGGCCGTGACCGCGCGGAGCCGTTCGCTCTCGTGGTGGACGGTCAGCAGGGCGTACTCCAGGAACGCGCCGGGGTCGACCGGCGGCACGCCCGCCTCCGCGTAGTCCTCCAGGTGCTCGCGGTACGTCCGCGAGGACTGGATCTCCTCGTGTTGCTCCCCCAGGGAGGTCACCTCCTGGGTCAACACGATGGAGTTGATGGACACGACCACCGACACCAGCAGGATGACGCCCCCGAGCAGGGTGTTGAACAGCGTCTGGACCGCCCGCTGCTCGGTGACCAGGTCCAGCAACTCGAACTGCCACACCGTCCCCAGGACCAGAAGCGACACGAGGATGATCCCCTGGATGAGCGCCGTCACGTACAGGCGGTCGCCCTCCAGGATGAGCCACCGGAGGACCGGGTTGTCCGAGGGCCGGGTCAGGTCGTCGACGTCCTTCTCGAACGGGGGCGTCCTCGAGTCGGCGAGGGACGTGGCCTCGCTGCCCCCCTCTCGGCTGCTCACAGTACGTCCGAGGCGACGGACCCAGTTAAGATTCCCGCAGGACCCGCCGTCCGTGGGCGTCTCGCCGCTTCTCGCGTTTAGTTTACGACGGTGGCCGGCACGAACCACGGGGCGGGACTTCGGAAGGGGACGCGACGCCACCCCGGCGACCGACTGACCGACGCGATACCCCTCGGTTGTAACGAGACACGACCCCGTCGCTGGGGCGGCCACTTTTCCCTGCGGCGCCCGAAACCCGACCATGGGAACGGTCGTAGCCATCGAGACCACCGGCGGCGCCGCCATCGCGGGCGACGAACTGGCGACCCGGGGCGGCACCGTCACCGGCGGGGGTGCCGACCGCGTCTTCGAGTTCGACGGCGCCGGCGCCGGCGCCGTCGGCGACGAGAGCGACGTCGACGAGTTCCGCCGCCGCCTGGACGCCGAACTCCGGGAGAAGCGGATGGACCGAGACCGCGAGGTCGACGTCGACCTCCTCGCCCGCATCGCGGCAGCGGTCGCCGAGGACGTCGGCGTCGACGCCGTGGTCGCGGCCCGCGACGACGACGGCGCCGCGCGGATCCGCCAGGTCGACGCCGACGGGGGCGTCCTCCCGGGGCCGGTCGTCGCCCTGGGTAGCGGCGCGCCCGTCGCGCTCGGCCGCCTCGAAGCGGCCGACCGGGACCTCGACCTCCGGGCGACCGAGGACCTCCTCGCGGAGACCCTGGCGACCGTCGCCGAGCGCGACGCCGACACCGGCGGGGACGTCGACCGCTGGTCGCTGCCGAGCGAATCGGCCGGTGGGTGATCCCTGCTCGGAGCGGAGCATCGCACCGTACGGGACCCGGACGTCGAGGGCTGTGGCGCTCACTCCGTCGTCCGGTCGGACGCCGCGTCCTCGACGAGGTCATATGCGGTGTCGCGTAGCTCGCCAGTCGTGTGGAGGCCGTGGCCGTCGACGCGCCGGACGAGTGCCTTCCCCTCCTCGGCAGGGAGGCCCTCCTCGACGGCGCGGACGACGATGCCAATCGTGCCGGTGACCTGCGCCCCGAGGCTCCGGGCCGTCGTCCGGACGCGACGGTCGTCCGAGACGACCGCGCCCCCCTCGCCGTCCAGCACCGCCGCGATCAGTTGTACGTCGCCGTTCGTCGTCGATGCGGAGAGGATGGACCGGGCGTCCTGAATCGGGCCGTCGTCCGGTTCGGGTGCGACTACGACGTCGTCCCGGGCGGCGAACCGGTCGAAGTTCGTCCGGGCAGGGTCGGTCGTCACCTCCGCACGGACCGCCGGCAGCAAGGTGGGCTCGCCGTCGACGTTCGCGATGAGGTCGAGTTCGTCGATGGTCCCCAGCGCGATCAGCGTCGTCGCGTCCACGTAGATTCGCATGGGTCGCGGGCGATCAGAGGTCGCTGGCGACGTCGGCGTCCGCCTCGACGTCCGCCGGCGTCAGCTGGGTCGTGAGGTTGCGCTCGCGGGCGATCTCCAGCCACTCGGCCAGCGAGACCCCGGCGAGCCGGGCCGCCTGGTTGACCGAGACGTCGCCCGACTGGTAGCGCTGGATCGCCAGCCGGACCCGCAGCTCCGTCAGCCCCTCCCGGAGCGCCTTCCGGATCACCGTGCTCTTGTCCTCGTCAAGCAGGTCCGCGACCTCCGCCAGTTCGTCGGCGTCGTCGTCCGGGATGCGCGCACTGATCGACGTCATACGTCGTACTACATCGTGATACACCTTAAATGATCGGCCCGTCCGGTTCCTGTTCCGGTCGCCGTCGCCACCGACCCTGTGCCGCGACCGATACTTCAGTTTCTAAATGATTACACTTTAGAAACTACATAGTGATTCTTTGGAATCCAAAGGATTGGTCGGGCCTCGAACCGCGCCGGGCTCGCTACCCCGACTCGACGGCGACCCACTCGCCCCGCTCGTCGCTCCGCTGGATCGCCGCCAGCACGCGCTGGGCCGCCAGGCCGTCCTCGAAGCTCGGCCGGGCGGGCTCGCCCTCCGCGACCGCCGAGAGGAACTCGTAGTTCTCGTGGACGAAGGTGTGCTCCCAGCCGAGGACGTGGCCCGGCGGCCACCAGCGCTCGACGTAGGGGTCCTCGGCGTCGGTCACCAGCACCGTCTCGTAGCCGCGGGCCTCCGGCCACTTCACCTCCAGTTCGTTGAGCCGTTCCAGCGAGAACCGCAGGCTCCCCTCGGTGCCGACGACCTCGATCACCTGGTCGTTGTCGTGGCCGGGGGCGACCCGGGAGGCCTCGAAGGTGCCGGTGGCGCCGTTCTCGAAGGCGGCCTGGGCCGTGTAGGCGTCGTCGACGGTCACCTCCCTGGTGGTCCCGGCGTCGTCCCCGTCGCCGTCGTCCGCGTCGGGATCGGGGCGCTCGTCGACGAACGTCCGCAGGTGGCCCGAGACCTCCGCAATCTCGCCCACCAGGAACCGCGCCAGGTCGACGGTGTGGGCGCCCAGATCGCCCAGCGCACCGCTGCCGGCGAGGTCCTCGTCCAGCCGCCAGGACCACGGCTCCCCGGGATCGACCAGCCAGTCCTGATAGTACCGCCCGCGGAAGTGTCGGATCTCCCCGAGTTCGCCGTCGTCGATCAGCCCCTTCGCGTACCGGAGCGCGGGGACGAACCGGTAGTTGAACGCGGTGGCCGCGGTCGCCCCGGAGTCGCTGGCCGCCGCGGCCATCCGCTCGGCGTCGGCCAGCGTGGGCGCCAGCGGCTTCTCGCAGAGGACGTGGACGTCCGCCTCCAGGGCGGCGACCGAGGGCTCGACGTGCAGGAAGTTCGGCCCGAGGTCGTAGAAGACGTCCACCTCGTCGACGACCTCGCGCCAGTCGGTCGCGGTCCGGTCGAAGCCCAGGCGGTCGGCGGCGTCGGCCAGCGCCGCCTCGTCGCGGCCCACGAGCACGGCGCGGTCGGTCGCCGGCGCGTCCGGGAAGAACATCGGCAGCCGCGCCAGCGCGTTCGCGTGCGCCCGGCCCATGAACCGGTAGCCGAGGAAGCCGACCTGGAGGGTCACGCCCAGAACGCCTCCCCCGGTTCGGTCGCGAAGACCGCACGCTGGAGCAGTTCGACCGCCCGTTCGAGTCCCTCCCGGGAACTGGTGAGGACGTCCTCGTGCTCGATGGACAGCGCCCCCTCGTAGCCGACCAGCCGGAGCGCGGTGACCACGTCCTTCCAGTGCTTCTCGCCGTGGCCGTACCCGACGGTTCGAAACAGCCACGACCGGTCGAGTTCCTCGTCGTACGGCACCGTGTCCAGCACGCCCTTCACGCGGACGTTCTCGTCGTAGAGGCCGGTGTCTTTGGCGTGGACGTGGTGGATGGCGTCCTGCTCGCCGAGGTAACGGATCGCCGCCGTCGGCTCGATCCCCTGCCAGTAGAGGTGCGAGGGGTCGAAGTTCGCGCCGATCCGGTCGCTGGTCGCGTCCCGGAGCCGCACCAGCCCCGTCGGCTCGTACACCAGCTGGTTTGGGTGCATCTCGATGGCGACGTCGACGCCGTGGTCGTCGGCGAACGCCGCGAGGTCCGTCCAGTACTCCAGGGCGAGGTCCCACTGGTAGGACTGGGCCTCCAGGTGCTCGCCCGGCCAGGGCGCGACCACCCAGTTCGGCACGGAGTCGCCGGGCGCGCCCGCCGGCAGGCCAGAGAAGCAGGTCACGGTGCCCACGTCGAGCTGGTCGGCCAGCCGGATCGCGTTCCGGAGGTCCTCGTCGGCGCGGTTCGCCCGGTCGGCGTCGGGGTGCAGCGGGTTGTCGTGGGCCGCCAGCGCGCTGACCGAGAGGTCGTGCTCGGCCAGCAGGTCCCGGAGGTCGGCCTGCGCGTCGTCGTCGTCGAGGTACTCCCCGGGCGGCAGGTGGTCGTCGCCGGGGTGGCCCCCGCAGCCGAGTTCGACGGCGCCGACGCCGAGGTCGGCCAGGTACGCGAGGGCGTCTTCGATGGACTGGTCGCTCAGGGGGACGGTCAGGACGCCGATCTCCATGCGAACAGTTGGTCCGGGACGCGGGATAAACCTTCAGGACCGTGGACCTGGGGGTGAACCGCGTCGCTTGCCGCGCCCGCTCGTCCGGCCCTCCGCTGGTCCATCACCCCGACGGGCTCGGCCTGCGGGTCCCGGGCGCCGCTACTGCGGGTCCGAGTTCGACGACTCCGGCGGGACGCCGAGGTCGGACAGCGACCGTTCGAGGGTCTCGACCCGCGCTTCGAGGCGGCGCTCCTGGGTCTGTAAGTTCCGGTACAGTTGTTCGACCGCTCTGGACTGTGCGTCGACTCCGTGGTCGGCCGTCCAGATTTCCGGGCAGTACCGGTGGTGGACCGGGAGCCGAGGGTACGGGATGCGCTCGTGGCATCCCGGGCACGTGGGCATCGTACACACACGTTGCACGCCGGCACACTTACCCTTTCCCCCGACGGCGTCGGGGTGGAGGCGTTTCCCGCCGGCGACGTCGCCGGCGCCGGGGCTGCGTCAGACCTATGGAAGAGCCACCGTTGGTTCACGTATGGAGCTTTGCCTCGGCGTCATCGGAGTCGGTGGCCTCGGCTACCTCCAGCTGGAGATCTACGACGAGATGCCGTCGGTCGGGATCGTGGCCGCCACCGACATCTCGCCCGGGGCCCGCGAGGTCGTCCGGTCGGAGTTCGACGCGGCCACCTACGAGGACCACGTGCGGATGCTCGAGGAACACGGCGACGAACTGGACGCGGTCACCATCGTCACCCCCCACACGTACCACTACGAGCAGGCGAAGGCCTGCCTGCAGCGGGACGTCCACGTCCTCGTCGAGAAGCCGATGGTGACCGACGTCGGCCACGCGATCCACCTCTGCGAGCTGGCCAGGCGCAACGGCCTCGTGCTGCAGGTCGGGTACCAGCGGCACTTCCACCCCGCCTTCCTGGAGATCCGCCGGCTCATCGAGTCCGGCCGAATCGGGGACGTCCACATGGTGAGCTGTCACATCGGCCAGGACTGGATCCGCCCGCACCGGGGGACCTGGCGGATGGACCCCGAGATCTCCGGCGGCGGACAGCTGTACGACACCGGCTCGCACCTGCTGGACGCCCTGCTGTGGACGACCGAGGCCGAGCCGGCCTCGGTCACCGCCCAGATCGAGTACGACCAGCCGCGGATCGACGTCAACAGCGTGCTGGCGCTGCAACTGGACCGCGGCGGGGAGTCGGTGCTCGCCAGCGTCGGTCTCACCGGCAACGGCGTCGCCGTCGACCCCTGGGAGGGCTACCACTACTGGGGGACCGAAGGGCGGATCGCCTACGCCGACGGGGAGATCACGGTCGCGGAACGGGACGCCGTCACCTACACCACCGAGATCACGAACAACGTCGACTTCCGCTCGCTGACCACCCGGAAGATCCGCAACTTCATCGACGCCATCCAGGGGCGGGCGGAGTCCCGCGCCCCCGGCGAGTACGGGCTCAGCGTGACGGCACTCACGGAGGCGGCCTACAGGGCCGCCGAGGACCTCGAACCCGTCTCCATCCCTGGGCTCGTCGAGGAGCACCGCGAACGGCGCCCCGATCCGTAGCGGTGACGGTCTAGGCGACGTGACCCGGACCCCTGCCCACCCCCACGGCTAAGTGACTCGCAGCCCCTTCACACACCATGGCGGACGAAGTGACAACCCTGCTCAGGCGAGCGTACAGCGACGAACTGGAGACCGTGATGAACTACCTCACCAACTCCATCGTCCTGGACGGCGTGCTGGCCGAGGAGGTCCGCGAGAGCCTCCAGGCCGACGTCCAGG
>CAYTAG010000190.1:0-6815 GCA_964435625.1 uncultured Halobacteriales archaeon | reverse complement strand
TGCGGTTGTGGGGGATGCGCGACCCTCTGCGGTTGTGGGGGATGTGCGATACCTTGCGGTTGTGGAGGGTGGCTCGGTCCCTGTGGATGCGGGGGGGAGCGCGGCCTCCGCGGCTGACCAAGCTTCGGACTCGCCGGGGCGGGCCAGGACCCGACGCGCCGCCTGACGTGGGGTTACCCCGACGCCGTCTTCGCTTTCTCGGCCCTGGAGAATCGGGTACCCGTTATATCGTTCCTCCGGTCGTCTCTATAGTTGGTGAACGAGATAGCAACCAAGCAGAACTCCGTCGGCCCGAACGTATTCCAGAGCAAGATCGGCGACGTCACCGTCACCGGACGCGCCCACAGCCTCAGCGCGTGGTTCGTCCTGTCTTGCGGCTCATGATGGGCTGGGCGTTCCTCGCGTCCGGCCTCGACAAGGTGCTCGCGTCCGGGTGGTCCGCCGGGGGCTACCTGTCGAACGTCGCGTCGACCAACGGCAACCCCCTGGAGGCGATGTTCGCCTGGATGGGGTCGACGCCGTGGTTCGTCGACTTCGTGAACGTCGCGGTGCCGTGGGGCGAGGTCCTGATCGGCCTCGGCCTGCTGGTCGGCGGGGCCACCCGCCTGGCCGCGTTCTTCGGCGCGCTCATGATGTTCCTGTTTTACTTCGGGAACTGGAGCGTCGAACACGGCCTCATCAACGGCGACTTCGCGTACGCGCTGGTGTTCCTGTCGGTCGCCGCCTTCGGCGCCGGCCGGATCCTCGGCCTGGACGCGTACATCGAGCAGTACGAGGTCGACGGGGAACCGCTCGTCGAGCGGTACCCGAAGCTGGAGTACGTCCTCGGGTGAGCGGCTTCCGAGCACCCCGAATCGAAATAAAATACCCGTCGTTTTCACGGTCCCACGTCGATAGCGTTCACGACGGGAGCGGACCCGACGTTCCACGCCCGCTGGGCGGTCCCTTTTCGTCCCGGCGGCTAGTTCTCCTCCCGGACCGTTGCGTTCCTTTCCGCCAGCGTTTCGTCCGCGACCGAGAGCGCGAGGACGCCCGCGAGGAGTGCCCCGAGGACGCCACCACCGGCAGCGCCGACGCCCAGGCCAGCGACGAGTCCGGCGGCGACGGCGCCGACCAGGGCGCCGACGACCGAGCCGACGCCCAGGCCCCCGCCGACCAGCGTGAGCCGGGGGCGGTCGCCGGCGACGAGCCGGGGGGTGACCCGGGCCACCGTTCCCAGCGGCCGGGAATCGCACTCGCGGTTGAAGGAGGTAGCCGGCCAACCTCCACCTGTAGAGGTGACCGACCATGGCAACCCGCGAGATGGAAGCCGACGTGTTCGGCCGCAACGCCCGGTTCGAGTACTCCCCGGATAGCGTCGGGTACGCGCTGCTTGCCCTCCGGCTGGTGATGGGCTGGACGTTCTTCTACGCCGGGATCACGAAGGTGCTGGATCCGGCGTGGTCCGCCGAGAGGTTCCTGCTGCACGCGATCCCGGAGGGCAACCCCTTCGGCGGCGTCTGGGGGACGATGGCGGCCGACTGGCTGTGGCTGATCGACCCGCTGAACGCCTGGGGGCTCACGCTGGTGGGCCTCGCCCTGCTGATCGGTGCTCTGGTCCGCTGGGCCGCGCTCTGTGGTGCCGCGATCATGGCGTTCTACTGGGCGGCCAGCCTGCCGCTGGCGAACGGCATCGTGATCGACTCCCACGTCGTCTACGCCCTGCTGCTGTTCGGGATGGGCGCGCTCGGCGCCGGCCGCATCCTCGGGCTGGACGGCTACCTGGAGGGGACCGCCCTCGTCCGGCGGCACCCCCGGCTGCGGTACCTGCTCGGCTGACGGGTCGCGTCGGGGGCGCTCCGGCGTTCTCGGCAGTCGACCTCCCTTACGACCGTCGGCCCGCCGGGCAAGTACAAACGTGTTCGCCCCCGTTACCAGTCGATGGGAATCCGCTCGGGGGTCTTTTGTCTGGCGTGCCAACCGTCGGACGTGATGGAACCGACCGACCTCGACAGGCGGACGTTTCTGACCACGGCGGGCGCCGCGGGTGCAGTCGCACTCGCCGGCTGTACCGGCGGCGGCGACGGCAACGACAGTCCCGACGACGGCGGGAACGATGGCCCCGACGACGGTGGCGATGGCGGCGGTGACGGTGGCAGCGCGACGTACCTCGACGAGGAGCCGCCCTACAGCGACTGGTTCGACGGCGCGAACGGCTACGAGGGGACCGTCGACCGCCGCGACGCCGACGAGGTGACCGTGACGGTCGGGGTCGGCGACGGCTTCGCGTTCGACCCGCCCGCCGTCGCCGTCTCCGCCGGGACCGCCGTCACCTGGGAGTGGACCGGCCGGGGCGGCAGCCACAACGTCGTCCACCGCGATGGCGACTTCCAGAGCGAGTACGCCATGGAGGAGGGCCACACCTACTCGTACACCGTCGAGGAAACCGGGACCTACGAGTACTACTGTGATCCCCACGAGGGTTCCGGGATGAAAGGGGTCGTCCACGTGGAGTAACGCGACTCCGGCCCGCATCGCCTCCCCCGTTTTGCGGCTCCCGCGGTCGTACGTGAGTATATGTATATATTCATATGTCCTCCGGCAGTCGGGCCGGTCCGGATCGGCTACCTGGATTTCCGGGTGGGGAAGGCCTTAGGGCGCGGTCGGCCAACGGGCAACGGACCCGATGGCTCGCGTCCCCAACCCGGTCCGGCTGGCGCTACTCGGCGTGGGGCTGGCGCTCGCCCGCCTCGGCGTGGTCGACGCCGAGCGCGCCCGCCGCACGGTCGAACTGGCGTGGCCGCGCATCGTCACCGGGCTGGCGCGCATGTCGAAGAGCGCCGCCGACGTGGCGATGGTGGGCGTCGCCGTCGGCCAGGGCGCCATCGCCGGCGTCGGGTTCGCGGGGCCGTACTGGGGCGCGGCGTTCACCGTCGGCGGCGGCCTGGCGGCGGGCACCATCGCGCTGGTCTCCCAGGGATACGGCGCCGGGGCCGACGGTCGCATCGGGCGGGCCGTCCGGACGAGCGTCGTGCTCGTGCTCGCGCTGACGCTTCCCATGGCGGCGCTGTTCTGGACGCTTCCGGAGTTCCTGGTCGGTCTGCTGGCCGACGATCCCGAGTCCCGGCGGCTGGGCGCCGCGTACCTGCAGGTCCTCGCGCTGGGGGTGCCCTTCGCCGGGCTGAACCTCGTCGGGAGCCGCGCGCTGGTCGGGGCGGACGACGCCTGGACCGCGATGGTCGTCCGGGCGGGCGGCGCCGTCGCCAACGTCGGGCTCAACGCCGTCCTGATCTTCGGGCTGGGCATGGGCGTCGTCGGCGCCGCCGTGGGAACGGTGCTGGCGAACGTCCTCGTGACCGCCGCGTTCGTCGTCGGCCTCGTCGCCGGCCGGCTCCCCGGCGTCGGGGCCTTCCCCGTGACCGTCCCGGCGCGGGGCCGGTACCTCAACCGGGCGACGGTGCGCGACGTCGTCGAGATAGCCACGCCGGTCGTCGGCCGGAACCTGGTGTGGACGGTCGCCCGGTTCCCGATGCTGGCGCTGGTCGCGCTGTTCGGCCAGCCGGTGGTCGCGGCCTACGTCATCAGCCGGCGGATCTGGAACCTGCTGAACACCCCCGGCTGGGGGTACGGCCTGGCTGCAAGCAGCCTGGTCGGGCAGTCGCTGGGCGCCGACGACGAAGGGACCGCCGAGGCCTACGGCCGGGAGATCGTCCGCGTCGCGGTCGCGACCTACGCGGTCGGGGCCGTCCTCGTGTTCGCGCTGGCCGAGTCCGTCGTCGTCCTGTTCGTCGGCGACCCGGGCGCGGAGTCGGTCCCCATCGCGATCCCGCTGGTGCAGGCCGCCGCGGTCGCGGTGGTCGCCCAGGGGGTCAACCGGACGGTCGCCGGGGCGCTTGACGCAACCGGCGACACGAACTGGCCGTTCTACGGGCGAGCGCTGGGCATGTTCGGCGTGGCCCTCCCGCTCACCTACCTCGGCGCGACGACCCCGCTCGGCATGTGGGGTCTGTACCTCGCGTTCTTCGGCCAGACGGTCGTCCCGGCGGCCGTCAACTACTACCGCTTCTCGACCGGCAAGTGGAAGGCCATCAGCCGGCAGTACCGCCCCGACGCGACCGTCGGCGACGACGACTGAGAGCGATCCAGCGAACGATTCGGGTTTCACGCAGTCGGAGGTGGCCCCGCGGCGCGAGCAACGCGGCGAGGGCTCCCGTGGGTCCAAGACCTGCCCGTCGACTGCGAGGCGACCGGGTGACCCCCGACGCTACTCCCGTCGGCCGAGGGCGAACAGCGCGAGCGTCGCGCCGAGCAGCGCCGTGTTCTTCAGGAAGTGAATCATCTGCTGTTGGCGCTCCTCCGGATCGTCGAGGGTCCAGAAGTCGTGCATCACCGGCGTCACGCTCACGAAGAAGGAGGCGGCCGCGGCCGCGGCGGCGCGGGGGTACCGCCACAGGGCGATGCCCAGGCCCCCCGACAGGAGCAGGCCGCTCACCACCGGGACCGAGACCTCCGGCATCGGCGCCCCCTTCGAGCGGGCGTAGGCGACCGACTCCTCGCGGTTCCGGAAGTTGTCCAGCGCCATGAACGCCAGCACGCCGCCGAGCAGGGCGCGCCCGACGCGGAACGCGGGCGTCCCGATTACCGCGGGGGTCGCCGTCTCCTCGGTCTCTCGCCGTTCGAGCCGTGATTCGATGGCAGTCGACACGTCGGATCTGGGCGCTACACACGGGTAAGACGTACGCCGGCCGATCCGGATCGCCTTTTAAGCGTTCGCTGCGTATATAAGTGAACGCGGTGGGGTCGGTCGTCGTCGGCGTTCGAATCACCTGGCGAGGACCGTCGACGGCGGGAGCGACGTCTCGTCCGTGAGGGGTTCGCCGCTTACGTCGCATCGTCGAACCAGGGCGCGTCCGGCACCTACGGCTCGTCCGGAACTTCCTCGGGGTCGATGCCGAGTTCCCGGAGGTCCTCGTCGGTGACCGGCCGGCCGATCTCCCCGCGATGGAGGGCCACCGCCTCGTCGAGGTTCTCCAGGGCTTCCTCGCGGGTTTCGCCCTGGCTGGCGACGTCGGTCTCCTCGTCAATGGCCGTCCACCACCCGTCGTCGTTTTCGATCAGCAGGATGTCGGGGCCTGCGGTCATCGTTGGAACTCGTCGTCCGGTGGAGAGGTAAGAGTTCTGTCGGACGAAGGTTTATGTCCCGTTTCGGAGACACCATTTCGATTTGCGATGATAGCCATCGCATCCGGCGTTTCCCGGTGGTAGCCGGCACCTCCGGCAACGCGATGGTAGCCAGCACGAGCCACATCGGGTGGGACTGAAAGGGGCCGGGCGCTCGGTCCCGCCCGGACGACGCAAGCACCGCAACGAAGTGAGGAGCGCAGCGAGGCCCGGCGGGTCGAGCGCCCGGGGGCTTTCTGGGCGGTAGTGGCCAAGTGACAGATTGTCGAGGGCGTGCGGCAGTTTTCTGGCTAGTGCCGATCAAGTGCGATGACGGAAAGATACGTGGTAACGCGGCCCCTAGGACCGAAACGCACGTCGGGACAGACGCAGAGCGATACGTCGAAAGGTTCGAAACATGGCACGGGATTCAAGGGTGGAACCGCTGACCGACGAGGAGTTTGCCGCGTTCGAGGCGGCGATGGAAGAGCAGGCCGAGTGGCTCCGCGAGGCCCTGGCGGAGGACTTGGGCGGCGATCCCGAGGACTACCGGGCAGACTGGGTCCTCGACGGCGAGGACTGATTCTCAGGTGATCGTGGGTTTTGCCGACGATTAGACGTGCCCCACAGGCGCTCACGGGCCGCGGATGTCCAACGGACGTCGGTCAACTCGTCGTCCCGAGAACGCGCTACGTCGGGACGACGCCGATCTCCCGGAATTCGATCACTCGTCGAGGGCGTCCAGCAAGGGGCGCCGCCGGGCCACGACCTCGCGCGCCGTCCGGAGGAACGACGACTCATCGTCGTCGTTTTCCTCCGCGGCGTGCTCGGGCTCCGGTTCGTCGTCGCTCGTTGCCATTCGTACGTAGATAGAGCGGGGGATCACGGATAAAGCTATGGTGGTCTAGACGTCGTCCCGGAAGCGTTCCTCGTCGATCTCACCGGTCCGCAACCAGGTCGCCAACTCCGACTCGTCGAAGCGGGACCGATGACGCATCACGGTCGCGGCCACGTCGTCGTCCGGTGCCGCCGTTGCCCCGACTTCGTTCAGGTACGTCTCCGCGACGGTCCAGGCGGTCCGCTTGTTCCCGTCCTCGTAGACGTGCGCGTTCGCCAACCGCCACAGCAGTGCCGCCGCCCGCCGGTAGTCGCCGTCCAGGTCGGCCACGTCATCCAGGATCGACTCCAGCCTGCGGTCGGGGGTTACTGCGCGTGTCCCCGGGTGGTCGAGGTCCCACTCCTGAACGATCAGGTCGTGGACTTCGTGGACCTCCGCGACCGTCGGCAGTTCGTCCTCGGTCATCTCCCGGACGCGGCTTGTTCGCGGGGTACCATAAATTGGGCTGGCCCGGCAGTTGGGTTTCCAGACTGGGGCTACTGTGGGATTTTTCGGAAACTGCAACGATATTAGCGAGTGATCCGGCGCGCGAGGACGGCGACCAGCAGGGCCATCAGGACGGCCCCGAGCAGCGACTCGATCCCAGCCAGGAACTGCGCGGGCGCGCTGGCGGGCTGGATGTCCCCGTAGCCCAGGGTGGTGAACGTGACCACGCTGAAGTACAGACTCGCCAGCCACGTTCCGCCAGGGAGTTCGTCCAGCGGCGTGTCCAGGGGATCGAAGACGGTCAGCGACGTGTCTGCTGATTCGACGGCGACGCCACCGAGGAGTGGATACA
>CAYTAG010000189.1:0-6859 GCA_964435625.1 uncultured Halobacteriales archaeon | reverse complement strand
ACGCGGTGACTGGGACCGGTGACGGGGACGCGTCTTTTGCGGTGGCGCGCGCGAGGAACGCGCGCGAGGTTCCCGCGAACGCATGTGAGTGGGGGCTCGTCGGAGCTTGCCTCCGACGGTGGACGACGTGAGCGTCCGGGTGAGCGGCGAAGCCGCGAACCCAGGCCGAGCGAGCGGGGAGGCGTGAGGCTGACCCCTCGTTGTCGGTTGCCGCTAGCGTGCCGTCCATCCGGACGGCTTGCCATCACGACAGCGGCACGCAACGACCAGGGACGTCCACACCCTCCCCAGCCGACTGCGCTCCTCAGTCACGTTCGTTCCCTCCGGTGCTCATCCCTCGCGCGCGTTGCTCGCGCGCGCCACCGCGGAGTTGCATTTGACGGTCCCCCCGACGCCGAATCTCCCCCCCTTTTTACCCCGGGGGCCGTCCCCTCGGGCATGAACGTCACGCTGGTCGGCGACGGGCCGGCCGCCGAGGCGGTCGCCGGCGCGCTGGCGGACTCGCCCGCGTCGGTGGCCCGCGGTGAGGTCAAGACCGTCGCCGACGCCGCCCTGGGCGTCGTCGTGGGGGCCGCCGGCGAATCGACCTTCGAACGCGCCAACGCCGTCGCCCGCCGGGCCAACGTCCCGTGGCTCGCCGTCGAACTCGGCGGCGTCGGCGGCCACGCCGTCGACGACGTCGCCGCGTCGGTCGCCGGGTTCGCGCCCGCCACCGCCTGCTACGAGTGCCTGCGGACCCGGGTGGCCGCGAACCTCGACGACGCCCCGGACGCGGGGGACGGTTCGCCCGACGTGGACGACGCCTCGCCGGACGCGGCCGACGGCTCGCTGGACGCCGCCGACGCCCGCCTGGCGGGTGCGGTGGCCGGGCGGGAAGCCGTCAGGCTGCTCATCGGCGAGGAGTCGCCGGTGCTCGGCGGCGTGATCGAGGTGCCCCACGAGGTCCGGCGGTTCCTGCCCGTCCCGGGGTGTGGGACCTGCGGGGACGTCCCGGACCGGACGCTCGACCTGGCGTACCGCGAGCGCGGCCTGGAGGACGCACTGGCGGCCGCCGAGGGTGCGCTCGACGAGCGCGTGGGCGTCGTCGGCGAGGTCGGTGAGGCCGAGTCGTTCCCCGCGCCGTACTACCTCGCCCGGGTGGCCGACACGACGGGGTTCAGCGACGTCGAGGCCGCTCCGCAGGCGGCCGGCGTCGACGCCGACTGGAACGCCGCCTTCATGAAGGCGCTCGGCGAGGCCATGGAGCGGTACTGCGCTGGCGTCTACCGCGCCGAGGCGTTCCGCCGGGGCCGGGCGAGCGACGTCGACGGGGCGGTGCCGCCGGCGCGGTTCGTCGGCGTCGACGACCCCGACGACCCGATCCCGTGGATCCCCGGCCGGGACCTGGCCGCGGCGGTCGGCGGAAACGGCCCTGATTCTGGTGAGGCTGGCAACGTCCGGTTGCCGGCCGAACTCGTGCAGTTCCCGCCGCCGGAGCACCGCCTGGGCCACTCGATCACGACGGGGCTGGGCCTGGGCAACTCGACCGTCGAGGCGGTGCTGTCGGGGCTGTACGAGGTGATCGAGCGCGACGCCACCATGCTGGCGTGGTACTCGACGTTCGAGCCGCTGGGGCTGGCGGTCGACGACGAGGGGTTCGAGGCCCTCGTCGGGCGCGCCCGCGGCGTCGGCCTGGAGGTGACGCCGCTTCTGGTCACCCAGGACGTCGACGTCCCGGTCGTGACAGTCGCCGTCCACCGCGAGGGCGAGTGGCCGCGGTTCGCGGTCGGTTCGGGGGCGGACCTCGACCCGACGGCCGCGGCCCGGTCGGCGCTGGCGGAGGCGCTCCAGAACTGGATGGAACTGCGCGGGATGGGGCCGGAGGAGGCCGCCGACGAGTCGGGCGCCATCGGCCGGTTCGCGGACTTCCCGGAGTCCGCCCGCGAGATGGTCGCGGTCGACGGCCGCGTCCCGGCCGACAGCGTCGGTCCCGACGAGGTCCCGGCCGGCGAGGCCGAACTCCGCGCGGTCGTCCAGCGGGTCGCGGACGCCGGACTGTCGCCGTACGCCGCCCGGACCACGACCCGCGACGTCGCCAGCCTGGGGTTCGAGGCCGTCCGCGTCCTCGTGCCGGCGGCCCAGCCGCTGTTCACCGGCGAACCGACCTTCGGCGAGCGCGCTCGGCAGGTCCCGGAGGAACTGGGCTTCGAGCCGTGGCTCGACCGGGAGCACCACCCGTATCCGTAGTGCTGGGACCTACTTCCGACCCGCCATCTCGTCCTCGAAGCGCTCCACGAACTCGACCACGAAGGCGTGGCGATCCGCGGCGCGTTCCTCCCCGGCCGTCGTGTACATCCGGTCTTCGAGGTCGAGGATCTTCTTGCGGACGTGGTTCAGCGACGTCCGCCAGGCGGCCGTATCGTCGTCCTCGACCGGCAGGTCGGGGTCGGCAATCGGCTGTTCGCGTTCGCCGCCGTAGGTGAACACCCGCGCGATGCCGGTCGCGCCCAGCGCGTCCAGGTTGTCGGCGTCCGCGAGCACCTTCGCTTCGAGGGTTCGCGGTTCCGGCGCAGTGGAGTACCGGTGCGCCCGGACGCAGTGGGCGACGGCCTCGATCAGGTTCTCGCCGTAGCCGAGTTCCCGGAGGATTGCTTCGGCCTCTCGTGCACCCCACGCCGCGTGGTCGTCGATCTCTCCCCGGTCCTCTCTGGCCCTGCCGACGTCGTGGAGGAGCGCGGCGAGCCTGACGGTCTCGACGTCGGCGCCCTCTTCGCGGGCGAGCGTCTCGGCCGTCCGGTACACCCGCTGGACGTGCAACCAGTCGTGTGCCGGGCTGACGTCCCCGAAGTACGTCCTGGCTTTCGGCTCGACCTTCTCGAGGTTCGAGTTCACACGCTCGGATCGCCCCGGACCCCCTTCGTCTTTTCTCACGCCGAGTGGGACGCTGGCGTCGAGGCAACCGGATCGCCAGCGACCGGATCGCGGCCGTCGGATTCCGCGCGAAGTCCTCAGATGCCGAACGTCGCCCGGAGGGTGTCCCGTGTCCCGGGACCGAGGCCGACCGCGAGGACGGCCACGAGGATCAACAGCGCGTAACGGGGGCTGTCCTCGAAGATCTCGTCGTTGAAGATCCAGACGACGAAGACGGCGACGGCGATTTTCACCAGCAGGAACGGCCAGGTGACGCCGATGGCCGCGGTGACCTCCGGCGGCTGGATCGCCTGGGTGACGTCGCGGATCGCCCGGTTGGCGACGTGTTTGGACCCGTAGTCTACCGGGAGGCCGATCTCTTCGGCCCAGTCGAGGCTCAGCACGTTCGCGGTGCCGTCGACGGTGTGTCCCCAGACGATCAGCGCGCCCATGAACCCGGTCGCCTCGTTGATCGTCGGAGCGTACCGCTCGCTGAGCACCCAGAACAGGGCCGCGACCAGCGTCGCGCCGCCGAACACCACCAGCGGAACGACCGGGTAAAAATCCAGCACGTCGGTGGTGGCCGACAGGTACGACAGCGCCAGGATCGTAACGGCGAGGGCAACGACGCCGACGGCCGCCAGTAGCCGGGTGTAGTCCTCGACCGCCCCGCGGCGCTCGGCGTAGACCGAGGCGACCAGCGACGCGAGCACGACCGCGAACACGGTGACGTAGATGAACGGCGAGATGATCGCCGCGCTCCAGGGGAACGGGATCACCAGTTCGCCGGTCGCGTCCAGCATGGCGACGCTGGCGTCCTCGACGACCCGCAGGGCGCCGCCGAACAGCATGAACGGGAACAGCGCGAAGAAGACCCGCCGATCTGCTTCGATGTTCAGGCGGTTCAACAGGAGGATGACGCCGATCAGCGCGAACACGAGCACGACGGCGTAGGTGACCGTCGAGACGACGGTGTAGCCCGGTTCGGCGGTCACGGCCCCGGGCGTCGAGCACCCGATGCTCGTCTGGCCGCCGACGCGCTCGACGCAGTTTGCGCCGTGGGCGTCCGCGTACACCGGCCCCCAGAAGTACTGCCAGAGGAACTCGTCGTACACCTGCCGGGGAAACGCGAGCGCGCCCCCGACGACGGCGACGAGGCCGGCCACGAGCGTGACAACGTACGCCCGCACGTAGCCCACCTCCTCTATCCTGTCGGTGAGCGAGAGCGTCTCGTCCATGGGTGACACGCCGGTTGCGGCCCGTTTTACCCTTCCGGTCTCGTGCGCGAGGACCGCCAGCCCTCTCCTATCCCTAGATTGTCCCGCTCGTGGGCGAAAACCTTATTCAGAGTACGTTTCACGCAAAGGTCTTTGTTCGAGGGCGAATAGGCGTCCACCGCGATGACCTGCTCCCGCCGGGACGTCCTCTGGATCGGTGTGGCCGTTGCCGGAGTCCTCTCGGGGTGTCTCTCGGCAGACGAGGAGGCGGACCTGACCTCGCCACCGGGTACGACGACTGATCCGGGGCGTCCAACTGCGACCGAACCTGCCGACCGGGCCGTCCTCGAATTCGAAGCGGTGGCCCTGGAGGACGAACAGCGAGACCGGATCGAGCCGATCAGGTTCGACGAGTTGCCGGACGAGGAGCAATCCATCGTCCGGGAGGCAATGAACGCGGATCGGTACGCGGTAGAAGCCCCGGGGCCGGAACCGTTGCAGGAGTTCACCAGTCGCGTCAACCGCCACAAGAGCCGACAGATTTCGGCGTACCGTGAGGATCACTCGGGGGTGGACTTCCCCCAGTACCTCGACGTGGTCTTTCTCCTGCAATCTGGACAGTTGTACGCCATCACCCTGCTCGTCGGGGACCAGGTCCTCTCGATGGCCGACTTCCTGGATCGATCAGGGGCGTAAACGGGGCGTCCCCCGGGGCGTAGAACGACGAACACCACTCGTGCTCTGCTTACAAGGAGTTGGAGCGAGAACCCCTCCTCGAACCGCATGGCCGACAGCGAGTCCCACTACAACGAGTTCAGGTCGACGATCGGCAATACGACAGTCACCGGACGGGCCACCCGCTCAGCGCCTGGTTCGTGCTCGCGTTACGACTGATGATCGGGTTCGCGTTCCTGTACTCCGGCGTCGAGAAGATCCTCGGCGGGTTCGATGCGGAGGGGTACCTTGTCCACGCCCCCGGCGCGAACGGCAACCCGCTAGAGGGGCTGTTCCTCTGGACGGGCCAGACCAGGTGGTTCGTCGACTTCGTGAACGTCGCGGTACCGTGGGGCGAGGCCGCCATCGGCCTGGGCACATCGTCGGACTGCTGACCCGCCTGGCGGCGTTCTTCGGCGCGCTGATGATGCTGCTGTTCTACTTCGCTAACTGGGGACGTGGCCCACGGCCCGATCAACAGCGACTTCGCGTACATGCTGGTGTTCTTCTCCATCGCCGCGTTCGGCGCCGGGTGCATCTTCGGCCTGGACGCTTACGTCGAACAGTACGGGGTGAACGGTCAGCCCCTCGTCGAGCGGCATCACTGGCTCCGGTACGTCCTCGGCCGAGCGCCGGCGGGATTCTCCGCTGAGCGCTGATGAAGTCCCCGGCCGAGCGCCGGCGAGCACTCGCCCCGTCGCAGGTGACTACTCCCCGTCGCCGGGCAGCGGCAGTTCGTGGCTCTCGTGGTGAGTGCCGAGGATGACCATGGTCTGGCTGCGGGCGAACCCCTCCATCTGGGCGACGGTGTCGAACATCAGCTCCCGGAGGCGGTCGGTGTCCTCGGCGTAGATCCGCACCATTACGTCCCACTGGCCGGTCGTGAGGTGGACCTCCTGGACGCCCTCGACGTCGGCCAGTCGGTCGAGGGTTTCGCGCTCGCGGCCCTGTTCGACCCGGAGGCCGACCAGCGCGGAGGTCCCGAGGCCGACCCCCTTCGGGTTCACGGAGGCGTGGTAGCCCTCGATGACGCCGGCCTCCTCCATCCGGTTCACGCGGTCGTGGACCGTCGCGCTGGACATGTCGATCCGGCGGGCTACCTCCGAGAACGGCGTTCTGGCGTCAGACATGAGGATGCGCAGGATCTCCCGGTCCGTTTCGTCCAGTTCCATGGTCGGTCGGCCGGGGGCTGGCGGTAAATAGCTGATCCCGTCGGGTGTTCGGTATCTGGCGGCTCCTCGGACTCTTATATACGTCTCGTTCCTACATAAATGACTTAGATAATCGGGGGATAAGCGGTCGACTCCTGCTTATAAGTCCGGGGGATTCTCGGTCTCTCTGTCGAAGACCCAGGCACTTTCCGTAGACGGGTTCTTGGTCACCACCACGCAGAAAGCCCCCGGGTCGCTTTGGTCCCGGGCCTCGCTGCGCGCTTCGCTCGCTCCTTCGCTTCGCTCAGTCGCTCCTTGCAGTGCTTGCGTCGGCCGGGTTCCCGAAGCGCCCCGGCCCCTTTCAGTCCCACCCACGGCAACCTTGCCCTCCCCAACCGCCTGCGTTACTCACTTCGTTGTCGCGCGAGAGCGAAGCTCTCGCTGGATGCCAAAAATCTGTGATTTTTGAGCACGTTACTCGCCCCCCGCACGCGTTGCTCGCGCGCGCCGGGAGCCTAACTCAGGACCATGGCGCGCGCTGGCGCGGCCTCCGTGCCGTTCCCGCGAGTGTGCGAGCGGGACGCAGCGAGAGCTTGCTCTCGCCCGCCCCGGCCGGTCGAGCGCGGGGGCTTTCTGCGTGTTGCCGGCGGAAGCTCCGTCCGACGAGAGCGCGGGAGCTTTCTACGTGATGCTGACCAAAACTCCCGGGTCGAGAAGAGCACGGAGGTGTCCTATCCGGTGCTGTTGAACACGCAGCTACCCGTCGGTCTCCCGGGCAGCACCCAGGACCTCCTCGTGGCACTCGCCGTTCGACGCAACCAGCCCGTCGCTGTCGTGGCGCCAGCGCTCGCCGTCGAGGTCGGTGACGGTGCCGCCGGCCTGCCGGAC
>CAYTAG010000188.1:0-6872 GCA_964435625.1 uncultured Halobacteriales archaeon | reverse complement strand
AACGGCGTCGACCTCACGGTCGAGACGGTCTTCGAGCAACGGGACCCCGGCCGCATCGGCCGCGACGACAGAGAACTGGGCGAGCGCCAGGAGATCGAAGCCGACGAAATCGGCGAGCACGTCCCCGACGCGTTCTACCTGCCCATCGGCGGGTACGTCGTCCGCTACGCCGAGACCGTCGAGATTCCGGAGGGCCACGTCGGGTTCGTCTACCCCCGGTCGACGCTGCTTCGCAACACCTGCATGCTCAACACCGCCGTCTGGGACGCCGGCTACGAGGGCAAAGGCGAGGGCTTCCTCCAGGTGCTCCGGGACGTCGAGATCGAGAAGGGCGCTCGCATCGGCCAACTGGTGCTGGCGCGGGGCGACCACGAGGACACCTACGACGGCTCCTACCAGGGCGAGAACCTCTAGAACCGCCGCAGCCACTGCTCAGACGCGAACAGCCGCCACAGCAGGACCAGGTTGCCGCCGTCCTCCAGTACGGCGTCCAGCTGGTCGGTCGCCGCCCCGTCCGCGACGTAGCCCCGGGATTCCAGCCGGGAGTCCGCGAACAGCTCCCGGAGGTAGTCGCTGCCGTCGCGGACGCAGGCGGACACGAAGGCGTCGAAGTGCTGGCCCTTCCGGATGGCGCGGACGGATTCGGGCAGCAGGTCTCCGAACGCCTCCCGGAACAGGCCGTTGCGCTCCCCGGCGGAGAGGAGTTCGTACGGCGGGATGGCGTACCCGAGTTCGACCACGCGCGCGTCGAGGTACGGCATCCGGAGGTCCAGGCCGTGCCGGAGCGCCTGCCGGCGGGTGGCGTGCAGTTTGAACTCCCGGCCGACGCCGGTCATCTCCCGGTAGTTCCGCCTCCAGTGGACGCCGTCGAACGACCCCTCGCGCTCGGGCGTCACCTCGATGCCCCGGAGCGCCGGCCCAAGCCACTCGGGCGGCCCCTCGTCGACGTCCGCGAACCGCTTGGCGAGTCCCGGGAACGTCGGCGCGGCGGCGTACCAGACCAGCAGTTGCCGGGTCGGCATCGGACTCCGGCGGGCGTGCCGGAGCAGCGTCAGGAACTTCCCGTTGCGCAGCAGGTCCGCGTAGGCGAACTGCGACCCGTTGAACAGGTTGCCGCCGTGGCCGGTCAGCGCGACCTGGTGGCCAACGTCGGCGGCCTGCTCCTGCGCGCGGTCGATGGCCCACGTCAGCGGCTCCAGGCACGGCCCCTCCGAGAGCGCGTCCGCGAAGGCCTCCGGGTCGTCGAACGGGCGGGCGTCGTCGACGACCACCTCGGTCAGCGGGAGGTCGTGTCGCCGCGCGAGGTCGTGGATGCGCTGGCGCTCGCCCTGGGTGAGTCGCTCGTCCTCGACGGCCTCGAACACCATCGAGAACGGGGCCGGCGGCGCCGTGGGGGCCTCTACCTCGGCGGCGACGCCCCCGACCGTCGTCGAGTCGAGGCCGCCGCTCATGAACAGCGCCGGCCGCTCGCGACACCTGAGCCGGTCCCGGGTGGCCTCGCGGACGGCCTCCCGGAGCCGCGAGCGCAGTTCCGCCCGCCCGGCCGAACCGAGCGAGGGACCGTCGGTCGGGTGCCAGTACCGCTCGGTCCGGACCGAGTCGTCCGCGATCAGCCGGGACCCCGCGGGGAGGCGGTCGACGCCCTCGTGGAAGCTCCCGTCGACGGTGCCCGGCGACGTCTGCAGGAACGCCGCCAGGGACGGGTCGGCGACAGCATCCGGAACTGATGCGTACGCCCGGACGGCCCCTACGTCCGAGGCGACGACGACGGCCTCCTCGGTCACGGCCACGAACAGGTGCCGGATGCCCGTCTTGTCCCGGGCGCAGACCAGCCGCTCCCGGCGGTGGTCCCACAGCGCCACCCCGAACGCCCCGACGGCCCGGTCGAGACACGCCGGTCCCCACTCCTCGTAGGCGTGGCCGAACAGTTCCGCGTCGGTCGTCTCCGCCAGGGCGGCCCCGACCGGCAGCGCAGCAGACAGTGCAGCCCGGTCGTCGAGGCGGCCGGCGAAGGCGACCGTGGCGTCGCCGACCCGGACCGGCTGGCGCTCCCCGACCTCCTCCGGGGTCGTCCAGAAGTGCTGGTGGCCCAGCGCGACGCCGTCCTCGACCCACCGGTCGCTCCCGTCGTGACCGCGGTAGGCCAGCGACTCCAGCGCCCGGTCGAACCGCCCGGACCGGACCTGCCCCTCCCGACTGAATGCCGCGACGATACCCGACATAGGATTCTGATCGGTGGACGAAGGCTAAAAAATTACTGGGGTGGTTTCGGAACCGTCGACGCGAGCCTACAGGCTTTGCAGGTGGTCGTCGACGCTAGCCGGGGGCTCCCGGTAGCCGCGACTCTCCGTCTCGGCCGCTTCGTGCTTCTGAAGTTGTCCGATACCCGTCCAGTCGTAGTACCTGTCAGTGTATCCCATGCTAGGGACTCCATAACCAGATACATCGCCTACACTAATAAATTTTCCACCCCGTCTATTGATTTCACTACATATAAACACAATACTAGGTCGTGGTCCGCGGTCGGCGAAGGGATCCGGGGGACTCCGGCGGACCAAAACCTATTCGACCCGGCGGGGGGAACGACCGGTCATGCCGAACATTCTCTCGGAGGCGACCGCGTCGTACCTCGAAGGGATCGAACCGCCGGCCGACGAACTCGTCGAGGAGATGGAGGCCCAGGCCGACGAGGAGGGCATCCCCATCGCCGCACGGGGGGTCGCACACCTCCAGGCCATGCTGACCCGGGCAATGGACGCCGACCGGGTCCTGGAGTTCGGGACCGCCATCGGCTACTCGACGCTGCACGTCGCCCGCACCGGAACGGAGGTCGTCACCCTCGAACTCGACCCGGACCGCATCGCCGACGCACGGGAGTACCTCGACCGCGGGGGCGTCCTGGATCGCGTCGAGATCGTCGAGGGGCCGGCGCTGGAGTCCCTGGACCGGGTGTCCGGCCCGTTCGACGTCGTGTTCCTGGACGCCGTCAAGGAGGAGTACCGCGAGTACCTCGACCGCTCGCTGCCGATGCTCAGGGAGGGCGGGATGGTGGTCGCGGACAACCTGCTGTGGTCGGGCAACGTGCCGGCCGACGACGCCGACGTCGACGAGGACCGCCGGGAGTCGACCGAGGCGTTGCGGGACTTCAACGAGTACTTCGTCGACCACGATCGACTGGACGCCGTCGTGACGCCGCTGGCCGACGGGACCGGCATCGCGACGAAGACCGACGGATAGGCCGACCGGTGACGAGCGTGGCGGCGACGGAACGGGGCAAAATGCGGCGATGGAGTCGGGCCGGCGACGAAGGTGGTGGCGGGGCCGTCATGGCCGGCCCGGGGCGGTCCTTGACGGGTGCGACGACCGCCCTGGCGGGTCCGACACGTCGCGGTCGACGGGCGAAGACGAGATCTGACCTGGTACCGGAGCGGGCCTGGTCGTCTCGCTCGCCTCGTGCCGACGGTGCCGGGTGAGCCGGCACCGGGATCCGCCTCGTGTCCAGTGGCGGGTGGTGGCGTGGGTGCCTCTCGTCCAGCGGTTACCGGCCGCCCCCTCGCGGCCGTGCGAGCGCTGGCATCAATACCTTCGGAAGTGACCCCCGAGTAAGTTGTACCAAAATAATTGGGCCGCGCGCGGCGCCTCGACGGCCCGACCCCCGGACAGTTCAGTCGTCCGCCGCCCGACGGCTCGTCGTCCACCGTCAGACGACTGGTCGTCCACCGCCCGCCGCAACGTCCGTGGCTCAGTCGTCGGCCGTCCGCCGCCGGAGAGGCCGGCCATCCGCCGCCCGGCGGCTCAGTCGTCGGCCGTCCGCGGTGCCTCGACCGCTTCGGCGTCGTGAAGGTGACAGGCTGCCCGCTGGTCGGGGCCGGTCTCGACCATCTGCGGATCCCGCCGTTCGCAGACGGTCCCGAACGCCCCGGCCAGGCGGTCGGCGGCCGCGTCGAGGTCGCCCGCGACCGCGTCGTCGACCGCCGCTTCGAGCACGGCGTCGGCGTCCGCGTCGCCCAGCGTCTCCGGAAGGTCGTACTCGTCCTCGATGGTTTCCCGGAGGCGCCCGTCCCCGACCGTCCCGGGGTCGACGTCGCCCGCGGCGGCCGCCAGTTCCCGGAGGGCGTCGAGGTCGACGCCGTCGCCGGACAGCGCCAGCCGGAAGTCCAGCGTCCGGCGCCAGGCGTCCTGGTCGAGGTCGTAGCCCTCCGGCTGGATCACCTCGGGACAGCGCGTGTGGAACCGGCAGCCCGAGGGCGGATCGGCGGGGTCGGGCACGTCGCCGGTCAGGGTCACCGAGCGTCCCTCGCCGCCCGGTTCGGGGTCGGGGATCGAGGCCACCAGCGCCCGCGTGTAGGGGTGCTGGGGGTCCTCCAGGACGGCGTCGGTCGGGCCGGTCTCGACGAACTCCCCGAGGTACATGACGGCGACGCGGTCGCACAGTTCCGCGACGACGCTCATGTCGTGGGTGATGAACACGACCGAGAGGTCGAACTCGTCCTGCAGGTCCTCGATCAGGTCGAGGATCTCGGCCTGGACGCTCACGTCCAGGGCGCTGACCGGTTCGTCGGCCACCAGCAGGTCCGGGTTGACCGACAGCGCCCGGGCCAGGCCGGCGCGCTGTTTCTGGCCGCCGGAGAGTTCGTGCGGGTAGCGGTCGGCGTCGTCGACCGTCAACCCCACGCGCTCCAGCAGCACCTCGACCCGGCGGCGGCGACGCTGCTCGTCCGTCAGGCCCTGCGAGAGCAGCGGTTCGGCGACGGCCTCGCCGACGGTCATCCGCGGGTCGAAGCTGGAGTTGGGGTCCTGGAAGACCATCTGCGCCCGGCGGCGGAACTGCCGGAGTTCCGACCGGTCGTAGGCGGTGACGTCCTCGCCGTCGAACGTGACGGTGCCGTCGGTCGGTTCCTCCAGGCGCAACATCGTCCGCGCGGCGGTCGACTTGCCGCAACCGGACTCGCCGATCAGCCCCAGCGTCTCGCCGGGCGCCAGATCGAAGCTCACGCCGTCGACCGCGCGGACGCGGCCGACCTCCCGCTGGAATAACCCCTCGGTGATCGGGTAGTGCTTCCGGAGGTCCCGCACCGACAGCAACGGGTCGCTCACGGCGCACCACCTCCGTCGTCGCTGGCACGGTCGGGCGCCGGCCCGTCGCTGGCGTCGGTCGCCCCGTCCGCCGGCGACCCGGCGTCCGCGGGCGTCCCCCCGTCGGCGCTGACCGAGCGGCCCTCCCAGTCGTCGCGGATCGTCGCGGCCTCGTGGCGGGTCGTCGCGTCGTAGTACACGCAGGAGACGTCCTGAACGCCGTCCGCGGCCAGCGGGGGCTGGTCGCCCGAGCGGCACGCCTCGACGGCGTGCGGGCAACGCGGGTGAAACCGGCAGCCTGCGGGTGGATCGGCAGGGTCCGGCAGCGAGCCGCCGATGGACTCGCGCTCGCCGAAGCCAGGCATCGAGCGCAACAGCGCCTGCGTGTAGGGGTGGGCCGGCCGCCGGAACACGTCCTCGACGGGGCCGCGCTCCATCACCTTGCCGGCGTACATCACGACCACGCGGTCGGCCAGTTCGGCGACGACCCCGAGGTCGTGGGTGACGTACAGCATCGCCATGTCGCGCTCGGCCTGGATCTCCGCGAGCAGGTCCAGCACCTGCGCCTCGATGGTCACGTCCAGCGCGGTGGTCGGTTCGTCGGCGATCAGCAGGTCGGGGTCGTTGGCCAGCGCCATCGCCACGACGACCCGCTGGCGCATCCCCCCGGAGAACTCGTGGGGGTACTCGTCGATCCGGCCCGGCGCGTTGGGGATGCCGACCCGGTCCAGCAGGTCGATGGCGCGCTCGCGGGCCGCCGCCTTCTCGACGTCGCGGTGGTACCTGATCGTCTCGACCAGCTGGTCGCCGACGGTGTACACCGGATCCAGCGCGTTGCCAGGGTTCTGGAAGACGTGGGCGATGCGGTCGCCGCGGTACGAACGCAACTGCTTCTCGGAGAGGGTGGTCAGGTCGGTGCCGTCGAAGACCACCTCGCCGGAGACGACCTCGCCGGGCGGCGTCGGGAGCAGTTTCGTCACCGTCTCGCAGGTGACGGTCTTGCCGGACCCGGACTCGCCGACGAGACAGACGGTCTCGCCGGGCGCGAGGTCGAAGTCGACGCCGTCGACGGCGCGGACGGTGCCCTCGGCCGCGTGGAAGTGCACGGCCAGGTCCGACACCGACAGCAGCGGCCCGGATCGGTTCGAGCGGGAGCTATCGTCGGTCATGGATCGGTCCGTGTCGGTGGATCATCGTTCGTAGCGGTCGTCATTCGTTGCCCTCCAGCCGCGGGTCCAGGGCGTCCCGGCGCGTCGCCGAGCAGGTCGAACGCGGACACCGTCCCGGGAGGGCCAGCGCCGACGCGGCGGCGATCCACCACTTCATCGGGAGGCCGTCGATGCCGAGTTCGATGGCCGACCCCCAGGAGGTCCGGCTCCGGTAGCAGCCCGACGGTCGGCGGAGAGCGGGGAAACGAACGCGTCGTGGGGACCATCACGATAGGCCAATTAAACTCGAAGCAAAAGTGTTGGGATACGGGAAGGTCTGGCCTCGATACGACGTTTTTTCTCGCGGTGGCAATCGACCTCGCGGCGAAGTCCCCGCCCGAACGGAACTTCCGGGGTCGTCGCCGGCGTTGGAGTCCGGCGACTCCGTGGACGGCCGGATCAGCGGGTTCTACACGCCCGGTTCCGTGGCGCGGGCGAGCAACGGGCGCGGGGGCCGGGGGATAGCACCCCTCCCCAACCGATTGCGCTGCTCGGGACGCTCACGTCCGTTCGCGTCACCTCCGCTGCTCATCCACCGTCAGAGACAAGCTCTGACGAGCCTCCGCTCGTTTCACTCGCGGAGACACC
>CAYTAG010000187.1:0-6958 GCA_964435625.1 uncultured Halobacteriales archaeon | reverse complement strand
GTCGACACAGTGGATTTATTTCCCCCATCGTCTCTGTATCCCCCATGGACGACCTCCGAGCAACGACCGAGGACCTCCTCGAGGAGAAGCCGCCGCTGGAAGCGGGACTTCGGTCGATCCTCGAAGTCGACGACGAGCGGGAGTCCTGGGAGTTCGAGGACGTCCCGCTCGACTCCGGGGAGTTCGGGGAAGTCGTCTCCCGGGGCATCGTCGTCGACGCCGATGACGGGTACCGCCTCGCCGACCGGGGCGCGCTCGCGGCGGCGCTCGGCGTCGACGAGGTCGACGACGACCGGTCGGCCGTCGCGCCCGAATTTCCGGACGGCCTGCCGGCCGTGCGCGCGTTCGTTCCGACCGTCGAGAGACGGGTCGCCGCGTTCCTGGGACTCGCGCTCGCGCTCGTCGTCCTCTTCAGGATCGTCCCCATCCAGGCCGTCTTCCGTGATGGCGCCGTCGTCCTGTCCGGGAACGACCCGTACGCGTACCGGTACGTCGTCGAACGGATGGCGGCCGGAGCGAACGGCCCGTTCGACGCCGGCATTCTCTCGGACGTCCCCGGGCGGATGGCCCACGAAGAACCGCTCATGGTCTCGGTGTTGTGGTGGGTAACCGAAGTCCTGGGGGGCGACGGACGGACGGCCGGACTCGTCCTCGCGTGGTACCCGGTCGTCTCGGCGGTCGTCACCGGCGCACTCACGTACGCCTTCGCTGCGCGGGTCACTGGCGACCGCCGCGTCGGCGTCGCGGCCGTCACCTTCCTCGCGATCACGCCCCTGCACGCTCTCCGGACCGGCGTCGGGTTCGCCGACCACCATCCGTTCGACTACGTGTGGCTCGTCCTGACGGCGCTCGCGCTCGTCTCCCTGGTCGACCGGGACGTCCGGGAGCCGCGAACCTGGGGCTGGGCGGCGGTGCTCGGCGTCGCCGTCGGCGCCCAGGTGCTCGCCTGGGACAACGGCCCGCTGCTCCTCGTTCCGCTGGCGATCTATGTCGCGCTCCGCACGGTTTCCGACGTTCGCGCCGGACGGTCACCGCTCCGGGCGGGGCTGCCGACCGCCGGTGGCGTCGCCGTCGCCGCGGCGGTCGTCCACCTGGCGCACGCCCGCCTCGGGTGGCAAACTGACGCCGTGGCGGCCACGCCGGTCGTGCTCCTGTTCGGCGTCGTCGGCGTCGTCCTCCTCGCGGAGGCGGTCTCCAGGGTCGGCGGATCGGCCGGCCAACTCGTCGCCGTCCAGGGGATCGGATCGCTCGGTGCGCTGCTGGTCGCCCCCCGCGCGTTCCCGGGGTTCGCGTCCGAACTCGACCGGGGAATCGACCGGCTGTTCGGGATGGAGACAATCGTCGAGTCCTCGGCGCTGTTCGGGGGGCACTTCGAGTGGGTGATCGGCCCGCTCGTGTTCTTCGGGTTCGCGTTGTTGCTCGTGGTGCTGTACATGGGCTGGGCCGGCTGGCGGACCTACCGCGACCACGACCCCGCGTTGCTCGTCGCCGCGGTGTACGCCTGGTTCCTGTTCGCGCTGACCAGCCTCCAGATCCGGTTCGCGGGCGAGTTCTCGCCGTTCGCGGCGCTGTTCGCCGGTCTCGGGTTCGTCCACCTCGCCTCCTGGGTGGACCTGGCGCGGGTGCCCGTTCCGTTCGCTTCTACCGACCCCGCCGCGCCCGGGGCGGAATCGAGGACGACGCTCGAGATGCCCGAACGACGGACCGCTGTGCGCGTCGCGGGCCTCTGGGTGGGCGTCGGGAGCCTCGGCGCCGCGATGTCGGCGGTGAAACACTCCCAGATCGCAATCGGCGACGACCGCTACGAGGTCGCGACGTGGATCGCAGCCGACGCCGACGCCCGGGGACTCCGGTATCCCGAGAACTACGTGTTCTCCCGGTGGGGGACCAACCGACTGTACAACTACTTCGTCAGCGGGGAGTCCCGGAACTACGCGTATGCGGAATCCAACTATTCCGAGTTCCTGCAGGCGACCGATCCCGAGACGTGGTACGACCGCCTGGACGGACGGGTCGGCTACGTCGTCGTCGATCCGGACGCCACCAGCGGGGTCTACGCGCCCGGATCGACGTACCCGCTACTCGCCGTCCGGTACGGGAGCCGGGGCGAGGGCAATGACGGGTCGGGACGCTTCCGGGCGCGATACGTAAGCGACGAGGGACGGAACGTGTTCGAACTCGTCCCGGGTGCAGTGTTGGTTGGCGACGCCACGGAGTCGGTGGAGAGCGTCCGGACCGACGTCGAGATTCCCGGCGCCTCGTTCACCTACGAACGCCGGCCCCGGACGGACGGCGAACGGTACCGCGTCCGGGTTGCGTATCCCGGACGGTACGAGGTCGGCGACGCCACCGTAGACGTTCCGGAAGCGGCGGTCCGCAACGGCGAGACGGTCCGGGTGTCCTGAGTCCCCGACCCCGCCGACTGGCGTTTCAAAACTATTTAAGCCGTGGCTAGAGTCGTCTAGGGTGATGATCACCGGGTGGCGGTATCGGGTCGCGGGCGCCGTCGGGGCGGGCCTGTTGACCGTGGGGAGCGTCGGGGTGGCGAACCACACGGTCGCCCAGGCGCTGTTCACCACGTACGTCCCGCTGTTCGACCGCCTGGACCCGGTCGTCCTCTCCGGCGATTCGTTCCGGATGGCCGTGACCCTGAGCGTCGTCGCCGTCCTGGGGAGCCTGGTGCCGCTGTTCAAGCCCCGGCCCAGGCGGTTGCTCGACACCGTGTTGCTCGCGCAGAAACGCGTCATCGTCGCCGGTCTGGCGCTGGCGACGCTCGGCTACTTCCAGTGGTCCCACCGGTTGCCCCGTGCGACCCTGACGATGACGATGGGCATCCTCCTGGTGACGATCCCGTGGTGGTTCGTCTGGATCCGCCAGACCCCCGCGGGGGACGGCTCGCGGGTCCTGCTGGTCGGCGACGACGTCGACCAGATGGCCCGCATCCTTGACGACGTCGATCAGCCCGTCATCGGATGTCTCTGTCCCGTGACCGTCCTGCCGTCCGACGGAGCCGTCGACCAGCGGGCCGAAGCAGTTGCCGACGGCGGGAGCCCGTTCCAGGAGGCCGATCACCTCGGCGGACTCTCCCGGATCGAGGACGTCCTCGTCGACTACGACGTCGCGACGGTGGTCCTCGCGTTCCGCGAGAACGACCGCCGGGAGTTCTTCGGCGCGCTGGATGCCTGCCACGAACACGGCGTCTCCGTCATGGTCCACGAGGACTACGCCGAGAACGTGCTGACCGTCGAGGGGCCGGGCCCGATGGTTGACGTCGACGTCGAGCCCTGGGACGCACAGAATTACGTGTTCAAGCGGCTGTTCGACGTCCTGTTCGCCGGCGGCGCGTTGCTCGTCCTGTCGCCCGCCGTCGTCGTGATCGCCACCGCCATCAAACTCGACAGCGAGGGGTCGGTGTTCTTCACGCAAAAACGGACCCGTCGGTTCGGCGGCGAGTTCACCTTCTACAAGTTCCGGACGATGGTCGAGAACGCGGAGGAGATGACCGGCGTCGTCGTGAGCGCCGAGGACGCCGGCGGGGTCGACCCGAGGGTGACCCGCGTGGGCCGGATTCTCCGGAAGACCCACCTCGACGAGATCCCACAGCTGTGGTCGATCCTGACCGGCGAGATGAGCGTCGTCGGTCCCAGGCCCGCCCAGGCCGAACTCGAAGGCGAGTTCGAGTCGTCGACGCCGGAGTGGGGCAAACGGTGGTTCGTCAAGCCGGGGCTGACGGGCCTGGCACAGATCAACGACGCGACCGGCCACGAACCCGACGAGAAACTGTACTACGACCTCCAGTACATCCGACGGCAGTCGATCCTGTTCGACCTCGAAATCGTCGTCCGTCAACTCTGGAAGGTCGGCGTCGACGTCGCCGAGATGCTCCTGCGCCGCGCGCCGTGGCGCTAGGCGTCGTAGCCATCGGCCGATCCGCTACCGTGGGCCGGCCCCTAATCGACGTTTGGCGGAACGTGCTGACGGTCCGGGGCGCCCTCCCGCAGTTCGTCGCCCAGGTTGACGACGGTCGGGGAGACGCTGGAGGGGACGGCGTTCACGGCGTCGAACACGAGTTCGGCGTCGTCGAGGGCGTCGTAATCGAACGCCCCGTGATCGACCAGGACCAGGACGGCGTCGGCTTCCCGGACCGTCGAGGGGTGAATCCCGTCCGTCGGTCGGCGCTGGGCTCCGGCGACCGTCGTCGACTCCACGTGGGGGTCGACGATCTCTACGGTCGCGCCGCGGTCGAGGAGTCGTTCGCAGATGCGTCTCGACGGCGAGTTCCGGACGTCCCCGACGTCGGGTTTGTAAGCGACGCCGAGGACCACGACCGACGCGTCGGCCACCCGGACGCCGTTGCTCGCCAGCGTCGCCCCGACCCGGTCCGCGACCCGGTCCGGCGTGTGGTCGTTGATTTCGGCGGCACGTTCGACGAGCGAGAGGTCGGCACCGACCTCGCCGGCGCGCCAGGTGAGAAACTGCGGGTCGACGGGGATGCAGTGGCCGCCCACGCCGGGGCCGGGATAGAACGGCTGGAACCCGAACGGTTTCGTCGCCGCCGCCCGGATCGCCTCCCAGAGGTCGGCGTCGGTCCGCTCGGCGAGGCCGACGAGTTCGTTGACCAGCGCGATGTTCACCATCCGGTAGGTGTTCTCCAGCACCTTCGTCAGTTCGGCGGTTTCGGTCGTCTCGACCGGGTGCAGTTCCGAGACGATGGCGTCGTACAGCTCCACCGCCGCCTCGCGGGCCGGATCGGTATCCGCCCCGACGACCAGCGGAATCTCGCTGACGTCGTACGCTCCGCCGGGGTTCAGGCGTTCGGGAACCATCGCCAGGTGCGTCGGGTCGTCCCGGTCGGCGGTCACGATGGGTTCGACTATTTCCCGGGTTGCTCCGGGGTAGACGGTACTGGAGACGACGACGAGCGTCTCTCGGTCGCCCGCCCGGTCGGCAATCGTTCGCGAGGTGGCCTCGACGGCGGACATGTCCGGTTTGCCGTTTTCGACGCCGGTCGGGACCGCGACGACGTACGCGTCGCAGTCCTCGATCACCGAGGCGTCCGCCCGCGGTTCGAACCCCCGTTCGAGGGCGGATTCGAGGCGGTCGTCGGACACGTCGTCGACGTAGCTGTCGCCGTTACGGAGGCGACCGACGCGGTCCTCGTCGACGTCGAACCCCGCCACGTCGAAGCCGGCCTCGGTGAACTCCAGGCTCAGCGGCAGGCCGACGTACCCGAGGCCGACGACGCCGACCCTGGCGTCCCGGGCGGCGAGGCGGTCGACGAGGGCGCGGTCCTCAGGCATCGACGGCGACCTCCCGCTGCGCTCGCTCCTCGATCACGTCCCGGAGGATGCGGTCGAGGTCCGCCCCCGGTGCCCAGCCGACGGTCTCCCGGAGTTTCGTGACGTCGGGTTCGCGGCGGTCGGGTTCCTCGAAGTCGGGGCCGTACACCTCCTCGAACGGCACGTGGGTGATCTCCGAGTCCGACCCCGTGAGGTCCAGCACGCGCTCGGCGAGGTCGTTGATGCTGGTCGGCTCCGGTGCGCCGACGTTGAAGACGTCGCCGTGGGCGCTCGTCGTGTTCATCAACTCGTAGACGGCCTCCACGGCGTCGTGGACGTGGGTGAAACTCCGGGTCTGGGTGCCGTCGCCGTAGACGGTGAGGGGGTCGCCGGCCAGCGCCTGTTCGACGAACGTCGGGATCACCATCCCGTACTGCCCGGACTGGCGGGGACCGACGATGTTGAAGAAGCGACCGACCACGACCGGGAGGTCGACCTCCTCGTGGAACGCAAGCGCGAGGAACTCGTCGGTCGCCTTCGCCGTCGCGTAGCCCCACCGCGTGGTCGACGTGGGGCCGACGACGCGGTCGTCCTCTTCCGAGAACGGGACGGCGGGGGACTTCCCGTACACCTCCGAGGAGGAGGCGACGAACGTGGGAATCCCGTAGTCAGCGGCGGCTTCGAGGACGTTCTCGGTCCCGGCGAGGTTCGTCCGGAGGGAGGCCAGCGGGTTCTCGACGACGTTCTCGACCCCGACGGCCGCGGCGAGGTGGTAGACGACGGTCGCGTCTTCGACGGCCTCCCCGACGATCTCGGCGTCCCGGACGTCGCCCTCCCGGACGTCGACGCGGTCGTCGTCGAGGTGGTCGAGGTTCGCCGGCCGGCCGGTCGAGAAGTCGTCGAGAACGATCACGTCGTCGGCCGTCTCCGCCAGCAAGTAATCGACGAGATGGGAGCCGATGAAGCCGGCCCCGCCAGTGACGAGCGTAGTCATCGGTTATCCACCCTACCTCCGGCTGTAAATGGCTTTCTATTCGGGCGGTAGCGAGGCCATGGCGGCCGTCGTCCGGATAGGAGGTTCCTACCCGTCGGCCCGTCGGCGAACCGCACGACCTTTGGTCGCCAGGCCCGGATCGGCCGTCGATGGCCGAACCCCGGATCTTCCACCTCATCACGCGGTTGATCGACGGCGGCGCGACGAACGCCCTGCTTCCGGTCGCCACCGACGTCGAGGGGTACGACGTCACCGTGGGGTACGGCGCCGAGGTGGATCGACACAACGTGGACGCGCTCGAGGTGGCCGGGGTCGAGACGAAGCAGTTCCCGCTGATCCGGCACTACAACCCGGTCACGGCAGTCGGCGCCGTGTTCAGCGTCGCGAGGTTCATCCGGCGACGCGATTTCGACCTCGTACACACCCACAGCACCGAGGCCGGGATCATCGGGCGTGCGGCGGCGCGGCTCGCGGGGACCCCACGCGTCGTCCACACGATCCACGGCGTCCCGTTCGCCGAGGACCGCAACGCCGCGCTCAACCGGTTCGTCGAACGGTGCGAGGTCGCCGTCGCCCCCTGGACCGACGTGCTGGTCTCGATTGCCGACGTCGTCGCCGAGGAGTACGTCGACCGCGGGATCGGACGCCCCGGGCAGTACGAGACGATCCACTACGGGATCGAACT
>CAYTAG010000186.1:4248-7028 GCA_964435625.1 uncultured Halobacteriales archaeon | reverse complement strand
AGACGCCGATGATCGCCTTCTTCGTCGACGGGGCGGCGATGCGCCGGCAGGCCACCCTCAAGCGGACCAGCTGGGAGCCGTACGCCCACGCGATGGACAAGGTCTGCTTCGAGGAAGGCTTTCACGTCAAGCACGGCGAGCACATCATGGCGGAACTCGCGCAGGGCTCGAAGAAGGACCAGCGGAAGCTCCAGGAGGCCTTCGACGAGTGGTGGCCCCGGATCATCCAGTTCTTCGGCCCGACCGACGACAAGTCCACCCATCACGACTTCTCGGCCGACGTCGGCCTCAAGCAGAAGACCAACGACGAACTGCGCAACGCCTTCCTGAACGCCTACATCCCGAAGGCCAGGAAGTACGGCCTGGAGATCCCCGAGTACCCGCGCATCGAGCGCAACGACGACGGCACCTGGGAGGTCCGCGAGGACGATCTGGACTGGGACGAGTTCTTCACGGTCGCGAAAAACGACTACGAGGGCAGCCACGAGCAGATCGGCAAGCGCCACGACACCCAGGAGGCCGTCGAGTGGGTCCGTAACGCGCTGGACGACCACGAAGGACGTGCAACGGGCGGGGTCGGCCCCGCCGCGGCGGACTGACCATGATCTGGGAAGTCTTCCGCCAGGAGAAGTCCGGGGGGTACCACACCCACTGCGGCAACGTCCACGCGCCGGACGCCGAGATGGCGAAACTGTTCGCGGAGATCCAGCACGGGCGGCGCAAGCCGACCCACAGCCTGTGGGTCGTCCCCCAGCCGGAGGTCCACGAGGTCGACGACGAGGACGCGAAGTTCGGCGGGACGACGGACAAGTCCTACCGCTGGGCGACCGCCTACAACGTCGACGAGTCCTTCGCCCAGGAGGTCGCCGACTCCCAGCGCGAACAGGAGCAGGCCGAGCGCGAGCGGGGTGAGAGCTGATGGCCGCCGAGGGACTCGCGGGGCCGGCCGACCTGGACGACGACGAGCGCGAAGCCGTCGAACTCCTGCTCTTTCGGCTGGCCGACGACGAGTTCGTGCTGGCCGAGCGCTACACCGAGTGGCAGGTCCGCTCGCCCACCCTGGAATCGGACCTGGCGGTGGCCAACGTCGCCCAGGACGAACTGGGCCACGCGCGGCTGTGGTACGACCTGCTAGAGGACTTCGGCTACGAGGAACAGGACCTCATCTGGGAGCGCCCGCCCGGGGAGTGGCGCCACAGCACCCTCGCGGAACTGCCCTGGCCCGAGGGCGGGTGGGCCGACGCCGTCGTTCGCGGGTACCTCTACGACGTCGCCGAGGACCTCCGGCTGGCGGCGCTGGAGGACTCCTCGTACGGCCGCATCCGCGACCGCGTCGGCAAGGTACGGGGCGAGGAGGACTACCACCTCGAACACGCCCAGAACTGGCTGGAACGGCTCACCGAGGAGGAGGACGGCGAGGAGCCACGCTCCTCGGACGGCGCGAGCGGGCAGGGCCCGCGAGCGAACGGCCGCCAGCGCGTCCAGGACGCCGTCGACCGGCAGTTCGCGCACGCGCTGACCCTGTTCGAACCCGCCGACCCCGACTTGGAGGAGCGCATCGACGACCTGGGCCTGCGGACGACGCCGCTTCCCGAACTGGGCGAGGCGTGGCTCGAACGGGTCGTCCCGTTCCTCGAATCGCTGGGCGTGGACACGCCGATGAGCGGCCGCGAGGACGTGACCGCGGACGCGTTGCCGGACGCCGTCGGCCGCGACGGCGAGCACACCGACGACTGGTTCGACCTCTACGAGGAGTTCACCCACACCTACGACCAGGTGGACCTCGGTGACCCGGTCAAGATCATGGACGACCCCGACGATGCGTAGCGACCACACCCCCGACGAGGACCCCACCGTGTCCGACCCGTCCCCGGACGAGGAGCACGCGGTGCCCGACCCCAGCCTCGACGAGGAGCCGACCTACTGCTCGTACACCTCCTACGAGGTCGGGGAGGGCGCCGACGAGTTGCCCGCCACCGGGGCGAACGCTGAGGGCCTGGCGGCCGAGGTCTGGGACGCGCTGTACGACGTCGAGGACCCGGAGATGCCCATCTCGGTGGTCGACCTGGGGCTGATCTACGGCGTCGAAATTGAAGAGCGAGAAAGGGCCGGCGCGCACGTCCGCGTGAACATGACGCTGACGTACACCGGCTGTCCGGCCAGGGACATGCTGACCGACGAGATTCGGGAAGCCGCCGCGAACCCCGAGGGCGTCGACTCCGCCGAGGTCCGACTCGTCTGGAGTCCCGAGTGGAACCTGGAGATGGTGACCGAGGCCGGGAGAGACGACCTCCGGGAGTTCGGACTGAGCGTATGAGACGCCCCGACCCCAGCGTCGACGTGGACGAGGACGGCCCCGCGGAATGTCCCTACTGCGGGTCGACGGACACCGAGCGCGAGCACCCCAAGGGACCGTCGCTGTGCCGGTCGATGCACTTCTGTAACGCCTGCGAGCAACCGTTCGAGAAGTTCGGGTAGCGCAGTTGCGACGGCTCGAAAAGCCCGTCGAACCGGACGAAGGTTTATCCGCGATAACGCGCAATCAATCTACGAGGATGAGCGAAATCGTCAGGACCGAGGACGTCCTCGGTGGCGAACCCAGACTCGGCGGCCACCGCATCTCCGTGATCCAGATCGCGGACATGGTGATCGAGGGGAGCCGTTCGCCCGAGTACGTCGCCGATCAACTCGACGTCACGCTCGCGGACGTCCACACCGCGCTGGCGTACTACTACGACAACCCCGAGGAGATGGACGAGCTCCGAGAGCGTCACCGGGAA
>CAYTAG010000186.1:0-4148 GCA_964435625.1 uncultured Halobacteriales archaeon | reverse complement strand
CCGCGACCGGGACGTGACAGCGCCCGGTCGAGAGCGCGTAGATGCCGACGAGCATCAGCGTCGTCCCGAAGATAGCGAAGTAGCCGGCGTAGCCCTGCACCGGGTTGAGATACCGGAGCATCGAGAGGGAACTCGCCCCGAGGAGGCCGCCGGACGCCAGCAGGAGCGCGAGTGCGACGACGCAACTCGGACAGGCCAGCAGGACCGCCGCGAGGGACGCGGTCCCGCCGCTGGTCCCCAGCACCGCGTCCCGGCCGGGGACCAGGCCCTCGAACGTTCCCCGGAGGATCGTCACGTACGCGGCGAAGACGACGAACAGCGGGAGCCTCGACGCCGCGTTGGAGCCGACGACCGTCACCCAGTCGACCCGTCCGTAGAAGTACGTCATCCAGTAGGCGCCGAGCCAGACGTACCCCGCGGCGACGAGCGCGACCGTGCCGACGAACAGCAGCCACCGCGCCCTGATCCGTCCGCGGACGTACCCCCAGACGGCCGACAGCCGGGCACGGCCGGGGCGATAGACGGGATAGACGACGGCCAGCGCCAGCAACGCGCCGAGACCGACGCGGAACGTCCCGACCGACAGGTGGATCGCCACCTCCTCCACGGGAGTGGCCCCCACGTGCAACGCGGTGTCGGTCGGCGGGTTCGGGGCCATCGGTCGCGTCGGCTACTCCACCACGACGGCGCCCTTCATGCCCAGGTTCTTGTGCGGCGAACAGTAGTACTCGTAGGTCCCCGTCCCATCGAAGGTGTGCCGGAACGTCGTATCCGCCCCGGAGACGGGGTCGCCGCTGCGGAACGACCCGTCGTCCGCGACGACGTTGTGCTTTCCACCCTCGCCTGCCCACTCCCAGACGACCGTCGTTCCCTCGGAGACCCTGATCGCCGCCGGGTCGAAGGCGAAGCTCCCGTCGTTGCCCGATGCGCCGACCGTCACCGTGACTTCGTCCCGGCCGGTTTCGTCGACGACCCCGTCGAAGTTCGAGACGCCGTCGAACCAGCCGTCGAACTCCCCCGTGCCCTCGCTCTCGTCCGTCCCGCCGTCCCCGGGGACCAGCGGCCAGACGGCGAGGCCGACGGCGCCCGGTTCGACGGCCTCCCGGAGTTTCGCCCGGATGACCCGCACCCACGTCCCGTTCGCGGGGACGGTGTACGTGAGGCCGTTGCAGTAGCAGTTCGCGATGAGGCCCTCGTACAGCCCGTAGGGCTGGAGGTCAGGCGGCCCGGCGATGAACCGGACGGTGTCCTGCTCGTTCGTGACGGTCAGGCCGACCTGCGCTTGCTGGCCCGGTTCCATGAACGCGTAGTACGCCCGCATGTCCTCGGTTTCGACCGTCGGGAGTTTCTTGGGGGGCTGCTGGAGGAGCCCCGCCTCCGAAAGGTCGGTGGTCCCGTAGGTCTTCATGTCCCAGAGGCCGGCGTCGGACGTGGGCATGTACACCTCCGTCGTGATGGGTGCCCGTTCGAGGAACCCGAACGCCACGGTGACTTTGCCCTCCGGCGGTTCCGCTTCCTCCTGCAGTTTCTCCCAGAGGGCGCGGGTTTGCCGTTCGCCCGGCGCCCGCTCGTCCGTCCGGTCGTCCGGCGTCGACCCGGTCGGTTGCGGCGTGTCGGTCGGTCGTGGCGTGTCGGTATCCGGCCCGGAGAGGGCGCTACAGCCGGCGAGCCCGGCCGTGATCCCGACCGCTCCCGCCGCTTTCAGCAACCGCCGTCGCGCCACTGACGTTGGCCTCGTGCCATTCATGGTATTAGATTTATATTTACGAATATATAAAATTATCTCAAATGTCTGGTGGCGCGTCGTGACCGTCAGTCCACGGTGTCGGCTCAACAGAACCCGGCCCAGCTACAGATCTGATTGGAACTGAACCAGGAGCACATGATGGTGTCGAGCCAATCGACGACGACTTCGCAGCTCTGTTCGCACGTCGACGACCAGCAGAGCCAGCCACAGCCCGTCTCACCCATCCAGTACCAGCCGTACTGGCAGATGACGTCGACGACCCACGTACAGACCATACAGCCCCAGCTCTGGGCGCTCAGGTCGCCGGGCGAAGTCTCGACCGCTCCCTGTTCGAGGATGGCCGGCCGCTCGTCTTCCCAGCCGTAGATCCGGTGGTAGTACTCGCCGTCGATGAGTTCGACGGAGGTCCCCACGCCGCCGTTGGGACGCCGACGGCCCTCGGCGTCGGCGAACTGGATGATCCAGAGGAACCCCATCTGGTTGCCCTCCGGCCCGGCGTACGGGAGGCTGAGCATGACCGGATTCCGGGCGTTGAACGCCTCGTCGTCCGTGTAGACCTGGTGGCCCCAGACCCGGTCCGTGAGGGGCTCCAGCGCGCCTTGGGTCATGTACTCCGCGATGGCGTTGTAGTAGTCGGATTCCCGGGCGATCTGGAACTCCTCGGCGGCCCTGTCCCCGGAGATAGGCTCGACTTCGACGATGCTGGTCGTGTCGTCGGCACTCCCGAGACCGCTCACGCCGCTCACGCCAGCACCGACGCCGAGCGCCTTCAGGAACTTCCGCCGTTCGAAGTCCGATCCGTCGTCGGTGAATTTCTCCCCAGTCATACGTGCTGCAACCATTCATTCGGGGCTTTAGATTAAAAATGTATCTATATAGTGCTGAAAATATAAATGAGGATGAATGCTAGCCGAGAATACCTGTAAAGATAGATAACAGTCGTGCCGGGGGCCTGCCGGGAGGCGTTATCGTTCGATCTCGACCGTGGTGTCGGCGCGAACCCAGGCCTCGTCGTTCTCGCCGTCGTAGATGACGGTGCTGCCATCCTCGGCCTCGTAGGCGTGGTAGCGGTCGGTCGTCCGTTCGGGTCGGGTGAGGTCTTCGGGTTCGGTCATCTGAGGACTATTGACTCGATAGTGAGTGAATGATTTACTTAGCCCTTTCGCCGATGTGAGGACTCAGTTTACACTTCTGGCGGGCATACCGCGCCCCGGACGGCGTGTTCGCGGTTCGCTCACGTCGGCGGGCTTTTAACCGGTGCAACCGTCGTCTCGGCCATGACCGACGAGGGCTGGTTCGCCGGGCTCGGCCCCGGGGCCGAGGGATCCGTGGTGGCCCGAATCCGCGACGGTGCGGCCGACGTGCCCGACGACTGGCCGGGGCTGGCCGTTGAGATCGGGTTCGCCGCAGGCCGGGAAGCGTACTACGGGCAGCTGCACGAGGCCACCGTCGCGGCAACTCGTACGGCCGTCCGCGAGCGCGAACGGGCCGACGACCAGCAGTTGAAACACGTCGTTCGCGCCATGGACGACTGCGACCGCGTCGCCAACGAACTCGCCGAGCGCGTTGCAGAATGGGCCGGCACCCTCGGCATCGACGTCGCGGGCGTCGACGGTGCCCGCGAGGTGGCCGCCCGCGACCCCGAACCGGGCGAGGAGCAACTCGTCTCCCTGGCCGAGAGAGCGGCCGACCTGGCCGACGAGGCCGACGACCTGCGCTCGTTCGTCGAATCGCGTGCCCCGGGCGTGGCGCCGAACCTCTCGGCGCTGGCGGGACCCGTCCTCGCGGCACGGCTGATCGCGCTCGCCGGCGGCCTCGAACAGCTCGCAAAAATGCCCAGCGGCACCGTCCAGGTGCTCGGCGCGGAGGACGCGCTGTTCGCGCACCTGCGCGGGCAGGGCAGTTCCCCGAAGCACGGCGTCATCTTCACCCACGAGTACGTCCGCGGGACCCGACCCGACGAGCGCGGGTCGGCCGCGCGGGCGCTGGCGGGCAAGTTGACCATCGCGGCCCGGGTCGACCACTACTCCGGGGAGCGTCGTCCGGAACTGGACGAACAGTTGGACGAGCGCATCCATCGCATCCGCACGCGGGGTGAGGGCGATGGCTGAGTCGTCCAACGACGAGACGGCGGCGTTGCCCGACGGCGTGACCCGGCGGACCTTCGACGGCGAGGACCGGCTCGCGACCCGGGGCGAACCGGTCTACGGCGAACCGACCGACGGCGAGTGGCGGCTGTGGGACGCCCGGCGGTCGAAGCTCGGCGCGATGCTGGAACTCGGGATGGACACCGGTCTCGACGGCGGTGACGCCGTCCTCTACCTGGGCGCCGCCAGCGGGACCACCGTCAGCCACGTCGCGGACTTCGCCGGGCCGACCTACGCCGTGGAGTTCGCGCCCC
>CAYTAG010000185.1:0-7053 GCA_964435625.1 uncultured Halobacteriales archaeon | reverse complement strand
CGGGGGCCTACGAGGGTAGCCAGGCGCTGGTCAACGACGGCGGCGACTACGGCAGTGCCGTCTCGACGTCCGGACTGAACGCCTACCCCTCCCGCGGCGAGGAGGTCCACGTCCACTTCACCAACGCCGCCGCCGACAACTTCGTCGGGTTCCACTTCTTCGCGCAGTCCGAGCAGGACAACCCCGATTCGTACTCGGTCGGCATCGGCAACTCCGGCGGCTGGCGAATGTGGCGCCACGAGGGCGGTTCCGTCACCGAGATCGCCTACGCCGACCTGCCGGCCTCCGAGCAGATCGACGGCTGGTACCGCGCCGAGGTCCGGAGCGATTCCTCGACGATCTACGCCGACCTCTACGACGATTCGACCGACGAACTCCTGGCGTCCATCCAGGCCGACGACGCGACCTACTCGTCGGGCGGCGTCGGCTTCCGGAGCCGCGGCAACGGGGAGGCCTGGGACTACACCGTCCTGGCGGACGATTCGGACCCCGCCGTGATCGAGGACTTCGAGCGCTCGGACCCCCTGGCCGAGTACGGCGGGGCGACGAGCCTCTACAGCACGACGGCCTCGACCGTCTACGAGGGGTCCCAGTCACTGGTCAACGACGGCGGCGACTACGGCAGCGTCGTCTCCACCGGGGGACTGGCCGACTACCCGGAGCGCGGCGAGCAGGCGTCCTTTTACTTCTCGAACGCCACCGACGACAACTTCGTCGGGTTCCACTTCTTCGCGCAGTCCGAGCAGGACAACCCCGATTCGTACTCGGTCGGCATCGGCAACTCCGGCGGCTGGCGAATGTGGCGCCACGAGGGCGGTTCCGTCACCGAGATCGCCTACGCCGACCTGCCGGCCTCCGAGCAGACCGACGGCTGGTACCGCGCGGACGTGTGGTCGGACTCGACCACGGTGTACGCCGACCTCTACGACGCCGGGACCGGCGACCTGCTGGCGTCGATCCAGGCCGACGACACCACCTATTCGTCGGGTGGCATCGGCTTCCGGAGCCGCGGCAACGGGGAAGCCTGGGACTACGTCAGGCGGTAGGGCGATGGACGAGAGGGCGACCGGTCGCCCGGTTCACCCGTCGTCGACCGCGGGGTACCACGCCAGGGTGTGGTCCGCGACGAGGTCGACCGCCACGGGATCGCCGACCTCGAACTGCTCGGCGTGGTTGTGGAGACAGCGGACGACGTCGCCGCTCTCGAGTTCGACGCGGTAGGTGAACGAGGGGCCGCTGTACTGGCGGTGGACGACCCGGCCCTGGGCGTCGTCCTCGCCGGCCGGGACCGCGCGGAGGTCGTCCGGCCGGACGAGCACGTCGAGTCGCGCGCCCTCGTACGGTTCCACGTCGCCGGCCAGTTGCGCTTGATCGAGCGGGCCGACGGCGGTCTCGACGTGCTCGGTACCCACGAACCCGGAGACGAAGCCGGCCTGGCCGAGGAAGCTGGCGACGAACCGCGACTCGGGGTGCTGGAACACCTCGGTCGGTTCGCCGACCTGCTCGACGGCCCCTTCGCTCATCACGGCCACGCGGTCGGAGATCGACAGCGCCTCCTCCTGGTCGTGGGTGACCGAGATGGCCGTCACGCCGGCCTCCTTGAGGATGGCCCGTACCTCCTCGCGCATCTCCACGCGCAGGCGCACGTCCAGGTTCGAGAACGGCTCGTCCAGCAACAGGACGTCCGGTTCGGGCGCCAGCGACCGCGCGAGCGCGACCCGCTGGCGCTGGCCGCCCGAAAGCTGGTCGGGCTTGCGTTCGGCCAGTTCCTCCATCCCGACGAGTTCCAGGAGTTCGGCCACCCGGGCCTCCCGGGTCGCCTCGTCGTCGTCGGTCAGCCCGAACGCGACGTTCTCGGCGACGGTGAGGTGCGGGAACAGCGCGAAGTCCTGGAACACCAGGCCCACGTCGCGCTCGTCCGGTCCGCGGAACCCGTCCTCGTCCGCGACGGTCCGGCCCGCGAGTTCGATGGTTCCCTCGGTCGGTCGCTCCAGGCCCGCGACCAGCCGCAAGGTGGTAGTCTTCCCGCAGCCGGACGGTCCCAGCAGGGTCAGCAGTTCGCCCTCGCGGATCGACACCGAGAGGTCCCGGACGGCGGTCTCGGCGCCGTAGGCCTTCGTCACGTCCTGCAGTTCCAGCACCACGTCGTCGCCGACGCCGTCCGTCCCGGCCGCGAGGGTGGCGTCCGCCCCGGAAGCGCCGGCGCCGACGGTCGTGCCACGACCGGCCGACCCCTCCAGCGGGGCGGTCCCGTCGGGTTCCCCAGCGCCCCGGTCCGACCGACTGCTCGCGAGGTCGGCCGCGGCACTGCGGGATCCGGCATCTCGTTGCACGTTTGGATTTAGGCCTGCCTAAAACACTTATAGTTGCCGGTTCGGCCGACGCGCTGGCAGGCGTTCGGCCCCGGTCGCCGGGGCGGTCGGGCGTCAGTCTCGGGCGCCAGGGCGATCGAGCATCTGTTTCGGGCGCCGTGGTGGGGCTGGCCGCTTCGACCCGGACGACGGGCCCTCAGGCGCTGGCCGCTTCGACCCGGACGACGGGCCCTCAGGCGGCTTCCCGGCGTTCGCGCTCGCGGAGTTCCGTCCGGCGGATCTTGCCGGTCTCGGTCTTCGGCAGTTCCTCGACGTACTCGACCTCGCGGGGGTACTTGTAGGGGGCGATCTCGGCTTTGACGTACTCCTGGAGGCGTTCGGTCAGGGCCGCCCCGGCCTCGTAGCCCTCCGAGAGGACGACGAACGCCTTCACGACCTGGTTGCGCTCGGGGTCGGGACTGCCGACGACCGCGGCCTCGTAGACCTCCTCGCGCTCCTGGAGGACGCCCTCGACCTCCGGGCCGGGGACGTTGTACCCGGCGGTGATGATGAGGTCGTCGCGGCGGGACTTGTACTCGAAGCGGCCGTCCTCGCGGTGGACGAAGATGTCCCCCGGGATGGACCAGCCTTCCTGGACCGTCTCGGCCTGCTTGTCGGGACGGTTCCAGTAGGTGACGCCCGTCGGGCCTCGCACGAGCAACAGGCCGGCCTCGCCGCGGGGCAGTTCCTCGTAGGTTTCGGGGTCGACGACCTTGCACTCGTAGCCCGGCACGGGGAACCCCGTTGCCGTCGGGTCCATCTCGTCGGAGAGCCGGTGGCTGATGAAGATGTGCAGCATCTCGGTGGTGCCGATGCCGTCGGTGACCTCGACCCCGAGCTGGGCGGTCACGCGGTCGTAGGTGTCCTCCGGGAGCGGCTCCCCGGCGCTCATCAGCAGGCGCAGCGAGTCGACGTCGTACGCCGCGGCAACGTCGTCGTGCTCGCTGAGCATCTGGTTGTACGCGGTCGGGACGGTCCCCATGACGGTGACGTCGTAGCGGTCGATGGCCTCCAGCAGGTCCCCCGGCGCGGCGTCCTCCAGAATCGCCGTGCTGGCGCCGAACCGCAGGGGAAACGCAACCAGAACGCCGTAGCCGTAGGTGAACGCGATGGGCGGGTTGCCGCTGAACACGTCGTCGGTGGACGGCTCCAGGCAGTACCGCGCGTAGCCGTCGCAGATCGCCAGCATCTGCCGGTGGGTGTGGACGGTCCCCTTCGGCTTGCCGGTCGTCCCGCTGGTGTACGCAATCAGCGACAGGTCCTCGCGGCTGGTCTCGTGGACGTCCAGGTCCGGGCTCGCCCCGTCGATCAACTCGTCGTAGCTCCGGAACCCGCGGTCGGCGTCCCCGACGACGACGATTTCCTCCAGCGCATCGGCCTCCTCGTCGGCTTCGACGACTTCCTCCAGCAGGTCGTCGTAGACCACCGCGAATCTCGCCTCCGAGTCCGAGAGTACGTACTCGACGTCGTCGGCCCGGAGCAACTTCATCGAGGGCAGCGGGACGGCGCCGACCTTCTGGATCGCCAGGCAGGCGACGACGTACTCGGGGCGGTTCGGGAAGCGGACGAACACCCGGTCGCCGGGCGCCACCCCCAGGTCGACGAGCGCGTTGCCGAGCCGGTCGGTGCGTTCTTTCAACTCCCTGTACGTGATCTCGCGGTCCTCGAAGTAGACGGCGACGGCGTCGCCGCGGCCGGCCTCGACGTGTACGTCGACCATCTCGACGGCCGCGTTCACCTCGGCCGGGTAGTGCACCTCCGGAACCGTGTGCAACAGGTCCGGCAGGTCCTCGTCCGGCAGGTACTCCTCGGGGACGTTCCCCTGCATGCTACGTCGTACCATCTCGAGGTCGTCGCTAATACCTGCCGATTACGTGCGACGACAGGCGTTGTGAATTTATCCATAACTACACATCGACGGACCGTTTCGTCCACCGGGCAGCGGCGGGACGGTCGGCCGTTTCGTCCACCGGGCGACGGCAGGGCGGTTGACCGTTCCATCCACCTGGCGACGGCGGGACGGTCGGCCGTGACTTTGCCGAAAGTACCCGGTCGGCACATGGATGCATTTATGTAAACAGTTCCGTACCGTGGAAACGATGAGCGGCTCGACGTTCGACGGCTCCATCGAGGTAGACGTCGAGAACATCGGGGGGATCGACGAGACGACGGTACGGTTCGATCCCGGACTCACGATCCTCAGCGGGCGGAACGCGACCAACCGGACGTCGTTCCTGCAGGCGCTGATGGCCGTCCACGGGAGCGACCGCGCCTCCCTGAAGGCCGACGCCGACGCCGGGTACGTGCGGCTGACGGCCGGCGAGGCGACCTACGAGCGGCGCTTCCAGCGCGAGGACGGCCACGTCACCTCCGACGGCGATCCGATCCTGGCGGACCCGGAGGCCGCCGACCTGTTCGCGTTCCTGCTGGAGTCAAACGAGGCCAGGCGGGCCGTCGAGCGCGGCGAGGACCTGCGGGACTTGATCATGCGGCCCGTCGACACCGACGCCATCGAGGCGGAGATCGTCGACCTGTCGGACGAAAAAGCGCGGATCGACGAACGGCTCGACGAACTCGACGGCCTCGAACGCCGCCGGACCGAACTCGAACGCGAGCGGGCGGACCTCCGGGCCGAGATCGAGGGGACGGAGGCCGAACTGCGGGACAAGCGGGCCGAGATCGAGGCCGCGGACGCCGACCTCGACGAGACGCGGGCCGCGAAGGCGGAACTGGAACGGAAACTCGACGAACTGTGGGAGGCCCGGTCGGACCTCGAAGACGCCGAGTACGACCTCGAAACCGAACGGGAGGGCCTGGCGTCGCTACGGGAGGAACGGTCCGAACTGCAGGCGGAACTGGACTCGCTGCCGGAGGCGGAGTCGGCGGAACTGGAGACGATAGCGGAGCGGCTGGAAACCCTCCACGGCCGCAAGCAGTCGATCACCGCCGACCTCAACCAGCTACAGAACATCGTCCAGTTCAACGAGGAGGCCCTGGAGGGGACCGATTCGGACCTGCTGGCGGCGCTGGACGAGGGATCCGACGAGCCGACCGGGTCGGTCACCGACCGGTTGGTGGCCGAGACCGAGACGGTGGTCTGCTGGACCTGCGGGACGACGGTCGAGGAAAGCCACGTCGAGGAGACGCTGGATCGGCTCCGGTCGCTGCGCCAGCGGAAACTCCAGGAACGCAACGACGTCGACGAGGAGATCCGGCGGCTCCAGGACGAGCGCGACGACCTCCAGGAGCAGCGCCGCCGCCGCGAGGAGGTCCAGCGGACGCTACGGGAGCGGGAACGCGAGATCGAACGACGCGAGGAGGCGATTTCGGAACTTCGGAGTCGGCGCGGGCAACTGGCCGAGCGGGTGGCCGAACTGGAGGCGACCGTCGAGGACCTCCGGCTGGACGACGGGAGCGAACTGCTCGACCTCCACGGGGAGGCCAACGAGCTGGAGTTCGAGCTCGAACGGATCGAAGGGGACCTCGCGGACGTCGAGACGGAACTGGAGTCGGTGGAGTCACGGCTCGCCGAGCGCGAGGACCTGGCGGCCCGCCGCGAGGACGTCCGGGAGGAACTCCAGGAGCGCCGTCGCAGGGTCCAGCGGCTGGAGCAGGAGGCCGTCGAGGCGTTCAACTCCCACATGGAGACGGTGCTGGACCTGCTTGGGTACGCCAACGTCGAGCGCGTCTGGATCGAGCGGACCGAGGGCAACGGCACCGACGGCGCCTTCGACCTCCACGTCGTCCGGGAGTCCGACTCCGGGGCGGTCTACGAGGACACCGTCGACCACCTCAGCGAGAGCGAACGGGAGGTGATCGGCCTGACGTTCGCGCTCGCGGGCTACCTCGTCCACGAGGTCCACGAGACGGTCCCGTTCGTGCTGCTAGATTCGCTGGAAGCGCTTGACTCCGGACGGATCGCGGACCTGGTCGAGTACGTGAACCAGTACGCCGACAACCTGGTGGTCGCGCTGCTCCCGGAGGACGCCCGGGCCCTGGACGACCGCCACGAGCGGGTCACCGAGATTTAATCGGGTGGTGGCGGTTCTGTCAGAATTTTCGTTCGTGCGGCCTGGAATTTCCGATCACCAATAACAACCGTTTTACCCCGCCCACGAGACCCATACAATGGGGATTCACGTGCGCACGATTTCAGTGATCAAGGCCGACATCGGGAGCAACGCGGGCCACTGGCGGCCGACTGACGAGGTACTGGCGGCCGTCGAGGAGACGCTTGCCGACGAGGGGGACTTCCTCGACGACTACTACGTCTTCACCGCGGGCGACGACGTCGACGTCCTGATGAGCCACACCGAGGGCGAAGACGACGACGACGTCCACGAACTGGCGTGGACCGCCTTCGAGGCGGGAACCGAGGTAGCCAAAGACCAGGGGCTGTACGGCGCCGGTCAGGACCTCCTGAAGGACGCCTTCGCGGGCAACGTCAAGGGCCTCGGCCCCGGCGTCGCGGAGCTGACCTTCGAGGAGCGGGAGGCCGAACCGATCCTCGTGTTCGGCGCGGACAAGACCGAACCGGGGGCGTTCAACCAGCCCATGTACAGCGCCTTCGCGGACCCGAAGATCTCCTCGGGACTGTTGCTGAAAGACACCATCCACGAGGGGTTCACCTTCGAGGTGATGGACCTAGAACACACCGGCGACGGCGAGAAGAAGATCCAGCTCGACGTGCCGGAGGACAGCT
>CAYTAG010000184.1:0-7059 GCA_964435625.1 uncultured Halobacteriales archaeon | reverse complement strand
GCGGTCCTCGGCGCTCCTTCGCTTCGCTCAGTCGCGCGCTGCGGTCCTTACGTCGGCGTGCTTCGTCGAGCCCGCGGCCCCTTTCAGTCCCGCCCCAGCTGCTCGCAGCCACACCCCTCCCCAGCCGACTGCGTTACTCACTCGCCAGGCGAGCCTCCGGCTCGCCTGGCTCCCTGCGTTACTCATCCGCCGTCGGAGGCAAGCTCCGACGAGCCTCCGCTCGTTGCACTCGCGGAGACACCGGGAGAGCACGCTCTCCCGAGCCCCCGCTCGCAGGGCTCGCGGGGACCTCGCGCGCGTTGCTCGCGCGCGCCGGGGGCGACACGCGAGCCAGCGCGCGCCACGCGGCCAAATCGGGATCACGGCACGCGCAAGGGGCGGGAGAGGATCGGCCCCCAGCGGTCGGACGATGACCGATCTATCGCTCGCGTCACGACCATCGACGGACGACGACCGAACCTTTATCCCGGAGAGCGCGACCAGTCCCGCCATGTTCGCCGTCGCGGGCGGCAAGGGCGGATGCGGCAAGACGACCACGACCCTGGGGCTGGCGCGGGCGGCCGCCCGCACGGGCGAGGAGGTCCTCGCGGTGGACGCCGACGCGGACATGCCGGACCTCCACCGGGCGGCGGGCGTCGACCGGGAGCCGCCGCTGGACGCCGGACCGCCGATGGCGGTCGCCCAGCGCGCAGCACCCTCGATTGCCGTGGCCGCGGCGCCCCGGGGAGACGCCGCGAGCGCGAGCACCCTCGAACGCTGCCGGACCGCCCGGGAGGTGGTGCTGGTCGACTGCCCGGCCGGCGCCGGCCACGACGCGGCGATCCCCCTGCGGACCGCCGACGCGACGGTGCTGGTGACGACGCTGGAACCCGCGAGCCTCCGGGACGCCGCGCGCACGGCCGCGATGTCCCGGGCGGTCGGGACGCCGGTCGCGGGGACGGTGGTCTCGCGGGCCGGCCGGGCACCCCCCGGCGTCGCGGACCTGTTGGAAACCCAAACTCTCGGCTGCGTCCCGCACGCCGACGGAGCGACCGAGAAATCGAAGGAAAGAGACGCTCACGACCGAATTTACGGTACTCTTACCGGCCGAAGGGACTAAATAACTCCATGACTAGCCTTCGCTTGGATGAGCGCCCGGTTGCCGACGGGTATCGACATTCTCGACCGCAAGCTCGAGGGCGGCATTCCGGCGGGGAGCATCGTCGCGCTCACCGCCGAGCCGGCCAGCCAGGCGGAGTTGCTACTGTACGAACTCACCGCCGCCCGCGGCACGCTGTACCTCTCGACCGGGCGCTCGGACCAGGCCGTCCAGGACGGCCTGGAACGCACGCAGACCCGGACCGGCAGCCCGACGGTCCGGCACATCGGCGACGACGGGGAGCCGCTGGACCAGGCCAACCAGCTCATCAGGGCGCTGCCCGAGAGCGCCAACCTCATCATCGACACCGCCGACCCGCTCGAACGGCGGGACGCGGTGCGGTACCGCAACTTCCTGAACGAACTCCAGACCCAGATGGTCAACACCGAGGGGCTGGCCTTCTTGCACTGCCTGGACGGCGTCGCCCCGCCCGAGAACCGCGACGTCACCGAGTACATGGCCGACGTAGTGTTCGAACTGGAGACGGTCCTCAACGGCGAGCAACTGGAGAACCGGCTCCTCGTGCCGAAGTTCCGGGGCGGCCGGGCGCTGACCGAGGCCATCAAGCTCGAACTGACCGAGCAGGTCAGCGTCGACACCTCCCGGGACATCGCCTGAACCCCGCCCGGACGAACGACGCGACCGCCGACCAGCGGTGCGGCCGCCCCGCTCAGGTCAGGGCGTTCCTAAATTTCATTAGCGACTAACATTTATTGGGTTCTAGCCGTAACTGGTAACTTATGGTCGAGAGGCCGGGAATCAACGAATGAGCAACGTAAACGTTGAAGACGAGAAGTACGGAATTACCAAGCGAACGTTCCTCCAGGGAACGGCGGCGGCCGGGCTGTTGCCCTTCGTGGGGGCCGCAGGGGCGGCCGACGACGGCACCGCCGAGGTGGTCGTCCGGGCCGAGGACGTGGACGTCCCCCTGCTGTCGTCGTCCTCGACCGTCGAGGAACTGAAGGCGACGGCGGCCGAGAGCCAGGCGCCCATCGTCGAGTACGTCGAAGGGACCGACGGGATTGCGGTCGCGAACCAGTTCTGGCTGGCCAACGCCCTCCTGCTGGAGGTCGACACCTCGGTGGTCGACCTGGAGTCGCTGGCCAGGGCCGAGGGCGTCGAGACGCTGCACCCCAACTTCGCGTTCGAACTCCCCGAGCCGTCCGCCGGCAGCGGGTCCACTGACGCGGACGGGACGACCTACGGGCTGGACCAGATCGACGTCCCGGAGGTCTGGGACACCCTCGGGACCCGCGGCGAGGGTGCAAGCGTCGCGGTGCTGGACACGGGCGTCGACCCGGACCACCCGGACGTCGACCTCGACCCGGAGAACTTCGCGGAGTTCGACGACGACGGCGAGGAGGTCGATTCGGAGCCACGCGACTCGGCGTACCACGGGACCCACGTCAGCGCGACGGTGGCCGGCGGCGACGCCTCCGGCACCGCGGTCGGCGTCGCCCCCGACGCGACGCTGCTGCACGGGCTGGTCATCTCCGGCGGGTCCGGGACGTTCGCGGCGATCATCGGCGGCATGCAGTGGGCCGTCGAGAACGACGCCGACGCGATCAACATGAGCCTCGGCGCAACCGGCTACTACGGCGAGATGATCGAACCGGTGCGCAACGCCGAACGGGCCGGCACCGTCGTCGTCTCCTCGTCGGGTAACTCCGGGCTCGGGACCTCCGGGTCGCCCGCGAACGTCTACGACTCGGTCGCCGTCGGCGCGACCGACGAGGCCGAGGCGGTCGCCGACTTCTCCAGCGGCGAGACGATCACCACCGAGGACGCCTGGGGGCACCTGGCGCCCGAGGAGTGGCCGGACTCCTACGTCGTCCCCGACGTGTCGGGGCCGGGCGCCAACGTGCTGAGCGCCGTCCCCGAGGACTCGAACCCGCCGGTCCCGGTGATCGACGGCCAGTGGGCGGAGCTCTCGGGAACCTCGATGGCCAGCCCGCACGTGGCCGGCGTCATGGCCCTGATGGTCGCCGCCGCGGGCGGCGACCTCGACCCCGAGCGGGCGAAGACGGCGCTGTCGACGACGACCTACAAGCCCGAGGGCGAACCGGACGAACCGGACGTCCGCTACGGGGAGGGCATCGTCGACGCCCTCGACGCCGCCGGGCGGTTCGGCGCCGACAGCGGCGTGACCGGGACGGTCACCGACGCGGACGGCGAACCCATCGCCGGGGCGACGGTCGAACTCGACGGCTTCCCCGTCGAGACCGACGCCGACGGCGCGTACACGCTGCGCGCGCTCGCCGGGACCTACGAGGTGACCGTCGACGCGTTCGGGTACGCGAGCCAGACCGTCACGGTCGACGTCGGCGACGGGTTCGTCACCCGGGAGTTCACGCTGGGCGACGAACTCGCCGCGACCGTCGTCGCCGACCAGCCCGAGGGCGTCGCGGCCGGCGAATCCTTCGACGTCGACCTCCGGGTCGCCCACGTCGATTCGCTGACCGTCTCGGCGGCCGGCGACTACCAGGGCGACGCGACCCTGCTGGTCGACGGCGAGGAGGCCCGCTTCGGCGAACCGGTCACCTTCGACGCGGCGACGTCCGGGCAGGTGACGGTGACCGTCGAGACCGGCGAACGCGGGTTCGGCGACCTCGAACTCGAACACGTCGTCGAGGGGGCGGGCGAGACGGCCACGGTGACGACCGGTCCCACGGCCGTCTACGAGCGGCCGGTCCCGGTCGCGGTCGTGGACGTCGACGGTGGCTCCTTCGGCGCGGACGTCCGCGCGCTGCTGGAGCGGGGACTGCCCCCGCGGTTCCACCTGGACGTCCTCGACCCCGAATCGGCGCTTTCGGCCGCCCGGAACGGCGACCACGAGGGCTACGTCGTCCAGAGCCTCGGCGACGACGAGGAACTGGCCGCCGACTTCGCCGCGGCCGCAGCGGCGCCGGAGGTCGGGGTCGTCTACCTCGACCAGTTCGGGGAGGCCAGCAACGCGGTCTCGCAGGTCTCGGCGGCGACCGGCGACCCCCGGCGCACCTTCGACGCGCTGACCGAACTGTCGGCCCCGCCCGTGGACTACGCGGTCAACCACGACCACCCGGTGTTCGACGGGGTCGCCGAGGCCGGCGACGAGGTCGAACTGTACGACCCCGACCCGGTGTACATCGGGCCGGGGCTGTTCTACGGCGGGTTCCACTCCTACTACGAGGACTTCCGGGGCGAGGTCGCGGGCGTCACGCTCGCCGACGTCGCCGTCCGCTTCGATACCTCCGGCGGCGGCCTGGGCGTCGACGACCTGAGCCGGACCGTCCTGGCGTCCTCGCTGGGCGTCGGGTCGCTCGTCGGCCGTTCGGCCTTCTCCGCGGACGGCCGGGCGATCCTCGCCAACGCGGTCGCGCACGCGGCCCGGACCCCGGCAATCGAGGTCGTCGAGGTCCCGTCCGAGCAGATCGCGCCCGGCGAGACGGCGTCGCTGGTCGTCGAGGCCGAGGACCTGCTCGAACTGGAGATCGACGTCACCGGGTTGCAGTTCCTCGACGAGGACGACCTCGCGCTCGCGGTCGACGGCGACCAGGTGGCGTTCGGCGAGACGGTCGCGTTCGACGAACCCAGGGACGGCCGCCTCGAGGTCACCGTCGAGACGGGCGCCGACGACGTCGGGGAGTTCACGCTGGACGCGCAGTTCCTCACGCTGGGCCGGCGCGACCGGGAGGTCGAGACGTCGGTGACCTTCCGGCCGACGACCGTCTACGAGTCGCCGCTGGCGGTCCCCGAGCAGATCGAGGACCTCCAGACCGCCGTCGACTTCGTCCGGCCCGGCGACGAGGTGGTCCTCGCCGGCGGCACCTACGAGGTCGACGACGACCGGGGCTTCCAGACGGGGCTGTACGTCGGTACCCCGGGGATCACGATCCGCGGCGCCGACGGCGAGACCCCGGAGATCGTCCACGCCCGGGACCTGCCCTCGCCGAACGTGATCAACGTCGACGCCGACGACGTCACCATCGAGGGCGTGGCCGCGAACGTCCTCGACGGCGAGATCGACCCCAAGAACGTCGTCGGGTTCGGCATCCGGGTCAACGAGCTCGTCAGCGGGACGACGGTGCGTGACGTGCTGGCGGCCGGGACCAGCGGCGTCTTCCTCGATGCGGACGTTTCCGACGTCCGCGTCGAGGACACCCGGACGGTCGACAGCCCCATCGGCGTCGGGACCGACCTCGCCGGCGGCCCGGTCTCGGACGTCACCGTCACCGGCCTGGCGTTCGAGCGCCCGTACTCGTTCGGCTGGGGCGGCGTCTACCTGGAGAACGCCGACCGCGTCACGGTCACCGACTGCGACATCACCTACGCGGAGAACTACGACGCCGGCGTCCTGATCTTCGGGGACTTCTCCGGCGGCCAGGACAACGTCGTGCGGAACAACGTCATCGTCGGCCCCGACGACGACGATCCGTTCACGGACGCCGACAACGGGATCTTCATGGACAGCGCCGGCGGGGTCGTCGAGGACAACGAGATCGTCGACGCCCACACCGGCGTCCGGATCGGCGAGTTCGGCTTCGGCGAGCAGGACGTCCACGTCCGGAACAACGAGATCCGGAACGCGGCGACCGGGTTCACCCAGTTCGGGGACTTCGTCGCCTTCGAGGACAACGACGTGGCGGCGACGACCGGCGTCCACTTCGACGGCGGGTACTTCGGGCTGGACGCGAACGCCAGCGTCGCCAGGTTCAACGACCTCTCGGCGACCGAGGTGCCGCTCGCGGGCGAACCGTCCGACGGCTACGGCGCCCCCGAGGGGCCGTTCGACGCGCGGCTCAACTACCTCGGCGACCGCGGGTACGACGACACCATCGTCGACGGCGAGGTCGCCTACGACCCCTTCCTGACCGCGCCGCCCGCGGAGGTCGATTCCGCCGCCCCGACGGCAATCGGGACCGACCTCTACCTCGATCCCGGCGGGACCTACGGCCTCGGCGTCCCGGGGCCGACCGACCTGACGATTTACGACGTCCTCGGCGTCGACGGCTTCCAGGAGTTCGCCGGCGACCTCGAGTTCTGGAACCACGCCAGCGAGAAGTTCCAGCGGGTCACCGGCGAGGGCCGGTTGACGCAGTTCGACACGCTGGACGCGTTCAAGGTCACGCCACGGGAGGGCGTCAGGGCCGTCGTCGACTTCCAGCGCGCGGACGATCCGCCGGTGGAGTCCGACGGCACCCCGCCCGGCCAGCGCGAGGCCGAGCCCGGCCGGACCCACCTCCAGGAGGGCTGGAACTTCGTCGCCGCGCCCGCGTTCGGCGGCGAGGAGGTGTTCGACCTCGACGCCGTCGACGAGGTCCGGGACCCGCTGCACGCGCCCGGCCGCCAGCTCGGCGAGACCGACAAGCAGGCGTTCACCGGGTACAAGGTGCACGCCACCGGGGACGCCTGGCTAGAGACCGACCTCGACGCCTACGGCCCGACGATGACGGAGCTGTACGAGGGCCTGGGCATGGACCCGGCCATCCACGAGAACCCCGGGCCGGGCGCGTCGGTGGCCGACGGCGACCTGACGGTCGCGGACGTCGTCGAGGCCGCGCCGGACGAGGAGACGGCGGCCGGGGCCATCACGGCGCTGGTCCACCGGCGGCTCGGTCGGTCGGTCGACCTCGACGCCGACCCCGAGACGGTCCTCGCGGAGTTCGAGGAGACGGCCGAGGCGGCCGCCGCGGAGGGGCCGTCCGCCGACTACGTCGAGGACGCCGTCGACCGCGCCGTCGCGCAGGCGCTGGTGGTCCGCTTCGACGCGGAGACGCTGACCGAGGGTGACGACGGCGACTTCGACGCGCTCGTCGCGGAACAGCAGGACGGCGCCGGGACGGCGGACTGACGGAACTGGGTCGGCGGGCTGATCGGCCGCCCGTTTTCGAGTCGTCCCGGGACGCCGACCCTTTTCAGCGCTCGTCCAGTTGGTGTTCGAG
>CAYTAG010000183.1:0-7134 GCA_964435625.1 uncultured Halobacteriales archaeon | reverse complement strand
GACGCCGACGGAGTGGCCGTCCAGCCGACCGAACCCGACGACGAGGTTGCCCGCCCAGTTCTCGTTGACCTCGAAGAAGGTCCCCTCGTCCAGGGTCGTCCCGATCACCCGGGTCATGTCGTAGGGCTTCTGGGGACTCTCGGGGACGACGTCCGCGAGTTCGCCCACCTCGCGCTCGGGGTCGTCGCCGGTGTCGACCCGCGGGGGGTCCTCGAGGTTGTTCTGCGGGAGGTACGACAACAACTGGCGAATACCGTCCAGGGCGGCCTCGTCGTCGTCGTAGGCGAACTCGGCCACCCCGGTCTCGTTGGTGTGGGTGACCGCGCCGCCGAGTTCCTCGTGGGTCACCTGCTCGCCGGTGACCGTCTCGATGACCCCCGGTCCGGTGATGTACATGTGGCTGGTGTCGTTCACCATGAAGATGAAGTCCGTAATCGACGGCGAGTAGACGGCCCCGCCGGCACAGGGCCCCATGATCGCGGAAATCTGGGGGATGACGCCGCTGGCCTGCTGGTTGCGGTGGAAGATGTCCGCGTAGCCCGCCAGGGCGTCGACGCCCTCCTGGATGCGCGCGCCCGCGGAGTCGTTCAGGCCGACGATGGGCGCGCCCACCTCCAGGGCCTTGTCCATGATCTTGACGACCTTTTCGGCGAACACCTCGCCCAGCGACCCGCCGAAGACGGTGAAGTCGTGGGCGAACGCGAACACCGTTCGACCACCCACCTCCCCCCAGCCGGTCACCACGCCGTCGCCGGGGACCTGCCGTTCCTGCATCCCGAAGTTGTGCGAGCGGTGGGTTCGCAACTGGTCGAACTCCTGGAAGGTGCCGTCGTCGAAGAAGTACTCGATCCGTTCGCGGGCGGTGAGTTTGCCCTTCTCGTGTTGGCGCTCGATTCGGTCCTCGCCGCCGCCGAGTTCGGCCTGCTCGCGGAGTTCCCGGAGTTCCTCCAGCCGGTCGTCGTCAGCCACGCGAGATCACTCCCGGTTCACGAACGGTCATGTGCGGGACAACCCGGCGAACCGCCGAAAAGGTTTCCGTACGCGCCGACCCCCCGATAGGCGACCGGTTCGTTGGGCGACGGCCCCCTCGCCCGCGGTGGCGGTCCGCGGGGACAGAACGCACCTTTTATGGTCGTCACCGGACAACGAAACCTCAAGACCATGCCTAACTCACGAGGACCCCGGAAAGGGACCAGGGAGAAACTCTCCAACGACCCGCGGGACCGCGGCACGTCCCCGCCCCAGCGGGCGGTCCAGGAGTTCGACGTCGGCCAGAAGGTCCACCTGGAGATCGACCCCAGCGTTCCCGACGGCCGGTTCCACCCGCGGTTCAACGGCCGCACCGGCGAGATCGCTGGCGAGCAGGGCCGCGCCTACGAGGTCGTCGTCGACGACCGCGGGAAGGAAAAGACCCTGATCGCCCGGCCCGCCCACCTCCGTCCCCAGGAAGAATGACGATCTTCAAGGAGAAACTGGAGGAGGAGTACCTGACCGTCTCGGAGGCCAAGGAGTTGCTGGCGGACGTCGAGGCCGACCGGGCCGACGACGAGGACCGGGAGATGCGCTACGAACTGGCCCGCGCGGTCGAGCACGTCAACCGCTTCGCCGTGCTGGACCCCGAGGAGTCCCTGGAACTCGTCGAGGAACTGCAGTCCTTCGAGAAGATCGACGAGAAGACCGCCTACAAGATCGCGGATCTGCTGCCCCGGAGCCGCGACGAGATGCGGGCCGTCTTCGCCCAGGAGCGGTACTCGCTGTCGACCGAGGAGGTCGACGAACTGCTCAACGTCGTCGCGAAGTACGCCTGACCGGTTTCGCCGACGTCCGCTCTCGAATCCCGTCGGTAGCCTCCGGTCCGTTCGGTTCCATCACCGCGGTTCGCCGTCGTTCCGGCGGCTGCCGGGCGGGTGTCGGGGGACCGTTTTAAGTAACTCGTCGCCGTAGTTCCTAGTCATGAGCGAAGCCGACAGCGACGAGGCGGGGTCGGTGGCCGCGGTGGTCCTGGACTACCTCCCGCACGGCCGCGCAGAAGACGACCGTCCGCAGTACCAGAAGTCCCCGCTCGCCTACGCTGTCGGGGCCTCGGACTTCCGGCTGTACGAATTCCAGCTCGAATCCGACGCCGCCGTCTCCATCGGCGACCGCGTGTCCGTCGACCCGCCGGGCGAGGGGGTCGCGTCCGCGCGCGAGGTGGGCTACGACGACCTCTCCAGCGGCGCCCAGTCCGAACTGGAGTACGTCGTCGAGGACGTCGTCCACGAGGAGGAAGACCGGTTCGTCGACTTCTACAACGAGGCCGGGCCGATCACCCTGCGATTGCACCAGTTGAACCTGCTGCCCGGCATCGGCAAGAAGCTGCGCAATACGGTGCTGGACGAGCGCAAGCGCCAGCCCTTCGAGAGCTTCGAGGACCTGGAGGAGCGGGTGCCGGGGCTGCACGATCCGGACGGCGTGCTCGTGGATCGGATCATGGAGGAGCTCCGCGAGGAGGACCTGAAGTACCAGATTTTCGTGGGTCGGGAAGAGCACACCGGGCAAGCGGAGTAACGGCGGGGCGTTTCCACGGGCCGTCCGAGTAGGTGCCGTTTTTTGTCGTCGGTGGCGTACCCCAGGCCATGCGAGACCCCGACGCCCTCCGCCGCCGCGCGTCCACCCCGGGCGACCCGGACCGCGACCAGCACTTCCTCGTGGACGACCGCGTCCTCGACCGCCTGCCGTCCTACCTCCCCGAGAACGCCGACGCCGACCACCTGCTGGAAATCGGTGCAGGTACAGGCGCGCTCACCGACCGTCTCCTCGGAGCCGCCGACAACGTCACGGCCGTCGAGCGCGACCCCGACCTCGCCGCGTTCCTGCGCGAGGAGTTCGCGGCTGAAATCGACGCCGGCCGACTCACGGTCGTCGAGGGCGACGCCCTCGAAGTCTCCCTTCCCGACTTTTCGGCCTCGGTCTCGAACCTCCCCTACGGCGCCTCCAGCGAGATCCTGTTTCGACTCCTACCGGAGAAGCGGCCGCTGGTCCTCATGCTCCAGCGGGAGTTCGCCGAGCGGATGGCGGCCGCGCCGGGCACCTCCGAGTACGGCCGGCTGTCGGTCGCCGCCCAGCACTACGCCGACGTGGAGGTGGTCGAACCCGTCCCGCCGGAGGCGTTCGACCCCCAGCCAGCGGTCGACAGCGCCGTCGTCCGGACGACGCCCCGGGACCCCGACTACGAGGTCGACGACGAGGCCTTCTTCCTGCGGTTCGTCAAGGCGCTGTTCACCCAGCGGCGCAAGACCGTCCGCAACGGGATCAGGAACACTGCCCACATCTCCGGCCTGGAGCGGCCGGAGGCCGTCGTCGACGCCGCGGACGAGGAACTGCTCGGCAAGCGCCCGGACGCCGTCAGGCCGGCCGAGTTCGCCGAACTCGCCGCGCTGGCGGCCGAGGCTGGATTCGGGGACGGCGAGTCATGACAGGCGACGACGAAACTGGCGACGACTCCCGGGAGCGACTGGCCGAGCGCCGCGGGATCGAACGGGAGGTTTACCCGCCGTCGGAGGACTCCGGACTGCTGGCGCGGGCCGCCGTCGAGGCCGTCGACCCGGACTGGCGCGTGCTGGAGGTCGGCACCGGATCGGGGTGGGTCGCCGAGACGGTGAGCGAGGAGACCGGCGCCGCAGTGGTCGGATCGGACCTGAACCCGGCCGCCTGCGAGCGGGCCCGCGAGCGCGGGGTCCCCGCGGTCCGGGCGAACCTGGTCGAACCGTTCCGGGCGGGCGCGTTCGACGCCATCCTGTTCAATCCCCCCTATTTGCCGACCCCCGAGGACGCCGAGTGGGGCGACTGGATGGAGCGGGCGCTCTCCGGCGGGGAGTCGGGCCGCGAGGTGGTCGATCCGTTCCTGGCGAGTGTGGGTCGCGTCCTCGCGCCCGGTGGGGTCGTCCTCCTGCTCGTCTCCAGTCTCACGGACATCGACGCAGTGCGAGAGGTGGCGGCCGCGAAGGGCTTCGCCGCCGAAGAGGTGGCCGAGGAGTCCTACCCGGCCGAGCGACTGGTCGTCCTCCGTCTCGCTCTGGAGTGATCGGGCGACGAACGCCGCAACTCGGCGAGGTACCGACGATCAATAACTGCTGAGCATTTTCTAAATCAGAAATATTAAGGCCCCGAATCCCGAAGGGTGAAACACGCATGACAGAACTCGTAGCGACGACGCCGGGGCTGTGTCCGCTGCCGGACCGGACGAAGGGGGACCTGGCCGACCTGAAGGGCCACCAGAAACACGACCTCGTGAGCGGCGAGGAGGACGGGCCGATCACGGACGTCTACGACGATGTCCGCGAGGAACTGATCGAGATACAGGAATCGGCCGGCCTGGACCGCGTCGTCGAGGGACAGGCGAGGTGGGACGACATGCTGGCGCACCCGCTGGCGGTCCACGACGCCGTCGAGACCCGCGGCATCGTCCGCTACTACGACAACAACAACTTCTACCGCGACCCTGTCGTGGGGGACGAACTGGACGCCGACGGCGACGTCGCCAGCGAACTGGCGGCCGCGGCCGGGGCGACCGAGGACCTCCAGGCGGTGCTGCCGGGGCCGTACACGCTCGCCGACCTCGCCACCGACGAGCACTACGGCGACGACGAGGAGTTCCTGGGCGCCGTCGCGGACTTCCTGGGCGGCGAGGCCGACGCGTTCCCGGAGGTCGAGACGCTGTTCCTGCTTGAGCCGTCGCTGGTGGCCAGCCCCCCTGACGAGGACGCCGACGGCCTCGCGGGCGTCGGACCCGAGCGCGCCAGCGAGGCGGTCGACGCCGTCGCGGGGGCCGTCGACGCCGACGTCGTCGTCCACGGCTACTGGGGCGTCTTCGACGAGCGTACCCACGCCTTCCTGCTGGACGCCGGCGTCGACGCGCTGGGCTACGACCTGGTTTCCGACCACGAGGGAGCCGCCTACCTCGTCCAGGAGTACGGCACGAACGACGACGTCGCGCTCGGCCTCGTCGACGGCCAGAACACAAAACTGGAATCGCCCGAGACCGTGGCCGAGCGCGTCGAGTGGTTTGGCGAGCAGACCCCCGTCTCGGAGTACGAGACCGTCTACGCGACGCCGAACACCGAACTGTTCTACCTGCCGGCCAACAAGTTCGAGGCGAAGCTCGAAGCGCTGGCCGAAGGCGCGCGCCTGGCCGAGACCCAGGAGGTGAAAGCATGACGCGCGAGCAGTTCCGTCCCGACGACCACCCCAACGAGCACTTCCTGCTGACGACGGTCGTCGGCAGTTACCCGAAGCCGAAGTGGCACGACCGCGCGCGCGAACTGTTCGAGGTCGACGACTCCGGGGGGACGTCGACGGTCACGACCGTCCGGAACCCCCAGGACTGGCCGGACTTCGACGAGGCCGCCTGGGAGGAAGCGAAGGACGACGCCGCCCGCCTGATCACCGAGGAGCACGAGCGCGCGGGCCTGGACGCCGTGGTCGACGGCGAGATGCGGCGCAACGAGATGGTCGAGTACTTCGCCCACCGGATCGACGGCTACGAGTTCAACGGTCCCGTGAAGGTGTGGGGCCACAACTACTTCGACAAGCCCTCCGTCGTCGACCGGGTCGCCCGCACCGAGCAGTGGCTGGTCGAGGAGTACGAGTTCACGAGCGAGGTGGCCGACCGGCCCGTCAAGGTGCCGATTACCGGTCCCTACACGCTCGCGCGCTGGAGCTTCGACGAGGTGTACGAGGACACTCGCGCGCTGGCTCACGACCTCGCGGATCTGGTCAACGAGGAGGTCGAGCAACTGGTCGACGCCGGCGCCCGGTACGTCCAGATCGACGAGCCGGCGCTCGCACAGCACGAGGACGACCACGCCATCGTCGGGGAGTGCCTGGAGCGCATCGTCGCCGACATCCCCGAGGACGTCCGGATCGGCCTGCACGTCTGCTACGGCGACTACTCGCGCATCTATCCCGAGGTGCTTTCGTTCCCCATCGACGAACTCGACCTGGAACTGTGCAACGGCGACTACGAGCAACTGGACGTGTTCCAGGAGCCGGAGTTCACCAAGGACCTCGCACTCGGCGTCGTCGACGCCCACGTCGCGGAGGTCGAGTCCGTCGAGGAGATCAAGGCGAACATCGAGCGCGGCCTGGCAGTCGTCCCGCCGGAGCAGTTGACCGTCTCGCCGGACTGCGGGCTGAAGCTGTTGCCCCGCGAGGTCGCCTACCGGAAGATGGAGAACCTCGTGACCGCCGCCCGCGAGATCGAGGCCGAACTCGACGCCGGCGAAATCGAGGTCGGCCGCACGCCCGCGACCGCCGACTGAGTTCCCCCGACGCCCCCTCGCCGGCCGGCACCGAAGCGAGCGACAGCGTTTCGACGTGGAACGTGCGTGCATCGGGCAAGTATCGCTAAGACTACCCTGACCCGACTTTGGATGCGATGACTTCGGACGAGGACGAATGCGTATCTCGACGCACCGCACTGAAAGCAACAGGGGGCGTCATCGGGGGGCTCGCGGTCGGGGGGTCGGGACTGACGGCGGCAGCGGCCGCCCAGGCCGACTACCACAGGTATCACGGCGTGCTGGCCCGCATGGTCAACGTCGACGCCCGGCCGCCGCGGTTTCGCACCGTCCGGGCCGCGCTGTTTCTCACCGAACCGCGCCTGAGCGATTGCAACACCGGCCATCCCTGTTCCATCGACGTTCTCGAATACGAACCGCTGGACGACGATGACGACGATAATGGGGACGACGCGGACGACGCGGACGACGGGACCGACGATGACGGCGATGACGATGGCGACGGGACCGACGACGATGACGGGGGAGACGACGCGGACGACGACTGTCCCGGCTTCGCGTCGGTCGTCCTGCTGTGTCACGGCGAGACGCCGTCCGACGCGGTCGTCCTCACCGGCCTGATGCCCCACGTCCTCTCCCGGTATCCGGACCACGACTACGACTTCGTCGTCGAACTCTCCCCGTCGAACCAGACGAACGTGAACGATCCTACGCCGGTGTCGAGTCCCTGCCCTGCCGGCAATGACGATGACGATACCGACGATGACGGCAGCGACGACGGGGATGACGATGGCGGAGACGACGATGCGGACGACGGGAACGATGACGACGACGGCGACGACGGAAGCGGTGACGA
>CAYTAG010000182.1:0-7157 GCA_964435625.1 uncultured Halobacteriales archaeon | reverse complement strand
CGATCCAGTTGCGCTGGGGGAGTTCGACCTCCCGGGTGTCCTCGATGGAGACGATTTTCGAACTGCTGGGGATGAAAAGCGACAACGCGTTCAGCAGGGTCGTCTTCCCCGTCGCGGTACCGCCCGCGATGATCATCGACTTGTCGTTCTCGATGGCGAGCCACAGGAACGCCGTCTCCTGCAGCGAGAGCGTGTTCCAGCTGATCTGGTCGATTGGCGTGAACGGCACCTCCTGGAACTGGCGGATGGTGTAGTTGGTCCCGTGGTCCGAAACTTCGTCGCCCAGCGTCAACTGCGCGCGGGACCCGTCCGACAGCGTCGCGTCGACCTGCGGGTTCCGCTTGGAGATGCCCTTGCCGGACCGCTGGGCCATCTTCACCACGAAGTCGTCCAGCTCCTCCTCGCCGTGGTAGACGTTCGTGATGATCTGCTCGTAGTCGCCGTGGTAGACGAACACCGGCGAGTTGTACCCGTCACAGGAGATGTCCTCGACGTTGATGTCGTGTTTGATGCCGTCGATCCGCTCGTAGCCGATGAAGTCCCGCTTGAGGTAGTACAGCAGCTTCTCGACCTGGTACTCGCTGACCGTCTCCGGGTTCTCCTCGAGGATGACCGGTTCGGGCCGGGCCTCGATGCCGTCGAGTTGTTCCCGGTGAGGCTCGACCCGTTCGTCCTCCTCGTCGTCCTCGAACAGCGCCGTCAGGCTCTCGAGGAACCCGGCGTCGCCGTCGTCGTCCGACGACGGCTCGGAATACAGGCCGTACCGCCGGAGTAGCCGCCGGGTCTCGCGCTCGATGACCGCCGCGCGGTCGCTCTCGGTCCCCTCGACGACCACGTCGTCGTCGGAGTACTTGATGGCGTTGCGCAGTTTGCCCGTCAGGAACTCCTTCAGGTCGGTCTCGATCTCGTTGCGGTGGGGCTCGACGACGTAGTACTTCTTCTCGTTTTCCTTGACCGAGTGGAAGATGATGACGAAGGCGTACGGCTCGTTGACCCAGTAGCGGTCCTCCTCGAGGAAGTGGGTCTTCTTCTCCAGGGGAACGGTCTTCTCGAGGTCGTACCGGTTCGTGACGGTCGTGTTGCCGTACTCGTCGGTGAAGAAGTCGTCCTCGTCGAAGGCCTCGACGTCCGCCTCGGTCACGTCGGGGATTGCCTTGACGTCGTCCTCGTCGAAGCGGTCGATGGTCGTGACCGTCCGGCGGTCGACGACCTCCGACAGTTCGCTGGCGACGTTCTCGGCGTTGCTCAACACGCCCCCGGTCTCCTCGGGATCGAACCCGAGTTTCCCGCCGGGCCGGAACGGTTCCTTCTCGCCGTCGTCGTCCCGGGGCGGCGACCCGTCCTCCTCGTAGTAGTACTCCCACTTGTAGTGCTCCCAGGTGTACTCGCCCTTGCGGACCGGCGTCGTCTCGGGGTCGACGTACGCCAGGAAGGTCCGGCTGACCAGGCCGGCGTGGTCGTCCTCGCCGATTACCTCCCCGAGTTCGTCCGGGTGAAACCCGAGGTACTCCGCGGGGTCGAAGCTGACGCGATCCCAGTCGTCCCCGCTGGGACCGTCGGCGTCGGAGCCGCCGCCGAGCAACCCGCCACCGCCGCCCTGCTGGTCGTACAGCGTCTCGACCTCGGCGCCGTGACCGTGTTCCTCCATGAAATCCGCCCACGTGTATTCGCCGAGACGAGCGGGGTCGCCCTCGGGAGCGTCCGCTCCCGCCGGCGGGGCGGCCGACCCGTCGGCTCCACCCGGCTCCCCGGGTCCGGACGCGTCGGCGTCGTCGGTAGCCATTGCTTACCCTGTTTGACGACGCCACGAAAAAACCTTTCCGCCATTTCGCGCGTTCCCGTCGAGAAAATTACATCCGTCTGACAAAGCTTTATCCGTCAGGAGGGAGCCACGTTTCGCGTCGAGGTTCGTTCCCCGGGATAGCGGCACTCCCGGCGGCGAACGGCCGTCCGGGCGAACCGACCGATCTCCGTCGGCGTCCGGGTAAGCGTCCCCTACCGCCGGTCGTCCGCGGTGACGACTACGTTGCCGCGGTCGGTGACGGTCGCCGTCGTCGCCGGCGGGACGACCGCCGTCGACCCCTCGCCCCCCAGGATGGCTGGGCCGGCAAGCGTCCGGCCCGGCGCGAGCGCGTCCCGCCGGTAGACGTCCGTCTCGCGGTACCCGCCCTCGAAGTAGACCTCCCGGCTCCCGCGACGGACACGTTCGTCGGCGGCGGCCAGCGCGTCCTCGATGGCGGGCGTCGGCACCAGGCCGCTCGCCCGCAGGGTCACGACCTCCACCGGTTCGTCGGGCATGGCGTGGCCGTACCGCCGCTCGTGAGCGTCGTGGAACCGCTGGATCGCCGTCGACAGTGCCGCCCCGTCGACCTCGCCTTCCGGGAAGTCGACGGTGATCTCGTAGGCCTGGCCCTCGTAGCGCAGGTCCAGGCGCCGCTCGACGGTGACCGCCCCGCGGTCGACGCCCTGCTCGTCGAACCGCGAATCGAGGGTCGCCGCCAGGTCGTCGAACCCCTCGGCGAGTGCGTCCGGGTCGGGGTCGTCGGCCCCGTAGGCCCGCGACTCGTCGATGCGGACGTCCGCCAGCAGGAGACCACGCGCCGAGAAGACGCCGGGGTTGCGCGGGACGATGGTTGCGTCCACGTCCACGTCGCCGGCGATTGCGGGCGCCTGCATCGGGCCGGCACCGCCGAACGCCACCAGCGCGAAGTCGGCGGGGTCGTGGCCGCGCTCGACCGTCACCCGGCGGATCTCCCGGGCGAGGCTAGCGTTGGCGACCTCGACCACCGACAGCGCCGCCTCCTCGACGCTCTGGCCGAGGGGTTCGGCGATCTCCTCGCGGAAGATTTCGCGGGTCTCCTCGACCGCGAGGTCCATCTCCCCGCCGAGGAAGTTCCCGGGGCTGACCCGGCCGAGCAGCAGGTTCGCGTCCGTGACGGTCGGTCGCCCGCCGCCGCGGTCGTAACAGATGGGTCCGGGGTCGGCGCCGGCGCTCTCGGGACCGACCCGCAACCCGCCGCCCGCGTCGATCCAGGCGATGGACCCGCCGCCGGCGCCGACCGTGTTGAGGTCGATCATCGGGGTGTTGATCGGGAGGTCCGCGATCTCGCCCTCCGTCGAGCGGACGACCTCGCCGTCGCGGACGATGCTGACGTCCGCGCTGGTCCCGCCCATGTCGATGCCGATGGCGTCGGGGAACCCCTCCGCGACGCTCACCTCGCGGGTGGCAACGGCGCCCGCGGCCGGCCCCGACAGCACCGTCCGGATGGCGTACCGGGTGGCCTGCCGCGTCCCGAAGACGCCGCCGCCGGAGTGCATGACGTTCAGCGGGACCGCGAGGTCCCGGGCCGCCACGCCGTCCTCCAGGCGGGCGAGGTAGTCCTGCACGGTCGTTTTGACCGCCTCGTTCAGCACGGTGGTGATCGTCCGGTCGTACTCCCGGATCTCGGGGTGGACCGCCGACGAGCGCGCGCAGTCGAGGTCGGTCTCCTCGGCGACGATCTCGGCCACCCTCCGCTCGTGCTCGGGGTTCAGGTACGAGAACAGCATCGAGACGACGACCGATTCGACGCCAGCGGCTTCCAGGTCCCGGGCGGCCTCCCGGACGGCCGCCTCGTCCAGCTGGTCGACCACGTTGCCCTCCGAGTCCAGGCGCCCCGGGACCCCCTTGCGGTGGCGCCGGGGGATCAGCGCCGGCGGCTTCTCGGTCTGGAGGTTGTACAATTCGGGGCGCGTCTGGTCACCGATTTCGAGGACGTCGCGCAGTCCCTCGTTGGTGATCAGCCCCAGGAGCGGCATCTCGGCTTCGAGGACGGCGTTGGTCCCGACGGTCGTCCCGTGGCCGAGGAACTCGACCTCGCCGGGGTCGACGGCCGCCTCCTCGAGGATGGCGTCGATGCCCGAGAGGACGCCCTCGTCGAAGTCCGGGGGCGTCGACGGCGTCTTGGTGACCGTGACCTCGCCCGTCTCGCGGTCGTACAGCACGACGTCGGTGAACGTCCCGCCCGTGTCGACGCCGATGCGGACGGTCACACGTCGCCCTCCTCGCCGGGCGTCGTCGCGGCCCGGCGCTCGCGGATTTCCTCGCGCCGCTCCCTCGTCGCGGTCTCGTCCACCTCGCCGTCTTCGATCACGACGCCGTACTCCTCGCGGGCCGCGGCGACCGACACCTTGTCGTCGCGGACGTCTTCGAGGACCTTCTCCGGGGGCCGCTCCAGCGGGTCGCCGTAGCCGCCGCCGCCCGGCGTCTGGACGCTGGCGACGTCGCCCGGCGCGAGTTTGGTCGTCGACTTCGACCCGAGGTCCCGCTCGTCGTCGGCGTCGGGGTTCAGCAGGTACCTCGCGGGGCGGGCGCTCTTGCCGCCGAACAGCCCCCACGGCTCGGATTTGGCGCGTTCGGAGAGGACCGAGAAACTGGCGCTGTGGTCGTAGAACTCCACGTCCCGGCGGACGCCCAGGCCGCCCCTGCTCCGGCCGGCACCCGCCGAGTCGCGGATCAGTTCGTACCGGCGGACGTACAGCGGAACCTCGCGTTCCAGTTCCTCGATGGGGCTGTTGGCCGTGTTCTGGAAGTGCGTCTGGACGGCCTCCATGCCGTCTTTCTCCTTGCGGGCGCCGTAGCCGCCGGCGACCGTCTCGTAGTAGACGTATTCGTCCCCATCGCGGGGGTCCTCGCCGCCGTAGGCGACGTTGCAGACGATGCCCTTCGAGGCGGCGATGGTCTCGTCGGGGAGGGCCTCGGCCATCGCCAACGTGGCGAGTTCGCCCGCCCGCATCGGAATCTCCCATCCGGCCGCGACGGGGGCCTGGGGCCGCGGGTTGACCATCGTGCCCTCCGGGGTGACGAACTCGAAAGGACGGTAGAAGCCGTCGTTCTTCGGGAGGTCGGCGCCGACCAGCGCCATGACGACGCTCATCGTCCCCGAGAAGACCATCGCGGGAGTGCAGTTGAGCGGCCCCTCGTTCTGCTCGGCGGTGCCGGTGAAGTCGACGGTCATCTCGTCGCCGTCGACGGTGATCGCCATCCGGAGCGGGACCGGTTCGTCGACGACGCCGTCGCCGTCCATGTAGTCCTCGGCCTCGTAGGTGCCGTCGGGCAGGTCCGCGATTTCGGCCCGGACCCGCCGCTCGGTGTAGTCCAGCAGGTCGTCGAGGTAGTCCTGGATTTCGTCGGCGCCGTACTCCTCGATCAGGTCGCCGTAGCGCTGCTCGCCGATGCGGTTGGCCCCCAGTTGGGCGCGGTAGTCGCCCAGGCGCATCTCGGCGTCGCGGACGTTGCGCTGGAGCAGGCCCAGGACCGCCTCGTCGTACTCCCAGTCCTCGACCGCTTTCGTCATCGGGATGACGATGCCCTCCCCGTACAGGTCGGTGCTGTCGGTCGGGATGCCGCCGGGGGTCCCGCCGCCGACGTCGACGTGGTGGGCGGAGTTGGCCGCGACGCCCACGAGTTCGCCGTCGTGGAACAGCGGCGAGATGAGCATCACGTCCGGCAGGTGGACCGCGCCGCGGTAGGGGTCGTTGACGAGGAAGCCGTCGCCGGGTTCGAGGTCGTCCAGTTTGTCCCGCACGTTCCGGGGCACGACCGAGACCAGCGACCCGATGTGCTGGGGGGCGATGTCGTGCTGGGCGACGTGGCGCAACTCGCTGTCGAACAGCGCGCAGGTGTGGTCCCGCCTGATCTTGATGTTCGTGGAGTAGGCCGTCCGCTGGAGGGTCAGGCCCATCTCCTCGACGACGCCTTCGAGGGCGTGCCGGAACACCTCCCGTTCGCCCGGAGATACCATACCCGTCGGTCGGTTGGGCCGGCCATAAATCCCCGGTCGCCGGCTACGTGTGGGGTTCTGGTACCTGGGTTTTCGCGTGCTCTCCGTAGACGGTATCTTGGTCAATACCGCCCGGAAAGCCCCCGCGCGCTCTCCGTAGACGGTACTTTGGCCGGCAACGCGCAGAAAGCCCCCGCGCGCTGGACTCGGGCGCCTCGCTGCGCTCCTCGGCGCTCCTTCGTTGCACTCAGTCGCTTCTGCGGTGCTTACGTCGTCGGCCTTCGTCCAGCGCGCGGCCCCTTTCAGTCCCACCCCGCAAGCCGCAACCACACGCCTCCCCAACCGACTGCGTTACTCAGTCGCGCCTGCGGCGCTCCTTCCGTTACTCATCCCTCGCGCGCTTAGAGGCTCGCGGTCGCCAGGGGCGACACGCGAGCCAGCGCGCGCCGTGGCGGTTGGCCGGGATTATATGATTATATGTACATATGTTCATATATCCGCTAGAGGTGGTCCTGAGCAACCGGCGCGGTGGCGCGCGCTGGCGCGGCCTCCGTGCCGCGCCGACACCGCGCGAGGTCCCCGTGAGCGTGCGAACGGGGCTCGTCAGAGCTTGCTCTGACGGTGGATGAGCGAGTGAGCGCCCCTGGCACGAACGAGAGAATCGGTTGGGGAGGCTGGTGGTTTGGCCGAGCTGTCGGGTGGGAATGAAAGGGGCCGGCGGGCTTCGGGAAGCCCGACGACGTAAGCACTGGACTGAACGAGCGAGCGGAGCGAGCGACTGAAGGAAGCGCGCAGCGAGGCGCGCGACCGAAGCCCGCCGGGGGCTTTCTACGTAGTGGCAGATGAGACAGTGGCCAAGCAAGCGGAGTGACCCGGGGGCTTTCTACGTGGTACCGGCCGAGAAACCGTCTGACCGACACCGTCCGACCGAGCACCCCCCAATATCGAGTCCGACCGCTTCCGAAGCGCGTAACTTTATCCACCAGCGCGCGGAACCCACGGCCATGAGCGACGCACCAGACGTCGGCGAACTGACGCCGCCGGACAGGACGCTGATGGGCCCTGGCCCGAGTGACGTCCACCCGCGCGTGCTCCGGGCCATGAGCACCCCGCTGGTCGGCCATCTGGACCCCTCGTTCGTCGAGATTATGGACGAGACCCAGGAGTTGCTCCGGTACACCTTCCGGACGGACAACGAGTGGACCATCCCCGTCTCGGGCACGGGGTCGGCCGCGATGGAGGCCGCGTTCGCCAACCTGGTGGAACCGGGCGACACCGTCCTCGTCCCGACGAACGGCTACTTCGGCGGCCGCATGGAGAGCATGGCCGAGCGGGCGGGCGGCGAGGTGGCGAAAGTCGACGCGCCGTGGGGTGAACCCCTCGATCCGGACGACG
>CAYTAG010000181.1:0-7201 GCA_964435625.1 uncultured Halobacteriales archaeon | reverse complement strand
CTGGGCGCGCGGCCGTCGGCCGCGCGCCCGCTCGCGCCGCGAGGAGCACAGCGAGTCGCGGCCGGTCGAACGCCGCGAGGGCTTTCCCCACCTCGGTGGATGATCAATGCCGGAGTCAAACGGTGCGAAGGTGTTCTCGCGCCGATGCGAAACCCACAAGCGGCGGCGCTCGGTACTCTCGGCGGTGCTGGACCGATACGAGTCGCTCGTCGACGACTTCGAGGCATTCCAGGCAGCCTGCGAGCGGCCGCTTCCGACGGCCGTCCGAGTGAGCGCCATCAAAGCCGCCCGACCGGGGGACGATGGACCGGTAGCTACCGTCGAACGGGTTCGCGAGGCGTTCGCCGAGGAAGGCGTCGACGCGACCCCGGCCGACTGGAATCCGGGGGTCCTCCAGGTCGACACCGACGAGCCGGGCAACACCTGGCCGTACGTCCACGGCTGGGTTCACGGCCAGGAGGAGGTGTCCGCCCTCCCGCCCGTAGTGCTCGACCCCCAGCCCGGCGAAGCCGTCTGGGACGCTGCTGCGGCCCCGGGGAGCAAGACCACCCAGCTCGCGGACCTGATGGACGACCGCGGGCTGCTGGTGGCCAACGACAGCAACCTCGGGCGGCTGTCGGCGCTCCGGTCGAACGCCGAGCGCCTGGGCGTGACGAACGTCGCGGTCACGAACCGCGACGCCCGGAACTTCTCGATTTCACCCTTCGAGATCGACGCCTTCGACCGGGCGCTGGTCGACGTCCCCTGCTCCTGCGAGGGGACGATCCGCAAGAACCCCGACGTGACCGACGACTGGAGCCTCGGCCACGTCGAATCGGTCGCGGGCATCCAGAAGGGCATCCTCCGGCGGGCGGTCCAGGCCACGAAACCCGGCGGCGTCGTCGTCTACGCCACCTGCACGTTCGCCCCCGAGGAGAACGAGGCCGTCCTCGATCACGTCCTCGACCGGGAGGACTGCCGCGTGCTCGACTACGAGGTCGGCCTGGAGACCGTGCCGGGGATCACCGAGTGGGACGGCGAGGGGTTCGACGAGAGCGTCCGGAAGGCCAAACGCGTCTACCCCCACCACAACGACACGGGCGGGTTCTTCTGCGCGAAACTGGAGGTGGGAGAGTGAAGGAAAACGACCCTACCCGATTCGACCGCCTGCCGGCGACCCCCGACGAGCGCGAGGTCGAGGGCCGCGCCTCCCGCGAGGAAGTCCTGGACTTCTGGGACGAGCGGTTCGGCGTCCCCCCCGAAACCTTCGAGGCGTTCACTTTCTGGGAGAAGGGTGCGGGGAAGGTCTGGGCGTTCCACGGGGAGGCCCCCTCGCCCATCGAGGTCGAGGCCCTGGGGATGACGTTCCTGCGGACGCGCCAGGAGCACTGGAAGCCGACCACGGACGCCGCCCAGCGGTTCGGTCGGCGCGCGGACAGGAACGTGATCGAGTTGTCGCGCGAGCAGGCGCGGCAGTTTATCGCTGGCGAGGAGCAGGATCTGGAGTGGGACGGCGACTGGGGCTACCTCATTGCGGCGCACGAACTGGCAGGGGACGCCGAACCGCTCGGGGTGGGACTGTTCACGTACGGGACGTTGCAGTCGATGGTGCCGAAGGGGCGGCGGCGGGAGCTATAGCGGGACGGGCCAGACGCCGGCGGCCGCCAGCGCGATCCGGAGCACGACGCCGACCAGGATGGAGTAGGTGAAGTTCGTCATCGTCCCGGCGAGGTAGTACAGCGTGTTCTTCCGGATGTCCTCCCGGCGGACCAGCCCCTTCGCGGCGAAGATCACGGAGAGCGCGGTGTACGCCTCCGCGAGGATGAACGTCGGCAACAGCAGGTTCTCGGCCTTGCCGACGATGGTGCCGACGTCGCGGTCCTGGTCGGTGACCGGGTCGTCCCCGGCGGTAGCGGAATCGTCCTCGCCGTCGGCAGCCTGCTCCGGGGCAGCCTGCTGGCCCCCGTCCGGCGAGGCCAGCCCGTCCCCTGCCTCCGGCGGTTCGTCGGCCGCCCGCGCGGCCTCCTCGTCTTGGGCCCACGTCAGCACGGAATCGACGAGCCGTCCGCTGGTGCACAGCAGGAACGCGTATCCTAGCCCGATCACGCTCGCCTGGATGGCCCACTCGGGGAGGGCGCCGCTGTAGTACCAGACGAGAGCGTACCCCGCGCCGACGACGGCAACCGCGACGGGCCACCGTGGACACGACGGAACGCGCATACTTCCGTCTCGGCAGTACGTAGAATAAGTCTTGCGCACGGCCGGAACGAGGCCGTCACTTATCTCGCCGTTCGAGTTGTGAGGCGAACGCCGCGAACGCCTCCGCTTCCAGCCGCGAGAACTGTTCGAGGTCGTCGTGGACGGCTTCGGCGACGCCGTCGGCAGACGCTTCGCCGTCCAGATACGCCAGGAAATGCCTGGCCGGTTTCCGGAGCGCCTCGTCCGCGGCCGCGAGTTCTTGCCTGACCGCGTCCGAGTCGTCGAGGATAGACGGACCCAGGAGTTCGGCACACCCGAGCAGACCGGCGCCTGCGGCGAGCGCGAACCCGCGGTCCCGGCCCGTCAGTTCGTCCCGCTGTTCCCAAGAATCCTTGAAAAACTTGACCGCCGTTTCGGATTCTTCAGAGAGCAAGAAGCCGAGGCCCGTACCGTAATCCTCGGTTGCCCGCGTCTCTGGCCCAGCAGTCGACGATGGGAGGACGTTCGGTTCGTTGAGCCACCTTGCGAAGCCAATGATCGACCATAGCCGAACGTCTTCGCTTGCTGCCCCCGTAGTTCGTTCCGCGAGCCGGATTAGGAGGTCCAGCACAGCCTTGACGCGCTCCGGATACGTTGCGTTCGCCAGGACCGGTTCGATAACGTCATGAAGTCGCCGTTGAATCGACTGAACCAGTTCACCGCTGTACCCGGCTGGGATAGATTCGTTCAACAGTTCGAACAGACGACCGAGCGCCTCGGGATGACGATTTTCCTTGATCGCCATTTCCGCGTATTCGAAGTACGCTTCCGTGTCGGTCGGCCGTTGGTCAAGTACACGCATATACTCCGTGAGCGCCTCAGTGACCTCGTCACGCTCTGCAAGAATTTTGGCCAGCTCGCGATTCACGTATTCATCATTTAATTCTGTTTCCCGAGATTCATTTGGAAGATTAGCCCCATCGTCATCGGTTCGTCGTTGCGACGCCGCGTACTCCCGCAACGTCTCCCGCAAGCGCCCCTCGACGGTCTCGACCAGCGGCCAGTCCGCGCCCGAGAGCACGTTCGAGACGGCCTGCTGGGTCACGTCCAGTCGTTCGGCCGCGGCGGCCTGGGTGTCGACCTTCCGTCGAACCTCGATCACCTCCCGCTGGCGGTCGGTCCACTCCTCGCGTCGGCGCAACAGGAGGTTGATCTCGTCCGCGATGGCCCGCCCCACCGCGTCGTCGATCAGCAGGTCGAACGACAGCGGGTCGTCCTCGATCTCCTCCAGTCGCTCGCTGGCCCGGTGGAACGCCTCACCGTCCATCTTCTCGACGTCGAAGGTCGTCAACCCGACGTCGATGGACCCGGACGCGACGACGATCCGGACGCCGTGGGGCCGCAGGGCGTCCTGGAACGTCGTCACCACCTCGTAGAGGTTCGCGAGCGACTGCAACACGCCGCCGAACTCGTCGATCCCCTTGAGGATCGTGAAGTCGCCGTACACGTCCTCGCGCTCTTTCGCAGTGAACCGCGCGCACGTCTCCGCCAATCGGTCCTGGAACGCCTCCCGGTCCTCGATCTCCCGGGAGTGCACGACGTCCCCCAGGACCACGTAGTACTCGGCCATCTCCTACGGCACGTCTCGAATGCATACAATAAAAATCGTTTGTTCTACAAGATACAACCTGAGACCGTTGACCGGAACGGTCGACACCCCGTTCGGAAGGATCTGGGCGAGGCTATCAATTGCCACAAACTTATGAGATTGTATCGTGTAAAACAACTGTTTAGAGTTGTACGATAGCATGGTCTCGGAACCTCGTTTCGGCGCTTACTCCGCCGGGTAGAAACAACCAAAGCAGGTTGTTTTTCTACCCACAACTGATTTCAGTTGTAGTAGATCGTCGTCACTCCCGCGGTCTGACCGTCCCGCCGCCCAGTCCCTCCCACTCGACGCGATAGCCCAGCGCCGACAGCGCGGCGCTGGCGTCCTCGATCCCGCGGTCGGCCAGCGCCGCCTCCGCGTCCGCGTAGGCCATGCCCTCGTCGATCTCCTCGCGGAGCGCGTCGAGGACGTCGGGCCGCACCAGCGTCCGGCCGACCCGCTCGTGCTCGGGGAAGGCCTTGTCCTCGACGGCGCCTTCGCCGACCCCGTGGCGGGCCGCCAGGTCCGCGAGCGGGATGGCGTCGTCGTCCGGCCGCAGTTCGTCGGCGAGCGCGCCGGCGCTGGCCGCGACGAGGTCGTCCTCGTACCGCCGGAGGGCGTCCACGACGTCCTTGACCCGCACGCTGCCCGAGTACGGGATCGCGCGGTGGTCCCGGGCCTCGATCTCCTCGCCGACGTCGCCGGACTCGGTCCGGTTTACTGCCGAGCTCTGCTCGGCGAGCCCGAGGTCGGCGTCGACCACCACCAGGAGTTCGACGTCCTCGACGGCGTCGAGTTTCGCCAGCTTCGATTCGACGTACTCGGGCGTCCAGAAGCCCATGATCTCGAAGTACACCCGGAAGTCCGCGTACCGGTAGTCGAACGCGAAGTCCGGGATCATGACGGTGGCGCCGGCCTCCAGGGGTTCGGGCTCGCGGACCAGATCCCAGTCCAGATCCAGCCCCGAGAAGCGAGCGGCGAAGTCGGCCTCGACGCCGCTGTCGTAGGTGACCTCGGCGACGGGTTCGGCGTCCGGCACCTCGACCGGGTCGGCGTCGGACAGCCGCATGGTCCGCTCGGTGCTGCGGTCGTCGATAGTCGCCTCCAAGACCCACTCGTTCGCGCGCGCGACCGTCCGCAGCAGGCGCGCGAACCGGGTCCCGTAGCGCCTGGTCCGCCGGAACAGCGCGTCGGGGCCGGTCACGACGACTTCGCGGCTCCCTGGCCCGTCCGCCGCGTCGCCGTCGGTCCGCTCGATCTCGTACAGCAACCCGAGTCGCTTGACTACCGAGACGAGCGTCTTCGGGTCGCTGGACCGCACGCGGACCTCGGTCGCGTCGAACAGCGCGGTCTGGGCCAGCGAGAGGTTGTACTGGGCGAGCAGTTCGTCCGGCCCCCAGCGGGCGTCGAACTCGGCCAGCACCTGCCGCTCGTCCAGGTCGGCGTACAGCGAGGCCTCCACGGCCGACGGGGTCGTCCCGAGGCTCTCGGCCGCGCGGTCGAGCGCCCGCCGGCGTTCGTCCTCGCTCACGACGCCGACGGCCTCGGCGGCCTCGAAGGCGACCCGTCGGGTGCGCCGCGGCGGCAGCGGCGATTCGGTCTCGAAGGTAGCCTCCCGTTCCAGCAGCTTGGCGAACCCCCTGACGAGCTTGAAGTCCTCGGCGTCGGCCTCCAGGTCGGCGAGCGCGTCGTCGAGGCGGCCGCGGCGCTCGTCGACGTGGCCCTGGAAGGTCCCCAGCACCTTCGCCGCCAGCGGGCGGTGCTCGCGGCCGGCGAACTCCGGCCGGTAGCCGCCGCCCCGCCGGGAGACCCGCAGGAGGTCCTTCGTGAGCACGGCGAACTGTCGGGGCCAGCGGGCCAAAACGGTTTCCGTGTGGGGCAGGCTACGCCTCGGTGGGAACTGCTCGCGGAGCCACGGCGTTGCTGGCTCGTCCGTCCGACGGCGGCGAAAGCGGCGGGACGAGCGGCGACGCCGGCCGCGACCGACCCCGACCGGCGCCGACGGTCCGGCCCGGCGAACGACGACACCGCCGGCGAACGGTATCGAGGACGGAAGACCTATGCCGGTCCACGCGTCCGAATGCGGTATGGACCGACGCGAGTTTCTCCTGGGATCGGGGGGCGTCGTCGCCTCGGTCGCCCTTGCGGGGTGTAGCGGCGACGACCCCGACCGGCCGTCGCCGCAGGAGGGGACGCCGACGCCGTCGACCACCGACGTCGTCGTCGAGGACTTCGACCACGAGGGCACCGACGCCGGGACGGAGGTGTCCGTCTCGGTCGCCAACGACGGCGACGACGAGGCGGCGGCCCTGATCGAGGTCGCCGTCACCGCCGACGACGAGACCGACACCCACACGGACGCGGTGACCCTCCCCGCCGGCGCGAGCGAGATCGTCCGGTTCCGGTTCGGCCTCGACCTCGCCGACGCCGGCTTCGTGGCGGTCGAACCCAGCGTCAGGCCGGCGTAGGCCCCGTCGGCCTGTCGAACCCCTGGCGTACGTCCGTCGTCCGGCCCGGTTAGCGACGGCGCTCGGCGACCCGCTCCTCGGCCGTCTCGGCGCTGACGACCTCGTACAAAAGCGCCCGGTCGTCCAGGGTCCCTCCGGCGTCGGACGGCCGCAGGATGCGGCCGAGTCGCTGGGTGAACTCGCGTTCGCTGCCGCTGCCGGCCAGCACGACCGCGACGTTGGCGGCCGGGACGTCGATGCCCTCGTCCAGCACGTTCGCCGACACGATCCGCGAGTAGGTTCCCTCGCGGAACCGCTCGATGACCTCGCTGCGCTCGCTGGCGGGCGTTCGGTGGGTGACCGCCGGGAGCAGGAAGCGCTCGGCGATTCGGTAGACCATGTCGTTGTGGGCACAGAAGACGATCACCCGGTCCTCGCGGTGGCGGTCGAGGATGCGTTCCAGTTCGGCCACCTTGTTGTCGCTGTTCATCATCACCTCGCGGGCACGCTGTTTGGCCAGCAGCGCCTCGCGGGCCCGGGGGTCGGTGCCGGAGCGTTTGACCAGCTCCTGGTAGTCGCTGCCGCTGCGGAGGTCGACGTTCGAGGTCCGGAGGTAGTCGACGAAGACGCCCTGGTGTTCGTCGTAGACCTCCCGCTCTTCGGGGGTCAACTCGACCTCGATTCGCTTGAGGTCGTACGGCGCCAGGTACTCGCCGGCCAGTTCGTCGGCGCTGGCCTCGTACACCCGGCCGCCGACCAGGTCCGCGACGACCTCGTGGGCCTCGTCCGGCCGCTCGAAGGTCGCCGTCAGCCCCATCCGGGCGGGCGCCGCCAGCAGGCGCGCGATCTCGCGGTAGCCCTCGCCGCCGAGGTGGTGGACCTCGTCGAAGACGGCCAGGCCGAAGCGGTCGCCCAGTTCCTCGGCGCGCAGGTACGCCGAATCGTAGGT
>CAYTAG010000180.1:1792-7215 GCA_964435625.1 uncultured Halobacteriales archaeon | reverse complement strand
GCGCGCGAGCAACGCGCGCGAGGTCCCCGTGAGCCATGCGAACGGGGGCTCGGGAGAGCTTGCTCTCCCGGTGGTCGGGGGAGGGCCGACGACTTCGGCGTCTCCGGCGAGCCGTGCGAGCCGGAGGCTCGTCAGAGCTTGCCTCTGACGGCGGTCGGGCGGCGGCCCGAGCCCACGGTTGGGGAGGGCGAGGACATCCCTAGTTGCCCGGTTGTCGCTAGTCTCGACCGTCGAGTCTGCCTCGACGATATGCACGTCACCGTAGAAGATATCCCGTCACGACGGTCGAATGCCGTATATGAATATATGCACATATTTTCATATAACCCTCGGCCGCAGAACACAGCCGGCGACCGGAGGGACTTCACGTCCGGGAACCGTAGTCGAAGCATGGCAATCGACGACCGACCGGCCGGTGACCGAACGACGGCCGACCGGAGCCTCTGGCTCGACGCGCTGATCGGCGCCGTGGTGACGGCCGTCCTGTCGTTCGTCCCGCTGTCGCCCGTCCTCGGGGGCGGCGTCGCGGGGTACCTCCACCGCGAGAGGGGGGTCACGGTGGGAGCGATTTCGGGCCTGCTGGCCGCGCTGCCGCTGCTGGTGGTCCTCTGGATCGTCTTCGGCGTCTTCTCGTTCGTGCTGGGGGCCGCGGAGGTCCCCCAGGGCAGCGCCCTCGTCGGCGTCGTCCTCACGCTCGTGGTGGTGGTCGTCGTCGCGTACTCGGCGGTCCTCGGGGCCGTCGGCGGCGTCCTCGGCGCGTCGGTGACGGACGGTCAATCGAGGTAAAGTCGGTCGCCCTCCGCGACGGCGTCGGCCGCCCCCGCAGGGAGTTCCACGACGGTGTCGGCCCGGGCGCGGCCCCGGCCGAGCCACGGCCGGAGCCGCGCGGTCCGGGTGACGGTGCCGTCGACCACCCACACGGCGTCGATGGGAAACGGAACGAACAGCATGTGGAGACCGCGCGTTCGCGGCCGCGAGAACCTGAAGACGAGCGCGTAGTCCTCTGGGACCGACCGACGGAACATCAACCCGCGGGCCTGCGCAAGCAGCGAGTCCGCCAGGTCGACCTCCGTGGCCAGCGGGCGGGCCTCGTCGTCGGCCGGTTCGTGGACCAGTCGCACGGCTGGCCGTGGGTACCCGTGTGCCAAAAGGCTGGCGAGCGACGCGGCTATCGGCCTGCCAGGCCGTCGCCGAAGGTCGGTCGGACCGTCGCGGAGTGGCCGTCGCCGAAGGTCGGTCGGACCGTCGCGGAGTGGCCGTCGCCGAAGGTCGGTCGGACCGTCGCGGAGTGGCCGTCAGGCCGTCGCGGAGTGTCGGTCCCGGACCGCCTCGACGATGGCGTCGACGTCGAAGTCGTCCTCGGCCTTGTCGAAGACCAGGTCGCCGTCGACCCGGACCTCGAACACGCCGCCGGTGCCCGTGTTCAGGACGACGCGGTCGACTTCGCGGCCGAACTCCTCCAGCACGGCCTCCTGTACGTCGATGGCGCGGCTCCGGTGGCCGCAGGGAACGCAGTACTCGATTTCGACTTCGGTCATGGTGGTTCCTCGTCTCACCTTCGAGCGCCCGGAACTTAAGACGGGCGGGAATCCGGCCGGCGTTGCTCCTACCGGCTACGCCACCCCGTAGTCCCGGAGCAGGTCGGCCAGCACGTGCGCGCCCACCAGCGCGGCCGTCAAGAGTGCGAGGTCCGGGGCGAGTGGCCAGAGGCCGCCGACGAGCGCCGACCCGACGACGACGTGGGTGGCGAGTCGCTGGCGCTCCAGTTCGACGCCCTCCAGCACCCAGGCCTGGTCCCACAGCGCCCGCGGGGGGTTCGAGAGCGCCCGCCGCAGGTGCGACCAGTCGCCGGCCTGCACCCGCGCCAAAAGGAAGTGATCCAGGTCGATCAGGACGCTGACCGCCACGCCGTAGGCGACCAGCCCGGCCGCCGCCGGGAGCGACTGCTCCGGCGATCGGAACGCGATCCACAGCACCGAGACGGCGGCGCCGATTGCGGCGTGTGCGCGGGAGTACATCCGTCAGCGGGCCGTGGGTCGCCAGTACAGCAGGGCGACGGTGACGACGAACACGGCCGTCGAGAGGTCGTACGACTGGGTCAGGACGAACGCGGCGGCGCCGGAGGAACTCCCGACGACGCCGGTGACCAGCCCCGCCAGCACCGGCCAGCTACAGGAGACGCAGGACAGCAGGCCGAGCAGGCCGCCGACCGCCGACCCGGCGGCGTCAAGCACCGTCACGTACACGAGGTACGTCAACGCGAGGTAGCCGACGACCTTGTACGGCATGAGGAACACCTGCACCAGGGCGGCGTCGTACATGACGACCGGCCCCCAGCCCGGCGGCACGTCCAGCAGCACCACCCGGAACGGAACGAGCGGATCCTGGCCGGTGAGCGCGGACCCTGCCTGCACCAGGCCGCCGGCCCACGCCAGCACGAGGAAGTACCCGCCGGCCAGGGCCATCGCCACCCGGCGACGGCGTCCCGGGGCGTCCGGCGGCGTCGTCGTCAGCACGGCCAGCAGGCCGAGGTCGATCCAGACGAACGGGTAGACGTAGTACCGCACCGAGATTGGGGTGACCGGCGCGAACCGCAGGTACAGCAGCAGGGTCAGCGCCTCCACCAGAACCAGCAGCGCAAGCCACAGCAGGACGACGCGGTCGGGGGTGAACCGGGCAAGTCGCGCCTGCAGCGTCTCGGTCATGGTGGATCACGCCAGCAGCAGGGCGTCGAGGACGACCACCACGAGCAGGCCCCCGAGGAAAGCGTTGGAGGCGTGGAACGCCCGCATCGCGGCCGTCTCGGTCCGCTCGCGGTGGAGCCGCAGGACCGCCCAGAGGAACCCGGCCCCCAGCGCGGCCGCGGTGGCCGCGTACAGCACGCCCAGCCGCGACACCGACGCCAGCGCCGCGGCCGCGACCATCGTCGCCACCAGGTACAGCAGGACGTGCCGCCGGGCGACGGCCGGCCCCCGGACGACCGGGAGCATCGGGAACCCGCCGCGGGCGTAGTCCTCGCGGTGGGCCATCGCCAGGTTGTAGAAGTGCGCGGGCGTCCACAGGAAGATCAGCCCCGCGAGCACGACCGCGGGGACGCCGATCCGGCCGGTGACGGCCGCCCACCCGATCAGCGCGGGCAGCGACCCGGCGAACCCGCCGAGGACGGTGTTCTGGACCGTGTGGGGTTTCAACACCAGCGTGTAGACGACGCTGTAGAACAGGATGGCGACCAGGCCCAGCCCCGCCGCCAGCGCGTTCACCTGCAGGAACGACGCCACGGCGGCCGCCGCCAGGACGACGCCGAAGCCGACGGCGTTGCGCACGCCGACGCGATCCGTCGCCAGCGGGCGGTCGGCGGTCCGGGCCATCCGCCGGTCGACGTCGCGCTCCAGCACGTGGTTGAACGTGCCGCTGGCGCCGATGGCCAGCACCCCGCCGAGGAGGGTGTAGACGACGGTGTCGGCCGACAGGGCCGGCCCCGCCGCCAGCGCCATCGCCGCCGCCGCGACGAGGCAGAGCAGCCACATCAACCGCGGCTTCGTCAGGCGGACGTACGCCATCGCGGTCGCTGCGAGGCCGCCGGAGGAGTCGGGTGCGGCCGGACCGGGGTCGGTCGCGGCCGGGTCGACGTCGACCGCCGGCAGGTCGGCCAGTGCCGTCACCCCGGTTTCGGCGAGCGGGTCGTCGCCGTCGGCGGTCTCGGTCTCCAGTTGCCAGGCCAGCGCGAGCGCGACGCCGACGAAGATGGTCACGCCGACGGCGAGGTGGGTCCCCGCGAGCGTCGGCGGTGCCGCTTCGACGGCCGCCAGCGCCCCGACTGCGATCTGGACGGGGTACAGCAGCGCCGCCGCCGCTAGCGCGGCCCGGACCCGGTGCGGTGCCCCCCGTCGCCAGGCGGCCACCACGGTCCCGACCAGCAGGAGGCCGACCAGCGCCGCGACCGCGCGGTGACCCAGCGCCACGGCGACCGACGGATCGGCGGCCGAGGCGCCGTCGCACAGCGGCCAGGCCCCGCAGGCCGCCGCCGCGTCGGCGACCGCCGCGGTGGCGCCGGCGATCACCAGAAGGTAGACGCCGACCGCAACGCCGGCCAACAGCCCGGCGAGCGACGGCCGGTCGTCCCGATTGTCGTGCACAGTCGAAGGATTCGCCTCCCCGTACTTAGGCGCCGCGCTTCCGGGCCGCCCCGGGGGTCACGCCGCCGGTCGAGTGGTCCGGGCGACCGGCGCCGACCGCGCGAGTAGCGCGTCCGGGTGCGTCGACGACGGCGCCATCCTCCCTGAGTCGGCGACCGTCGCGGAATCGGCGGGCGTCGTCACGGGAGCGATGGGCCGACCGAGAGTCGCGTTCCCCCCGGAGGACCCCTGGCCGTCCGCGTCCGCCATGAACTCGACGATCCGGGCGATGAAGACGTCGTTGTCGCCGACGGAGGCGAACTCGGGCTCCAGGAACCCCTTGTCGCCGACGGCCAGGACGTTGCCGCCGGCGTTGACCACGGCGACCGGGAAGCCCCCGCCCTGGCCGCTGGTGCCCTGCTTCGCGGTGTCGGCGGTCCGCAACAGGACGGTCCCGCCGTCCGCGGACACGCTCGCGGCGGTGTCCAGCGCGACGTCGTCGACGCCCCGGACGAGCGGGTGGGAGACGTTGTCCGGCGGCCCGACGAGCACGTTCTTGAAGTTGCCGTCGTTGTGCTGCTGGTCGTAGAGGTACTGGGTCCCGAAGGAGATGCCGAACGCCGAGCCCAGCGTCGTCAGATGCGAGCGCTCGGTCGAGAGGACGGCCTGGACCTGCTGTTGTTGCTCGACGACGTTGCGGTTCGGCTCGCCGAAGATCACCACCCGCCCCCCGCGGTCGAGGAACTGCCGGATGGACTCGACGTCGGTCCGGCCGTACTCGCTGCCCGGGTCCACGACGACCAGGACGTCGACGCCGGACAGGGTCGTCCCCATGTCGGCGTTCGGCGGCGGGAACTGGACCCGGCCGCCGGCCCGGGTGATCGCGTCGACCAGCGGGGCGACGTCCTCGCGGTCGAAGCGGTTGCTCCGGGACTGGTCGATCAAGACGGTCCCGACGTTCCCGGAGGGGTCGGGCGTCCCGGACGATTCGAGGCGGTCCGGGGCCAGTTCGCCCGGGGCGTACGCCTGGTGCTGGGCGCCCGGCGAGACGCCGCCGGGCGCCGTCATCACGTTCCCCAGCCCCACGGCCGCCAGGACGACGACCGCGGCGACGACCACCCCGAGGCCGACCCGCTTGAGGACCTCGACGACGTCGCTCACGTCCTCACCCCCCGGTCGTCGGGCGTCGACGCGTCGGCCGGCGACTCGCCGGTGGGCATCGACTCGTTGGCCGAGGATTCGCCGTCTGGCGCCGACGCGTTGGTCGGTGGCTCGTCGTCGGGCGTCGACGCGTCGGCCGGCGACTCG
>CAYTAG010000180.1:0-1692 GCA_964435625.1 uncultured Halobacteriales archaeon | reverse complement strand
CGTCGGCCGGCGACTCGTTGCCGGACCTCGACTCGTTTGCGGGCGTCCGGTCGTCGGCCGCAGTCCCGTTCGCCGCGCCGACTCCGCCCGTCCCGGTCTCGCCGTCCCCGGCGTCGGAAGCGGCGGCCGCGAGGACCGACGGCGGCAGCATCACGACGTTGGGCACTGCCGGGTCCTCGCCGAGGTTCCCGAGGAAGTACGACGGCGAGACCAGTTCCTTCTGGGGGGCGTCCGAGGCGACGTAGTTGGTCCGGGTGACGAACCTGGTGGACTGGTTGCCGCCGGCGTCGTCCCGGAGGACTTCGACGTCGTAGTCCCCGAGGTCGGCCAGCCGGGCGGCCTCGCGGATGGAGTCACGCAGGCTGCCGATGCCGTCGATCAGGCCGTCCTCGACCGCCTGGCCGCCGGTGTACAGGCCCGCCTCCGAGAGTTCCACCCCGCTGAGGTTCAGCCGGTCGCCCCGGTGTTGCACGACGGCCCCGACGAACGCGTTGCGCAGCGCCTCGGTCTTGTACATCCAGTCGCGTTCGTCGCCGCCGCTGAGTTTGTCCGGGCCGCTGGCGATCACCTCGTCGAGCGGCTGGGGATCGGTCGGCGTGGTCGTGTAGACGCCGACGCTGCCGACCATCGACGAGGGCTTGCCGTTGATCCGGTCGCTCGGGGCCAGCGCATAGTACGCCCCGGAGGCCGCCATCGCGTCGACGTGGCCGACGACCGGCATCCGCTCGGCCGTCCTGGCGACCTCCATGTACAGCGTCTCGCTGGCGCTGGCGCTGCCGCCGGGGCTGTTCGACAGCAACACGACCGCCTCGATGGACCCGTCGGTCCGGGCCGCCGCGAGTTGCGAGGTCACGTCGGCCGCGTTCGGGCCGTCGATCCCCCCTTCGAGCGCCACCACCGCCACGGTCGCGTCCGGTTCGCTCGCCATCGAGAACGCGAACGGCGCGACCGCGAGTCCGACGACGATCCCGAGGACCACGAACAGCTTCCAGGACAGCGCGAGTTGCCGGGAAAGCCGCTGGAGCCGCGAGAGCAGTACGGACACGGACGGACGTACGGAGCGCGGATAGAAGTAACTACGGGGAAAAGCCACGAACGATAATGAAAGTTCTGCGGCGCTCAGTCGCCGTGGACCTGCTCGCGGATCCGTTCGGGGACGCTGGGGTCCCGCAGGGTCGTCGTGTCGCCCAGGTCCTCCTCGTTGGAGATGTCCGCCAGCAACCGACGCATGATCTTGCCGGACCGCGTCTTCGGCAGGTCATCACAGAAGACGACGTTGGCCGGCCGGGCGAACTTGCCGATCTCGTCCTCCACCGCGGCGACGATCCGCTCGCGGACGTCCTCGCCCGTTTCGACGCCCTCCCGGAGGGTCACGTACGCGTCGGGAACCTCGCCCTTCTCGGGGTCCTCGCGGGCGGCGACGGCCGCCTCGGCGACGTCCTCGACCTCCGCGATGGCGGACTCCAGTTCCATGGTTCCCAGACGGTGGCCTGCGACGTTCATCACGTCGTCCAGGCGCCCGAGGATGCGGAAGTAGCCGTCCTCCTCGTGGACGGCGCCGTCGCCGGCCTCGTAGCTCCAGTCGCGCCAGTCGTCGCTGTTCGTGTCCGAGAACCGCTGCCAGTACTCGTCGATGAACCGCTCGTCGTCGCCGTACACCGTCTGCAACATGCCGGGCCAGGGCCGCTCGAT
>CAYTAG010000179.1:0-7219 GCA_964435625.1 uncultured Halobacteriales archaeon | reverse complement strand
CTTCCACGGCGCCGGCCGCGAGGACGTCGACGCCCGGATGCTCGGCACCGGCCGGCCGTTCGTGGTGGAGGTCAAAGAGCCCCGCGTGCGGACGCCCGACCTGGACGAACTGGAGCGGGCCATCGGCGGGAGCGACCTGGTCGAGGTCGAAGGCCTCCGGCTGGCGACCCACGCGATGGTCGAGCGCGTCAAGGAACTGCCCGCCAGCAAAATCTACCGCGCGCAGGTGGCGTTCGACGGGCCGGTCGGCGCCGACGCGCTCGCGGAGGCCCTCACAGAACTCGACGGCGCGACCATCGAGCAGTACACGCCCGGTCGGGTCGACCACCGCCGCGCCGGCAAGACCCGCACCCGCGACGTGTACGCCGCGGAGGGCCACCTCGTCCCCGCGGGCGCCGACAGCGAACCCGGCGACGAAGTCGAGGAACCCGCCGAGAGCACCCGCGCGGAACTACAGTTCCACACCGAGGGCGGCCTGTACGTCAAGGAACTCGTCGGCGGCGACGAGGGCCGCACCGAACCCAGCCTGGCGGGGCTGTTGGACGTCGACGCCGAGGTGACGGCACTGGACGTGCTCTCGGTCGAGGGTGAGGACGAACCGTTCGTCACCGACGAGTTCGTGCGGGACGCCTGACTACTCTTCGTCCGGGACGCCCCCGTCAGGCGCGTCCTGCTCGCCATCCCAGTAGTCGACCTGATCGGAGAGCCGGAAGAATGCCTCCACGGTACGGTCGTCCGACGACCCGCCGGGCGACGCGCCGGCGACGACCCCGACCTTCCCGGAGTCCGGGTAGACCATCGCGTCGGGTTCGTTCATGGTCGAGACCAGCAGGTACCGCAGTGGCTCGTCGCCGTCGTTGCGGACGCGGTGGGCGCCGGATTCGTCTGCCGGCAGGGCAGCGAAGTCGCCCGCCTCCACGGCGTGCTCCTCGCCGTCCAGCCGGAGGGTACCGGACCCCGAGAGGACGTACAGTGCTTCCTCGTTGGCCGTGTGGTAGTGGTAGGGAAACGAGGCGCCGCCGGGCGGGAGTTCATACATCGAGCTGCCCAGTCGCTCGCCGCCGTCGGCCGCGCCGAGTTGCTTTCGCCGGTAGCGGGCGTTGCCCTTCCGGACCTCCTGCCATTCCAGGTCGTCCTCGTTCGTCGGCATGGCCGACCCGTCCACGCCCACGACCAAACGGTTTGTGCTGGCCGCCGGCCCCTGTATACCTGCCGCGGGTATTTGAGTAAACCCGGGAGAGGGGGCGATCCGACCAAACCATTATGCCTTGCCATCACGTACCAAACGACGAACCATGTGTCACCACTGGGCCGACGACCGGGACGCCGAATGGGAGCGGGTCACCGACGAACTCCCGGAGGACGACCCCGAGTCACAGGAACCCGAGCGGGAACACGACGAGGTCGTCGAGGCGCCCGCGGCCGACGACTGATCCGCTAGCCGGACGACGGCGCGGCCGGCCAAACCACGTCGCGCAGCGAAAGCGATTAGCCACCGCGGCGCGCAACGGGCGACGATGGCACTGCGCGTCGGCGTCGACGAGGCCGGACGGGGGCCGGTGCTGGGGTCGATGTTCGCCGCCGCCGTCCGAGTTCCGGACGCGGCGGTCCTCCCGGACGGTCTCGACGACTCGAAGGAACTGGCGGCCGAGCGCCGGGAGGCGCTGGCCGCGGAGTTGCGCGAGCACTCCGAGGTCGCAATCGGCGTCGCGGAGGTGCCCCCGGCGCGCATCGACGACCCCGGGACGGACATGAACACCCTCGGCGTCCGGGCGCAGGCGATAGCGATAGAGCGGGCCCTCGACGGTGACCCGGACGGCGGAGTCGACGCCGAGCCGCAAGTCGTCGTCGACGCCTGCGACACCAGCGAGGCGCGGTTCGCCCGGCGGGTGACCGACGCGGTCTCGGCGTCGGTCGACGTCACGGCCGAGCACGGCGCCGACGGTCGCCACGCCGTCGTCGCCGCGGCGTCGGTCGTGGCGAAGGTCGAGCGCGACGCCCACGTGGCCGAACTCGCGGCCGAACACGGCAAGATCGGGAGCGGCTATCCCAGCGATCCGAACACCCGGGAGTACCTCGAAGCCTACGTCGACGAACACGGCGAGGTCCCGCCGTTCGCGCGGTCGTCGTGGGAGACGTGCCGACGGTTACTGGCGGACTGCGAGCAGCGAGGGCTCGGGGAGTTCTGAACCGGTGCCGGAAGGGCCGACGGGGTGAACCTACTCCCTCGTCAACAGCGACCGCAGGATGTCGCCGTAGGCGGGACGGGTGACCAGGACGCCCACGAGCACCCCGACGATGGTGACGATGGCGAACCCGGAGAGGTCACCCAGCGACAGCACCGTCAGCGGACTCATGGCGATGATGGTCGTGATGGCGGCGGCGCCGATGACCCAGAACGCCTTCCGGAAGCGGTTGCGGAACACGCGCCTGGTCTTGACGTCGCCCTGGGCCATCACCTCGTCGGCGATGATGACCAGGTCGTCCACGCCGGTCCCGATGGCGGCGATGAACCCGGCGATGTGCGCCAGGTCGAGTGGGAGGCTGATCGCCGCCGCGAACCCGAGCAGGATGTACACCTCCGTCAGCGCCGTCAGGAACAGCGGAATCGACACCTTCGGGTCCCGGTAGCGGGCGTAGATGACGAGCGCGACCGTCAGCGCGGCCAGCACCCCCGTCAGCAGCGAGAGGAACTTGAACCGCTCGGCGATGCTGGGTTCGATGTACGAGGAGGTGCCCTCGTCGAGGTCGAGGTCGGTCGGCAGCGCGCCCGCCTGGAGGTTGACCCGGAGGGCACGGGCGTCGGAGATGTTACTCGTCTCCATCCGGAAGTCGCCGGTCTTGCTGAACTCCCTGGCGTTCATGTCCTCGGCGAGCCCGGTCCCCATCGACGCGGAGTAGACCACTTCGCCGTCGACGACGGTCAGCAGGCAGTAGCCCGGATCGGACTGGTCGGCCCGCCAATCGCAACTGTTGACGCCGTCGTTGGTGAACCCGAGTTCGACCATCCGCGACTCGAAGTCCCGGGACGGACCGTCCCGCAACGACACGGGGACGTGCGGGTTTTCGGTCCCCTGGCCCTCCTGGGCGCTGCTGACCGAGGCGAGTTCGCTCTGGGTGAACAGCGTCTCGGTCGCGTAACCCTCGGGAACTCCGAACTCGCGTTCCTGGGCGGAGTCGTTCGCGACCGTGCCGTTGTCCCCGGCGGCCGTCGGGTAGATGGCGACGACCTCGACGACCCCGCGTTCGCTGATCAGGTCGAGCACCTGCTCGCGGGTGACCCCGGGCGCCTCGATGAGCATGAAGTGCTCGCCGCCGGGCGTCGTCACCATCTGGACGTTGCCGCCGGGCACCTGCGGGGACTCGCTGATCTTGTCCTCGACCGTGTTGCGGGCGACGGTCCGGGTCTGTTCGGTGACGCCGCTCCGGATGGAGTCGTACTCCAGGCCGGCGGCCTCCAGGGCGTCGCCGAACTCCGACTCGGTGACGTTCCCCGAGAAGACCTCGACCGTCCCCCCGCTGGGCCGTATCTGGACGTCGGCCGGGCCGACCGCCAGATCGTCGGCGATCTGGGTTTCGAGGTCGCTGGGGGTCGCGTCGCCCACGTCGACGCCCTCGGCGGTCATGCCGATGAACGGCGCGCGGACGCGGGTCCCACCGTCGAGGTCGAGGCCGTACTCCAGGTTGGTCGACCCGCCGCCAGCGACGACCGCGGCGGGCACGAACAGCGAGATCGTGCTCATCAGGACGAACGCCGTGAGCAACAGTACCCGCCAGTTGGCCTTCGCCTTCGCGTAGTAGTCGCTCATCGTTTGACCCCCTCGAACTTGTACCATCGAAGCAGGCTCATGTTCATCAGGTAGGTGTTCATGAGGTCCGCCGCCAGCCCGAACACCAGCACGGCCCCGATGTTCGGCAACAGCGGGATCGCGAAGAACATCGCCACCAGCGTCATCACGATCAGCGCCGACAGCGACGTCAGCGTCATCGTGATGCCGGTGTTCATCGCGCGGTAGGCGCTCTCGTAGAAGCCGCCGCGCCGCCGCAGGATGTTACTGTTGAGCAGGAGGTCCGAGTCGACGCTGTACCCGATGATCATCAACAGCGCAGCCACGGTCCCCAGACTCATCTCGATGCCGAACAGGTTCATCAGCGCTATCGGGACGACGATGTCCGAGAACGCGCTCGCGACCACCGCCAGCGACGGCACGAACGTCCGGAACAGCAGGAAGACGACGACGCTCATCCCGAGGAAGGCGATCCCGACGCCCAAAAGCGCCTGGCCCTGGGAGTTCCCGCCGAAGGTCGCGGACACCTCCCGGACCTGCTCGACGTCGTAGCCGGCCGCGTCGGCCTCTTGTTCGAGGGTCGTCGTATCGCCCTCCTTGAACGTCACGATGTAGGTGTCCTCCTGGGCGGCGATGCCCCGCACCGACTCGGGCGCCTGGGAGAACGCCGCCTCGATCTCGGACCGGTCGTCCGTCGTCTCGATCTGGAGTTCGGTCCCGCCGACGAAGTCGATCCCGGGCTCGGCTGGCCAGCCGACCGGCGCCATCATCGTCGCCCACACCGCGAGGACGATCAACGCCGCGGCCAGGACCGCGAGCGGCACGGTCGCGAGCTGGCGGTTCGTGTACTTCGTGTAGTCGACCTCGCCCAGCCCGAACGGAAACTCGAACGGTTCGACGTCATCCTCGCCCATAGACCCACCTCCGGGCGACGTCCTCGATCATGAAAGTTGGTTCCGAAAGGGGCGCGAATAAGCCTTCTTATCTCGTCGTACCGCCCCGGCCAGGTCCGCCCCGGACCAGGCCGTCCCCACCCGCCGACGCCACGGCGTTCGATCCGGACCCCGTCACCGCTATGTAGCCGGGTCCCCAAGGACGCCCATGAGCGAATCCGGATCCGTCGACGGGGCCGCGGCCGGCGAGGCCGACCGCGTCGTCGTCTCCTACCCCGCGGACCTCAGCAGGTGGGGACGCCACCAGGTCGAGACGCCGCACTTCGGCGCGTGGCTGCGCAAGTCCCTCGGTACGGTCGCGGTCGGGGACGCCTGGGAGGAGTTCGTCGGCGTCGGGTGCTGTGGCAACACGCTGGACGTCCCGCTCCGCGTCGAGGCCGTGGAGGGCGGCCGCCGCGTGGGCGAGGGCACCGAAATCGACTACGAGGTCCGGGAGGCCTGCGGCCTCGACGGCGGCTGGAAGGTACAGAGCGAGGGCGGTCCGACCGAGTCCTGATAGTCCCCGAATCCTGCGCCGGTCACCTCGACCACCAGTCTACGGCAGATACCGGACGCTGACGACGCCGTAGGATTCGTCGGCGTCCGCGGAACCGGCACTGGCCTCCGTGGCCCGGATCTCGACCCGGCCGACGCCCAGTCGGGCGGCCCGCGCGAGCAGGCCCTCCTCGTCGTCGAGGACGTCGGAGACCGCAGCCTCGACCTGGCCCGCAGGAACCGTGAGGACGTGGAGTTCGCCGGTTCCTGCCCGCTCGACGCGGGTGAGTTCGCCGACGGCCTGGTCGGCCGCGACGTCGCGCTCGTGGCGCGTCGGCGGTTCCTCACTGCGCTCGACGGCGACCGTCCTGCGGTCCCCGACCTCGACCACCTCCCAGGCCGCCCCGGTGGGGGGGACCGGTTCGACGGTCGCCTCGATCACCTCGCCGGCGTCGACGTCCGGGTTCTCCTGGAGGGTGTGGACCTGTCCGTCCTCGGCGTCCCGGAGCACCGCCGTCGCCTCGTCGGCGTGTGTGACGACGAAGGTCCCGCGCTTGCGTTCCATGATCGGCCTTCGGGTGGCAACGGCCTTGAGTGTTCACTCGGCGGCGTCCTCCGGTCGGTCGTCGACGTCGCCCCCGGACTGGCCGTCGACATCGCTACCGGTCGGGGACCGCCCGAGGACCCGATGGACCAGACCCATCAGGGCGACGACCGCGAGCGGCGGGGCGGCACCGACCCACCGCGGCATCGCGTACAGCGCCTCGACGAGCGGGGCGACCGCGCCGGTCGGCGTCCCCCGGGCGTCGGCCGGCGCGGCGATCAGCAGGGCGACGTAGACGGCGAGGACGTAGAGCAAGCCCGTGATCGCCAGCGCGGCGTCGTAGCGGGGGTCAACCGCTCGATTTCGGCGGTGTCGCCGCGCCACCAGGAGGACGGGCGCGATCACCGGCGCGACGACGGCGAGCCAGATCAGGATCAAAAACGCCCGCGAGAGCGCGGCGACCGGGGACTGCCCGAGCGTCTGGGCCACCCAGAACGCGAGCCCGAGGGCGAAAAAGACGATGGACAGCGCCGACAGGACGGCGCCGAGCACCACGTACAGGCGGAACAGGACGGAGTCGCTGGCCCGGAACGCGTAGGGGAACGCCCCTACGGCACCGCCGTAGGCGTCGTCGCTCATGGCTGGCGCTTCGACGGCGGCCGGGAAAAGCGGCGCGGTACCGCGCCGACGCCGCCGGCGCGGCCGCTACTGCGGGCCGGCGCCCGCATGGGAACCGTTTTTGGGTCGGGGCGCCGGTGGTGCAACCATGCGCGTCGACATCGGCAACGCGCTCGCCGGGGTCGCCGACCCGGGGGTCGCCAGGGCGTCGCTGGAGCGACTCGACGACCGGGTCGGGACGGCCCACGAGCGCATCGAGGCCGGGCGGGCGGACGACGAACACGGCTACGCCGCCCTGGACCTGCCCGAGCGGACCGACCCCGACGCGATCAGGCGCGCCGTCGAACCGCTCGCGGACGCCTCGGCCGTCCTCACCGCGGGCATCGGCGGCAGTGCGCTGGGCGCGGCGACGATCACGGCGGCGCTGCCGACCGATGCCGACGCCTACTACCTCGACAACGTCGACCCCGCGTGGGTGGCCGACCACCTCGATGGCCTCCCGCTTTCCGAGACCGCGCTGGTCGTCGTCTCGCGCTCGGGGACGACCGCCGAGACGCTGGCGAACTTCCTGGTTTGCCGGGAGGCCTTCGAGCGCGCTGGCGTCGACTGGACCGAGCGGACGCTGGTGATCACCGGCGACGAGGGGCCGCTGGCCGACCTCGCGGAGCGCCACGACCTGCCGACGCTGGCGGTCCCCGAGGGCGTCCCCGGCCGCTTCTCCGCGCTGTCGCCCGTCGGTCTGGCCGCGCCGGCGATCTGCGGCGTCGGGATCGAGGACCTGCTCGCCGGCGGCGCCGCCGGCGCGGCGTCGCTGGCGGGATCGCTGTTCGAGTGCGCGGCCT
>CAYTAG010000178.1:0-7280 GCA_964435625.1 uncultured Halobacteriales archaeon | reverse complement strand
CCGCGTGCTTGGTTGCAGCGGGGAGAAAACCCAGAACGGGATTGAAACGTGTTACACCCGCCCTGCACCGCGAGCGTGGCCGATTCGTTGCAGCGGGGAGAAAACCCAGAACGGGATTGAAACTCGCCGTCGTCGCGGGTGGCCGGCACGGCCCTGCGGCGGTTGCAGCGGGGAGAAAACCCAGAACGGGATTGAAACGCCCGCCCCTCCTCGCGGACGTGGTTGCGGTGCTCGGTTGCAGCGGGGAGAAAACCCAGAACGGGATTGAAACTTGCCCACGATCTGCCCGCCGGTCCAGGCGCCCCGTTGCAGCGGGGAGAAAACCCAGAATGGGATTGAAACAGGCTCGCGTCGTAGTACGACAGCCAGTCGTCGACGGTTGCAGCGGGGAGAAAACCCAGAACGGGATTGAAACGACGCCGTCGTCGTGAAGAGCATCAGCCGGGTCGCAGTTGCAGCGGGGAGAAAACCCAGAACGGGATTGAAACGGAAGCGGCGGGGGACACGATGCACGACGACCCCACCGTTGCAGCGGGGAGAAAACCCAGAACGGGATTGAAACATGACGCCGCCGAGGTAGTAGCCGAACGGGCCGGCCAGGTTGCAGCGGGGAGAAAACCCAGAACGGGATTGAAACTCTCCCGGCGGCGAGACGCGAGTGACCGTCTATAATGTTGCAGCGGGGAGAAAACCCAGAACGGGATTGAAACCCTCGATGCCGACGAGCGAGGATCTGGGCTTATCCGGTTGCAGCGGGGAGAAAACCCAGAACGGGACTGAAGCTCGACGGTCGCAGTGGACCTCGGAACTTTACAGCCGGCTCCCGGGACACTTAAGCACCGGGCACCCCCACGACCGGCCATGGCCTACCGGCTCCGGAACGTCGTCCTGGTCGGCATCGGGGCGACGTTCGTGCTGGCGCACGTGGGGCGGTTCGTGTCGCCGTGGACGACCTGGGGGGCGCCCGTCTTGGTCGCGGCGGTCGTCGGCGCCGTCGTCGCAGAGGGGAACAACGGAGCCGGCGCGGGCGCCCTGGCGGCCGGCGGGGGCGGGTTCCTGTTCGTGTTCGGTAACCTGCTGGAGAGCACGACCTCGCTCGACGTCCCGCTGGCGGACGCGCTCCTGTACAGCGTCGTCCAGGGAATCAACACCTTCGCACTCTTCGGGCTCGTGGGGATGCTCGCCGGCGGTCTCGCCGGCCTCTCGTCGGCGTACGCCCGGGGGAAAGCCGACGAGGCCGGCGACCGCGCCGAGTCCGCGGACGACTGACCCGATCGGCCGATTCCGACGCCGGACGGCTCAAGGTGAGCGTCGGCACCGTTCGCCCGGGCGTCAGCGTCGCTCGCGCAGTTCCTCTCGCAACTCCGCCAGGGTGAGGTCGTGCATCGCCAAAAGCACCAGCAGGTGGTAGACGACGTCGGCGGCCTCGTGGACGAGTTCGTCGCCGTCGTCGTCTTTCGCCGCCAGCACGAGTTCGGTCGTCTCCTCGCCGAGTTTCTCCAGCACTTCGTTCTCGCCGTTCTCGTGGGCGAACAGCGAGGCCGTGTGGGAGTCCGCGGGCAACTCCCGCTTGCGGTCCTCGATGACGGCGAACAGTTCGTCGAGGACGGCGTCCCCGTCGGCGGCCGTGCCCTGGATACCGTCGTCCATGTCAGGCCTCCGCGGCGACCTCGCGGATGTCCCGGAGGTCGTCGAACGCCTCCGGCGGGCGCCGGCCGCGCTCGAAGACCCCCTCGTCGACCTCGATGGACGCGCCGGTCCGGGTCGCCAGCGCCAGCGAGTCGCTGGGGCGGGCGTCGACGACGGCCCGGTCCCGCGGCGTGTCCAGGTGGACGGCCGCGCCGTAGCTGTCGCCCTCCAGGGAGGCGACGACGACGCGGTCGAGGCGGCCGCCGAGCACCTCGACCACGTCGAGCATGAGGTCGTGGGTCAGCGGCTGGTCCGCGTCCGCGGCGTCCATCCCCCGGGCGATGTCGGCGGCCGCCTCGATGCCGATGGAGATGGGCAACACGTCCCCGGCGCCGTCGACCGCGAGGACGGCCACGCCAACCGGGCCGTCCTCGGTCTGGGCGACCAGGATCGATTCGATGTCGGCGTCCATACCGGCCACACGGTCCCCGCCCTGAAAAGGGCGCCGGGGGACGGGCCGACCGCTCACTCACCGATCCGCACCTCGACCCGCTCGCCGACCGCGAACGCCTCGTCCGGACGGATCAGTTTCGCGCCGAACTCCCCCCGGGCGAGAAACAGCGACAGCCCCGTAATCGCCCGGCCGTTCGCCAGCACCGTGGGATCGTTCCACTCGACGTCACGTCCGGTCGCGGTGCCGACCGCCGATCCGACCAGCGAAATGGCCCCGTCCCCACTCGATCCGAGCAGTCCGCCCCCGTCGTAGTGCGGCAGGCCGCCGTCGAGCACGCCGTGGCCGTCGCCCGTTTCGGCGGCGACGCCGACCCACCGCTCGCCCGGCGCGGGGTGGGCCGGCGCGTCCAGCAGCGCGTACGTGTCCCCGACGTCGACGACCGTCCCGGTCCCGTCCCAGGCCACCGGCTCGGGGTCGACGCCGACCGCGACGGGCAACGAACCGGCCGCCCGGCGGTGGTTCGCGTCCGGCGGCCGGAAGCCCAGGTGGACGTGGTTGCCGACCCAGGGGGCGAAGTAGCCCGAGCGCACGAGGTCGCCGAGTTCGTCGCCCACGGCGATCCGGTCGCCCGCCTCGACGGCGGGGTCGACGTGCAGGATGCGGGCTACCAGCCCCGCGGCGGACTCGGGTTTCTCGACCGCGACCAGGATCAGGTAGTCGTGCTCGACCGCGTACGGTTTCGAGGGCGCCCGCACGGTCCGGGTCTCCAGCACCTCGCCGCCGACCGGACTCGGCGCCCCCGCGGCGGGGTAGAGGTCTATCGCGCACCCCTGGTCGTGGGCGGGGTACGGCGAGTTGTACAGCGACAGTCGCTCGTAGCGGTCTAGGACGGCACGCGGCAACCGGACGGGCATCGCCGCCGGTTTGGACCCGCCCCGCCTTCCCCTTGTCGGGACCGCGGCGAGTCCGCGTACCTGCTCGTTCCGTGACGTCGATGGAACTCGTCTAATTCATAGGGTATAAGGATAATTTAGTTTCTATAGTTATGGAAACACATTTGTTAGCGTGGGACGACTATCGAGTGCCATGCAACGTCGTGACGTACTCGGGAAGGTGGCAACGGCAGGCGCAATCGTTACCGGTGCGGCCTCGGTCGCTTCGGCGTCCGGGGGCGACGACGAACTGTATCTGGTGACCCAGGAGGGCGGCCAGCAGGCCATCACGCCGCTCTCGGAGGTCGACCGCGAGGTCGAGATCCAGGATCACTGCCACGAGTACTGCTGTGAGGACTGCGGGAACAACCCGTGTGACAACTGCGTCTGCGAGGACTACTGCCACATCTGACGACCGCCAACGGCCAGAGGTAAGACCGTCCGGCCCGGACCGACGACCATGCGCGTGTTGCGGGGTCGGGCGGAGGACGTCGACGCGGATCGGCAGGTGAGCGCCGACCTGCTCGCGACGGTCGGCGAAACGGGCGAACCGGCCGTCCGGGTCTGGCGGCCCCACCGCCAGGTCGCGTTCGGCCGGCGGGACGTCCGCGCCGACGGCTACGAGCGCGCCCGCGAGACCGCCCGCGAGCACGGCTTCCCCCCGGCCGAGCGGTCGGTCGGCGGCCGCGCGGTGGCCTACACGGGGACGACGGTCGCGTTCGCCCGCGCCGTCCCGGTCGAGGACTACCGGCAGGGACTGGACGAGCGATACGAGGCGACCGCCAGGACCGTCCAGCGGGCGCTGTGGCGTCTGGGCGTTCCCGCCCAGCGCGGCGAACCGGACGGGTCGTTCTGCCCCGGCCAGCGCTCGCTGTCCTACCGGGGAAAGGTGGTCGGGATCGCCCAGCGCGTCCAGGCGGACGCCGCAGTCGTCGCGGGCATCCTGATCGTCGACGCTCACGAGGAGATCGCGGACGTACTCGACCCGGTCTACGACGCTCTCGGTGCCCCGTTCGACCCGGGATCGGTCGGCAGCGTCGAACGGGCGGGCGGCCGGGCCGACCCCGAGATGGTGATCGAGGTCCTCGAATCGATGCTGGTCGACGACGCCGAGCACGAGGTGCGACGGGTCGACGAGTAGCCGAGGGTTTTTGGCCGAAGCCGCGACCAGCGTCGCCGTGATCTGAGGACGGCCGCGCGACCGGTCGAGGCGGGAGTACGGCGCGCCGTCGCGCGGCGACCACGCGCCGTCCGTTCGCCCACCCGAGGTGCCCACCGCGGTGTCGACCCGGGGAGCCACCGGCGACCGGGACACTTAGGGCCACGGCCGTCCGAGGCGCGGACGTGCTCTTCAGGGACGCGACCCTGGCGGACGGTAGACAGGTCGACGTCCGCGTCGAGGGCGACCGGATCGCTGCGGTCGAATCCCACCTGTCGCCCGGCGACGCCGAGGTCGTCGACGCCGCCGGCAACCTCCTCCTCCCGGGTGCCGTCGACGTTCACGTCCACTTCCGCCAGCCGGGATTCGGCCACAAGGAGACCTGGACGACCGGCAGCCGTAGCGCCGCCGCCGGCGGCGTGACGACCGTCGTCGACCAGCCGAACACTGATTCGCCGACGGTTACCGGCCGGGCGTTCGACGAGAAAGCCGCGCTCGCCCGCGAATCGCTGGTCGACTACGGACTGAACGGCGGCGTCACGTCCGGCTGGGACCCCGATTCGCTGTTCGAGCGGCCGCTGTTCGCGCTCGGGGAGGTGTTCCTGGCGGACTCGACCGGCGACATGGGCATCGACGAATCGCTGTTCCGGGCGGCCTGCGAGCGCGCCGCCGCCGAGGACGTCGTCGTAACCGTCCACGCCGAGGACGCCGACCTGTTCGACGAGTCGACGACCGACCGTTCCGACCCCGACGCCTGGAGCGCCTACCGCACACCCGAGGCCGAGGTGGCCGCGGTCGAGCGGGCCTGCGAGGTCGCCGACGAGACCGGTGCCGACCTCCACGTCGCCCACACCAGCACGCCCGGCGGCGTCCGGACGGCCGCCGCGGTGGGTGCGACCTGCGAGGTGACGCCTCACCACCTACTGCTGTCCCGCGAGGACCTGGCCGATCTGGGGACCTTCGGCCGGATGAATCCGCCGTTGCGCGAGGAGTCGCGCCGCCGTGAACTGTTCGAACTGCTCGCGGACGGTACGGTCGACGTCGTCGCCACCGACCATGCGCCGCACACCCGCGAGGAGAAGGACGGGAGCGTCTGGGACGCCCCGAGCGGCGTTCCGGGCGTCGAGACGATGGTGCCGCTGCTGCTGGAGCAGGCCCGCAAGGGCCGACTCGACTACGAACGCGTCCGGGACGTGACCGCCCGGAACCCGGCCCGGGCCTTCGACCTTCTCCGGAAAGGTCGCGTCGCGGTCGGCTACGACGCCGACCTCGTCCTCGTCGATCCCGACGCCACCAGGGAGATCCGCGGCGAACGACTCCACTCGAAGTGCGGGTGGACGCCGTTCGAGGGCCGGACGGGCGTCTTCCCGGAGTTGACGACGGTCCGTGGCGAGGTCGTCTACGAGCGCGACGGCGAGCGGTTCGGGCCCGCGGTCGGCCGGAACGTCCGGTGCTAGGCCAGGGGATCTACGTCGGGGACCTCCGGGGAAATCCCCGCGAGGTCCGCGCTGTGCTCCCACAGTGCTGCTCGTAACTCCCGGTTCTCGACGACCGATGCCGGCCGACGCCGCTCGCGCTGGTGGAAGTACTCGCCGGTGACGTCCTCCAGTTCCGGTGCCGTCGCGACGTACTCGATGGCCTCCGCGCCGTCGTCGATCCCGTCGGTGAACGGGAGCCACCGCATGAGCGACCAGACCACCGACGAGAGGCCGCTCGTGTCCCGCGACAGCGACGTCGCCGGGATGGCCCCCGGATGGAGCGCGTTGGCGGTGACGCCGGTGCCTGCCAGCCGGTCGGCCAGTTCGGCGGTGAACAGGACGTTCGCCAGTTTGGAGTCGGCGTAGGTCCCCTGGCCGTCGAAGTCGGGCCGGGACGCGAACGTTTCGAGGTCGATTTCCCCCCGGCGATGCAGTTCGGAGGAGACGGTCACCACCCTGGCGGGTGCGCTGGCTTCCAACAGCGGCACTAGGCAGTTCGTCAGCAGGAACGGCGCCAGGTGGTTGACGGCGACCGTGTACTCCACCTCGTCGCCCCACCCGTCCGCGAGTCGACGCCGATCCTGCCAGGTCCCGGCGTTGTTCACGAGGACGTCGAGTCGGTCGTACCGATCCCGGACCGTCCGCGCGAGGCCGCGGACCTCGCCGGGATCGGCGAGGTCCGCCAGCAACACCTCGCCGTCGCCCGCCGAAGCGGTCAGCGCCTCCCGCACTTGCCCGGCCTTGCGCTCGTCCCGCCCCGTGACCACGACCGTCGCGTCCCGTTCGGCCAGTCGAACGGCGGCTGCCCGTCCGATGCCGTCCGTGCCGCCCGTCACCAGGACGACGTGGTTCGAGAGGTCGGTGTTCGTCATCCGTGCGGTGAGTCAGGCGCCGAGCAGCGCCGCGGCCAGCGAGGCGCCGACCATCCACCCGGCGCCGAACCCGCCGATGCGGGCCATCGCGCGCCGGGAGTCGGCCTCGGTCCAGTCGGTGTCGGTGTCCAGGTGCCGTTGCATCGTCTCGACGCTGCCGCCGGCCAGGACCGACCCCGACCAGCCGAGCAGGCCGAGGCCGAACGCCAGCGACCCGAGCGCGAACACGGTGCTGCTGGCGGCGGTCACCTCGCCGACCCAGACGGCGCCCACGGCCAGGGCCACGACGCCGACGACGAGGCCGACGCCGGCGGCGCGTCCGACCAGCCGGGCACGGGAGCGGAGCACGTCCCGGACCATCAGTCGACGGCTTCGCGCATCCGCGGATCCAGCGCGTCGCGCATGCCGTCGCCCAGCAGGTTGAACCCCAGCACCGTCACTGCCAGGAACAGCCCGGGGAAGAAGGGCCACCACCAGTAGCCGGACAGCAGCCCCTTGTCGACGCCCTCGCTGAGCATGGTGCCCCAGGTGGGCGTGCCGGCCTCGGCGCCGAACCCGAGGAACGTCAGCGCCGCGAGGTCGATGATGGCCAGCCCGAAGTTCAGCGTCGACTGGACGGTGATCGGCGCGAGCGTGTTCGGGACGATGTGTCTGGCCAGCACCCTGGCGTCGCCGGCGCCGAGCGCGACGGTGGCGTCGACGTACTCGTCCTCGAGCACCTTCAGCGCGGCACCGCGGACGACGCGGGCGAACCGC
>CAYTAG010000177.1:0-7304 GCA_964435625.1 uncultured Halobacteriales archaeon | reverse complement strand
CGCCGGCCCGCCCCCGGCCCTCGCGCGCGTTGCTCGCGCGCGCCGAGAGCCTAATCGAGGGTCGTGCAGCCAATCCAAGGTCAGGCGGTCGCTTCCAGTTCGGCCACGTGCCGGTCGTCGTGATAGACCGACACGACGACGGTCGCCCCCGGGGTTAGCTCCGGATCGTTGGTCGCGGCGATCCGGAAACTCGCGGCCTCGCCGGGATCCCAGGTCTGGTCGGCGGCGGGGTTGAACGGCCCTGTGGGGCCGCCGCGGAAGCCCGCAGCCGCGAAAAAGGGCACCGGCGGCTGGCGGGCCAGCGGGTCGCCGTCGACCTCGACGCGGACCGTCAACTCGCGGACATCCAGCGGGTCGCCGCCGCGGTGGGTGAGCGCCACGCGGTCGGCGTCCGCGTCGACGGACAACCCCAGCGAGGCCTGCGGCGGCGGCTCCGCCGGGGTGACGGTGAACACGCCGGCTGCGACGACGCCGCCGGCCGCCACGGTCGCGGCCAGCAGGAGAGCGATGCCGACGACTGGGACGCTCGCTCGGGTCACGACGGGGCCTTGCCCCGGCTTCACGGATGAACCTTCGTCACTCGTCCGGCGGATCGACGGTGACGTTGGTCGAGGTCCGGGGCGTCTCGACCGCGATTTCGTAGTCGGTCCGCGGCTCGACGGCACGGACGGCGCCCTCGGCGTCCGTCAGCCCTATGTCGACGCCGGCGACCGAGACCTCGGCGTTCACCGGGTCGCCGGTCGCGGCGTCGTAGACCCCGACGCGCATGGGGCCGCCTGGGTAGGTCCGCTCGACGACCACCTGCAACCCGCTGTCGGTGACGTTCAGCGCGGTCGTGGTCGGCATCGCGTCGGCCTGGAGGACCTGGGTCTCGTAGAACACGTCGCCGCTGTAGGCGTCGAAGTAGGCGACGAGTTCACCCTGGTTGTGTAATTGCGTCGTCCGATGGACGGTCCCGAGTGGGGCGGCCCCTGCACTGATGGAGTTGTTCCAAACCCACGGGTAGTACTCCTGGTGTCGTTTGAACGCCTCGGTGTGTGTTTCGAGTTCGGGGAACCCCTCTTCCCCGCGGTTGTCGATGAGGTAGGCCTCACGGAGGTACTGTCCGTCGTCGTCGACCGTGGCGAGCACGAGATTCGAGCCGCTAACCTCGACGTGGAAGCCGCCGGTCGAGTCGGCGGTCCCGGCGAGGGTCCTGGCCGCCTCGCCGCGAACGGGGCCCCGCAGCGTATCGAGGCGGGCGTCGACCGCGTTGATGTTGGTCTTGAGAGGCTGGCCCTCCATCTCGTTCGACCGGGACCGGAGGTACGAGACCGTGTCCTGCATGTCCCGGGCCGCCTGGTCGATGCGTGCGAGCCGGCGTAGCAACTCGGGGGCGCCGATGGAGCCGTTGCCGTAGCTCCGGATGACGTGGTGCTGGCGATCCAGCAGCGTCGCCGACTTCTCCTCCAGGTCGATCAACGTCTGGTCGATGACGACCAGCCTGTCGTTCGTGGTGTTGGCGGCCTCGAACCGCTCTTCGACGGAGAGCTGGCGGGACTGCTCGTGGACGTCCTCGCGCGCACTCGAGAGGGCCGCGCCGAGGTCCGGTCGCACGGCGGCCGTGCCGCTCCGGTCGAGTTCGTCGCGGGGGACGACCAGCCTGGCCGTCGAGTTGTCGACGGGAACCGGCGTGTGGCCGTCCGTGTCCGCCACGCGCGCGTCGCCCGCAGCCACGGGGGCGCCGGCCGTCGCGGGGACCAGGGCGGCCGAGAGGGTCGTCAGGGCCACGAGGAGGGCGGCCATCGCGGCTGTTCGGTCCATCAGGATTTCGTAAGCCGCTCCTACCTTAAAACCCGTTCGGCTGGCCGGGTTTCTCACAACAGGCGCGGTCGCAGCCCGGCGGCCGCCGCTCCCGGGAATTCTCCGCCTCGCTGCCATTTTCCGGTGGATGGAAAGGGTTTAAGCGACAGCCGCGTTCACCGTCTGGTATGCGATTCCGGCCCGTCGTCGCGTTCGCGATGGTCGTCACGCTCGTGGGGGCGGCGACGGTCGGTGCGGGGGCGTATGACGCTCCTACCGGGGACGACCGGTCCGTACTCGCTGCCGACGAGTCGGTACCCTCGGAGTACGACCAGGTGATGGACGTCCGCCTGCTGGAGAACGGCGACGCCCGGTGGACGGTCACGGTGTACGAGCCGCTGGAGACCGAACGCGACCGCGAGACGTTCCGCGAGATGGGCGAGCGATGGGAGGCCCAGGTCGCCGACGTGGACTTCGACGTCGACCTGTTCCGCGAGTACGTCGACCTGGCGGGCACCGCGACCGGACGGACGATGTCGATCCCCGACGAGAGCGTCCGGCGGAACGCGTCGATCCGGAACGGGACGGGCGTGCTGGAACTGACGTTCACGTGGACGAACTTCGCCCGCCAGGACGGCGAGCGCCTCGTCGTCGACGACGCGTTCCAGTCGCCGTCGAGCACCTGGCTCCCCCGGCTGGAAGCGACCCAGCGGCTGACCATCCGGCCGCCGGAGGGCTTCGTCATCTCGGACTCGCCGACGGGCGTCGACAACCACACCGTCCAGTGGGAGGGGCCGACGACGTTCCAGCCGACGTACTTCCTCGACGACCCACTGGTCTACCGCGCGGATTCGTCGCCGCCGACGCCCACTCCCACGCCCACGTCGACCCCGACCCCGGGGTCGCCGAGCGGTTCCGACCTCCCGGAGGGGCTGTTCGTCGGCATCCTCGCCGCGGCCCTGGTGGGCGGCGCGATGGCGGTGTACCGCTCGAAGGGCAGCGACCTCGACGTCGGCGCCGGCACGGACGGAGCGCCCGCCACCCCCGGGGACGACGGCGACGACCCCGACGACGGCGTCGAGGAGGCGGCTATCCCGGAGCCGGACGGCGAGGACCCCTTCGCCGACGTCGACGAGGGCCTGCTGTCGGACGACGAGCGCGTGCTGCGGCTGCTGGCCGCCAACGGCGGCCGGATGAAACAGGCCGCCATCGTCGAGGAGACCGACTGGTCGAACGCGAAGGTCTCGCAGTTGCTGTCCGCCATGGCCGAGGACGGCGAGGTCGACAAACTCCGGATCGGCCGGGAGAACCTGATCAGCCTCCCCGACGTCGACGTCGAGGACGTCGAGGAGTAGCAACGCGAGGTTCGCTGCCCGGCGTTTCCGTAAACGTTTATCCTCGCGCGAGAGAGGACTCTACCATGAAGGTTCTCGTCACGGTGAAGGAGGTCCGGGAGGTCGACGACGAGTTCGAGATCGAGGGGACCGAGATCCCCGAGCAGTATCTGGAGTACGACCTCAACGAGTGGGACGACTACGCCGTCGAGGAGGGCGTCCAGTTGCAGGAGGACGGCGTTGCCGACGAGGTCGTGGCCGCAACCATCGGCCCCGAGCGCTCCGAGGAGACCATCCGGATGGCGCTGGCGAAGGGCGCCGACCGCGCCGTCCGCGTGTGGGACGACGCCCTGGCGGACGTCGACCTGCTCGACGTGGGTGCGAAGGCGCGCATCCTCGCGGAAGTCGTCGAGGAGGAGGACCCCGACCTCGTGCTCGCCGGCGTCCAGGCGGGCGACGACGCCTTCGGCGCCACCGGCGTCGCGCTCGCCGAGGCGGTCGGCTACGAGTGGGCCGCCGTCGTCAACGCCCTGGACCTGGACGCCGATTCGGGCGTCGCACACGTTCACCGCGAACTGGAGGGCGGCATCGACGAACTCACCGACGTCGAACTCCCCGCGGTGCTGACGATCCAGACCGGCATCAACGAGCCGCGCTACGCCAGCCTGCGCGGCATCCGCCAGGCCCAGCGCAAGGAGATCGACGAGCGGAGCCTCGACGACCTCGGGCTCTCGACGGCCGACGTGGAGGGCGACCTCGAACTGACCGCGATGTACGAACCCGAGACCGAAAGCGAGGCGACCTACTTCGAGGGCGACGCCGGCGAGCAGGCCGCGCAACTGGCTGACCTCCTCCGCGAGAAGGGAGTGGTCGACGCATGATCCTGGCGGTCGCGGAACACCGGCGCGGCGAACTGCGGGACGTCAGCCTCGAACTGATCACTGCCGGACGTCAGCTTGCCGACGCCGTCGGCACGGAGTTGCACGTCGCGGTGATCGGCGGCGACGTCGACCGCTACGCCGAGCGGCTCGACCGCGACGGCGTCGACGTGATCCCCACCGTCGACCACGGCGAGGAGTTCAACCACGGCGTCTACGAGCAGGTGGCCGTCCAGCTGGTCGAGGAACTGGCCCCCGAGTACCTGTTGACCCCCAACTCGGTCAACGGCCTGGACTACGCCCCCGCGGTGGCGACGCAACTGGACCTGCCGCTTGTGACCGACGCCGTCGGCCTGGCGGTCGAGGACGGTACCCTGACCGTCAACCGCGACATGTACGGCTCGAAGGTCGAGACGGCCGTCGAGGTCGACGCCGATCGCGCGGTCGTCACCATCCGGGGCGGCGACTGGCCGGCCGCGGAAGGGACCGCCGACGCCGAGGTCCGGGCGTTCGACGCCGACGTCGACGAGTCGGCGCTCGGTTCGACCGTGACCGGCTTCGAGGCGGCCGCCGAGGGCGACGTCGACATCAGCGAGGCGGAGTTCATCGTCTCCATCGGCCGGGGCATCGAGGAGGAGGAGAACATCCCGCTGATCGAGGCGCTGGTCGAGGCGACCGACGCCACGCTGGCGTCCTCCCGGCCCATCGTCGACAACGAGTGGCTCCCGAAGAACCGCCAGGTCGGCCAGTCGGGCAAGGTCGTCACCCCGGACGTGTACGTCGCCATCGGCATCTCCGGCGCCGTCCAGCACGTCGCCGGCATGAAGGGCAGCGACACCATCGTCGCCGTCAACACCGACCCCAACGCGCCCATCTTCGACATCGCCGACTACGGCGTCGTCGGCGACCTGTTCGAGGTCGTCCCCGAACTCATCGAGGAGTTCGGCGGCGAGGTGCCGGACGTCTGACGAGAGCATCCGGCGGCCGTCGGCCGCCGGTCCACCGGGCGCGAACGGAGTGAGCGCCCGGCCTTTTTGGTCGAGCTTTTTGCGCCGAGCGGTTCCCGCAGCGAGCCCCGCGAGCGAGGAAACCCGAGGCGGAAAAAGGTCGTCGCCAGGAGTTCGGCGGCGAAGTGCCGGACGTCTGAGGTCGGCCGCCGGTTCACCGGCCGCGAACGGAGCGCATCGGTCAGGGATTAGCGGAGGTCGACCTCGGCGGCGAGATCGAGGTACGGGGTCAACACGGTGGCCCGTTCGCGTAGTTCTATCGTCTCCCGCTCCGGGTCGTACTCGACGATCCCGGCGTCGGTCAGCCTGGGCAAGTGGACGTGGACGAGGCTCGTGCAAATCCGTTCGTAGCCGTCCCTGGTATGGTCTCGCTCCCACAGCGCGATCTGGTCTGCCACCTCGCTCACGGGCACTGCGCCCACCTGTGTAGTGAGGTAGTGCAGGGCAAACCGGCGGCGTCGGGCGGAAAGCAGTTCGAAGACCCCCGACACGGCCTGCTCGTCGTCTATCCCTCCGGACCTGCGGTCGTTCGTTTTCGTTGGCATCTGATTCACCTATACTCTGCCTACACGACGACCCCCTCGACAGTTTCTCGGCGGGCGGCTTCAGCGGAGTATAGCTGGATCGAAGAGGCCGGACAGTATAAGCCTATTTTACTGATAGAGAGGCCTACCGTGGAGATACTGAGGGTTACGAGCGGAGTCCATCGGTTTACTGGCACTTGCGTACCACTAGCGGAGTCCAGCGAACGGTCACTCGTCGAGGAAGGAGCCGTCGACTGCCGGCAGGTCGGCGGTGCTGGTTTTTTCGACGACGACTCGCCAGTTCGGAACGAGGTCCGATGGTGGGGTGATCTCCCAGGTCCCCTCGACGTCCGCACCGTTGGCGAACGACTCCAGTACCAGCGTCGCGAGCGCTTGCTCGAACGTTTCCGTCGCAGTGCGGGGGGTCGGGTCGTGGGATGGGGTGGTCATTGCATCGGTGGACGCGTCCTGCAGGATTGCGATCCGTGACTGCGGACGGTCGTGCTGTCCCCGTAGTCGGTTCGTCTATTTAAACTTCGCCGTAGTACGCGATTTTGACACAATTCCCGGCCAGTTGTGCCGGGGGAGGTCGGGACCGCGAACCGGCGTTCGGCAAGCGCGTCCGCGGAGGGACAACCCCGGACAGCCGAACTCGACGATTGCCGGGTCTAGTCCAGGGTCACCGACTACTGGCGTCTCCGTCGGCGCCGCTCCCGTGCCGCGTCGAGCGGGGGAGTCCACGTCGTTTCGATCGGCGGCGGACGGACCGGAATCCGTCACGTACTTGCCGTCCCGGGGCCGACGGTCGAGTGATGGAGTACCTGGACCACCGGCGGGAACTGGTCGACCAGCGCCTGTCGGCCGTGGTCGAGCAGGTCGAGCCGCCGGAACTCCAGGAACAGCTCTCGACGGTCGCGCTGTCCGGCGGCAAGCGGGTCCGGCCGATGGTGACGGTGCTGGCCTGCGAGGCGGCGGGCGGCGAACCCGAGGACACCCTGGACTTCGCCGTCGGGATCGAACTGGTCCACAACGCCTCGCTGGTCATCGACGACATCATCGACGAGTCCGACCTCCGCCGGGGCGAGCCCAGCGCCTGGGCGGCGTTCGGCCACGGGCCGGCCCTGGTCGCTAGCGACGGCCTGCTGGGGGAGGCGCTGGCGCTGTTCGTCACTCAGCCGGCTGCGATGCAGGCGGTCACGGACGCGATGGTCGAACTCGGCGGCGGGGAGGCGACCGAACTGGTCGACCGGCCCGACACCGAAGGGGCCTACGTCGAACTCGCCCGCCGGAAGACGGGGGCGCTGTTCCGCGCGGCAGCGGAGGTCGGCGCCATCGCGGCCGACGCCGAAGCGTCGACGGTCGGCGCCTTCGGCGAGTACGCCGAGCGGGTCGGCATCGCGTTCCAGATCCGCGACGACGTGCTGGACGCCACCGCCGACGCCGACGAACTCGGCAAGCCGACGGGCCAGGACGCCGCCATGGATCGGCCCTCCGTCGTCGAGGTGACCGACCTCACGCCAGCGGAGGCCAACAAGCGCGCCCACGAGCACAGCGACGCGGCCCTGGCGGCGCTGGAGACCGTCGACGCCGCCGGCAGCGAGGAGGCCCGGGCGTACCTGGAGGACCTCGCGGAGTTCGTGGTCGTGCGGGAGCGGTGAAACCCGCAGTCCGTGAGCAGTGAACCGGAGCGGGCCGGAAACTCGATACGAAAGCCCACGGAGTGTGAACGATAGCGCGGCGCCCGACCTTCGGCGTCGGGTCGCCCGGCGTCGGGTCGCC
>CAYTAG010000176.1:0-7360 GCA_964435625.1 uncultured Halobacteriales archaeon | reverse complement strand
ATCACACCCTCCGCATCGACAGGTCCAATCACCGCTTGATGACCCCGGCGGTCGGTCGCCGGCCCAACCCCGCGGCTGGGGAGGTGTGAGGTTGACTCCTAGTTGTCGGGTGCCGTCGATCCACCTCGATCACACCCGATCCAAACCAAACCTCGATCCACCTCGATAAGATGGTCGCCACGTCGACCGGTCGAATCAGCGTCCGACGATGCGAACGATGACCCAGGTTCCAGAAGGCGCACGGACCAGCCACCAGAACACATTTTTTGCGACTGCGGCGAGTAGGGCGGGTGTGAACGAGATCGAACGCAAACGACTGCTGGAGCGGGTCGAACGGGAGGGCGCCACGGTCGGGGCGTCCATCCCGGAGACGATCACCGTCCAGGACGAGACCGTCGATCTCCGGGAGTTCGTCTTCGAGGTCCGCCGGCGCGACACCGTCCCCGACGGCGAGCGCGAGCGGGTCGAACGCGCGAAGAAGAACCTCCGGCGCGAGCGCCTCCAGCGCAAACAACGCCTGGAGGACGCCGACCTCACCCTGGAGGAGGGCGAACGCCTCGCCGAGAGCATCGTCGGCATCGACCGCGCGCTCAACGGGCTCGAACAACTCGACGTCACGGACGTCGAGGGGGAGGCCGAGCGCGCCGAGGCCGCGGACCGCAAGCGCTGGATGAGCTTCCTCCGTCAGGTGCTCGGGCGCGACGACGACGGCCCCCGGGCGGGACTGGGACGATGAGCGAAGAGCGCGATCCACCCGGGATCACCAACGCCGACGTCGCGGCCCGCTTCGAGGAGTTCGCGGACCTCCTGGAGGCCAACGACGTCGAGTACAAACCCCGCGCGTACCGGCGAGCCGCCGAGAACCTCCGGGCGCACCCCCGGCCGGTCGCCGACCTCGCCCGCGAGGACCCCGGCACGCTGCAAGAGATCGACCGCGTGGGCGAGGCCATCGCCGAGAAGATCGTCGAGTACGTCGAGACCGGCGAGATCGAGGAACTGGAGGAACTGCGCGCGGAGTTGCCCGTCGACATGGCGGCGCTGACGGGCGTCGAGGGGGTCGGCCCGAAGACCGTCGGGTCGCTCTACGAGGCGCTGGGGATCACCGACCTCGACGACCTCGAAGCGGCGGCCCGGGAGGGGGAAATCCGCGAGGTCAGCGGGTTCGGCGCCAAGACCGAGCAGAACATCCTGGAGGGCGTCCAGTTCGCGCGCCAGGTCGGGGAGCGACACCTGCTGGGGGAGGTCCGGCCGCTGGCCGACGACGCCCTGGCGCACCTCGACGTCGACGAGGTCGAGCGGGCGGAAGTCGCGGGGTCGATCCGCCGCTGGCAGGAGACCATCGGCGACGTGGACGTGCTGGTCGCCACCGGGGACGGCGCCGCGGTCGTCGGTCGGTTCGTCGAGTGGCCCGCCGCCGACGAGGTGATCGAGGCCGGCGAGCAGAAGGCCAGCGTCCACGCCGGGGGCGTCCGCGTCGACCTGCGGGCCGTCGACCCCTCGGAGTTCGGCGCCGCCCTCCAGTACTTCACCGGCGACAAGGAGCACAACATCCACCTCCGCAACGTCGCCATCGACCGCGAGTTGAAGATCAACGAATATGGGGTGTTCGACGTGAGCGAGGTCGAGGACCTAGATGCCGGACAGCGCGTCGGCGAACGGATTGCGGGCGAGACAGAGGAGAGCCTGTACGCCGCGCTAGATCTGCCGTGGATCCCCCCGGAGATGCGCCGGGACACCGGCGAGATCGAGGCCGCGGCGTCGGGCGAGATGCCGGATCTCCTGTCGGAAGACGAGATCCGCGGCGACCTGCACACCCACACCGAGTGGTCCGACGGCAACGACACCGTCGCGGAGATGGTCCGGGCCGCCGCCGACTTCGGCTACGACTACCACTGCGTCAGCGACCACGCCGCGGGGGCGGGCGTCCCGCCGGCGACCGGCCTCGACCCCGGCGAGATCCGCGAGCAGATGGAGACGGTCGAGGCGGTCGCCGCCGACGCGCCCATCGACGTGTTCCACGGCGTCGAGGCCAACGTCACCGCCGAGGGCGGCCTCTCGCCGGACGACGACGTGCTCGCGGAACTGGACCTCGTGATCGCCTCACCGCACTCGGCGCTCGGCCAGGACTACGACACGGCGACCGAGCGCCTCGTCAGCGTCGTCTCTGACCCCCGCGTCGACGTGCTGGGCCACCCCAGTGGGCGCCTCATCCACGACCGACCCGGCCTGGAGTTCGACGTCGAGCGCGTAGCGACCGCGGCCGCCGACAACGGGGTCGCCCTGGAGGTCAACGCCAACCCCCATCGCCTGGACCTGTGGGGCGACGCCGTCCAGACGGCCCTGGCGGCCGGCGCCACCGTCGCCATCGACACGGACGCCCACAGCCCACCCGAACTGGAGTACGTCCGATACGGCGTCCACACCGCCCGCCGCGGGTGGGCCGAACCCGGAGACGTGCTGAATGCCCGCGACGTCGACGGCGTCCGGGAGTTTTTGGCGTGAGCGTCCGCGATCTATCCGTTACCTTTTTTCGTTCCTGCCCGTTCTGGAGGACATGAACCGTCGGGCGCTCCTGGGGGCGACTGTCGCGGCCTCGTTGGGTGGGTGTCTCTCGTGGCTCCGCGGGAGCCGGGAGTGTCCCGAGATCGAGAACGTCGAGGGCGAGACGACCTGCTCGAACGATGAGTCGTTGTACCTCGAAATCGAGCCGAGACGCTTCGAACTCCCGGCGACCGTGAACGTCACGGTCGCCAACGAGCGGGATCGGGAGTTCTGGTTCCACACCGAACACCCGCTTGTCTACCGGGACGTCGGCTCCGACTGGGAGCAGGACCAGTACGTCAGAGTGAACCCATCACCGGAACCCTACACGGTGAACGATCGCTATTCGTACGACCTCGAGGTTCCGTTCGCCGAGTCCTGGGACCCGGAGCCGGGCGAATACCTGGTCTTCGTCCCCGGATGGATGGGCGATCCCGATCCACCAGCCGAAACCGTCCTCGTCGGGGATTTCGTCGAGATCGAACCGTGAGGTCGGACGCCGGTTCCGGGGAGGACTCTCCGCTCCTGCTGGACGCCATGCTCGGCAAACTCGCCACCTACCTGCGGATGTGCGGGTACGACGCCGCCTACGCGCTGGACCGGGGCAGGGAAGCCGACGACGAACTCGTGCGGATCGCCCGCGAGGAGGACCGCCTGCTCGTCACCCGCGACCGGCAACTGGCCGAGCGGGCCGAACATTCGCTCCTGCTGGAGACCAGACCCGTGACCGACCAGTTACGCGAGTTGCGAGCCGCCGGGTTCGACCTCGCGCTGGAGGAACCCCGGCGCTGTGCGGACTGCAACGCCGAACTGGCGCGGATTTCCGGGAGTGCGACGACCCCCGACCACGCGCCCGCCCCCGACGAGCAACCCGTCTGGCGGTGTCCCGGGTGTGGCAAGCACTTCTGGGAGGGGAGCCACTGGGACGACGTCCGGCGGACGCTGGAAGAACTGTAAAATCAGTCCAGCTGGTTCGGCTCCCAGCGGTCGCAGGCGTCCATGTCGTCCATGATGCCGTCGTCGAGTTCGCAGAACGGCCGCATCCCGCGGGAGGTCTGGACGTACTGGAAGTGCTTGCAGTTGCCGCAGTAGGTGTCGGTCGTGTCCGCGGGGTCCGAACGGGCGGAGATCACCTCGGCGTCGTCGGCCGGCGTGCGGATGCCGGGTTCCGTGGCGCCGCCGTCGCTGGCGGGCTTTGGCGTCGATCCACCGCTATTCGATTCGGAGACGGCGTCCGTCGCGCCGGTGACGGCATCCGTCGCGTCCGAGACGGCGTCGGTGGCCGAGCGGACGGCGCCCGCCGTCCGCTCGGTGATGCTGGACCCGTCGATCTCGCCGTCGGGGTCCTCGCCGAAGACGCCGACGCCGGACCCGGCGGACGAACCGGCGTCCGCAGCGCCGGCACCCGCGGTCGGCTTCGTCCTGGACGCGTTGTCCGAACCGGCGAGCGTCGCGGACCCGTCGAGAGCGCCGTTGATGGCCGCTCCGTCGAGGTCCTCGCTGTCGATCTCGACGACGCGGGTTTCGCCGCCGCGGGTGACTTCCAGGCGGACGGTCCCGCCGGGGTCGTTGCGCGGCTCGAAGTTGGCGACGGCGGTGAACAGACACCAGAACGTCGTGATCGTGCCGAGGAAGTACACCAGCGTCACCAGCGGGGTGAGGTTTGGCGAGTCGCCGATCCAGTACGCGGGGTAGGCGTAGGCGAACAGCGTCACGCCCAGGACGGCGACGCTGGCGCCGATGACCGCGGCCGCGCGCACCTCGCGGCTGGCCGGCAACACCGTGAAGATGCCGACGAACACCGCGGGCAACCCCAGCCCCGCGAGGACGCCCGCCGGCTCCCAGGACTGCCAGTCGGTCAGGCCCAGCGGCGACAGCACGCCCGTCGTCGCGACGACGATGCCGGCTACCACCAGCAGCGCCCCCGCGGCGAACAGGCCGGTGCCCGCGTACAGTTGCCGGCGGGTCGCCTCCTCGCCGAGCCCCTCGTACACCTCCGCGAGGCTTGTCATGGCCCCCAATTGGTCGTCCCCGTACTTGAGGTTACGTCAGACGCCTGCATGACGACGGCCGACCGCCGCGCCGTCCCCGGTTCTCCGGGAGCCAAAGAGCTACGTGCCGTGGCCGCTTGCGTCCTGACAGACCCCCATGTCCGACGACGAGCGAACCGGCGCGTTCGATCACCTGCTGGCCGCCCCCGCCCGCGAAGCGCTGGAGGGCGCGGCCTACGGCGACTGGCGCTCGGTCTCGGCGCCGGACGCCGCGGCGATGCACTACGGGTTCCCGTTCCCCGACTCGTTCCCGAACGAGGACCTGGTCGCGGCCGCGGAGGCGGTCTTCGCGGCCGAGGGCGACCGGGCGCTGCAGTACGGCGGCGGCGAGTACGCCGACCGCCTGCTCGACGTCGTCGTCGCGCGCTCGCGCGAGCGCGGGATCGACTGCGACCGGGGGGCCGTCGAGTTGACCAACGGCGCGACCCACGCGCTGGACCTCGTCTGCCGGACGTTCCTCGACCCCGGGGACGTCCTGTTCGTGGAGGCGCCCACCTTCATGGGCGCGCTGACGCTGTTCCGGAACTTCGGGGTCACGATAGAAGGCGTCCCGGTCGACGACGACGGCCTGGACGTCGAGGCACTGGCCGAGGACCTCGCGGCGCGGCGCGCGGCCGGTCGGCCGACGCCGAAACTGCTGTACGCGATCCCGACGTTCCAGAACCCGACCGGGACGACCATGCCCCGGGACCGCCGGGAGCGACTGCTCGAACTCGCCGCCGAGTACGACTTCCTCGTCGTCGAGGACGACGCCTACGGCGACCTGCGCTACCGTGGCGAGTCGGTCCCGACGCTCGCGGAACTCGACGACGAGGGCCGGGTCGTCCACCTCGGCACGTTCTCGAAGACGGTCGTGCCGGGCGTCAGGACCGGGTGGGCCGTCGGCCACGAGGAGGTCGTCGACGCACTCGCCCGCGCGAACGCGGGCGGGACGAACGTCTTCACGCGGGGGCTCCTCGGGTACTACTGCACCGAGGGCGACTTCGAGGCGAACCTCGACGCGCTCCGGCAGGCCTACGGCCGGCGGCTGGACCACGTGCTCGACTGGCTGGCCGAGCATCTGCCCCCGGGGGCGACCTGGACCGACCCGGACGGCGGCTTCTTCGTCTGGGTCGAACTTCCGGAGGACATCGACGCCGACGCGATGCTGCCGGCGGCCGCCGAGGAAGGCGTGACCTACCTCCCCGGATCGACGTTCTACCCCGACGGGGGCGGGACGAACGCCCTGCGGCTCTCGGTCAGCCACGCCCCCCTCGACGAGATGGAACGCGGGATCCGGGCGCTCGCCCGCGCGACCCGCGCCGCGCTGGACGGGCAGTGAGCGGTCGGGGCGCTAGTGACCGGCCGGTACGTTCGACAATCCCTCACGGAGTCCCGCGGGTTTCAACACCCATTTGACGGTCCGCCGGCGACCTTCGGGTATGCCAGCGAGGGTCGTCGTGCTCGGGGGCGGCTACGCGGGGACGACAGCGGTGAAACGCCTGCAACAACTCCTGGACGGCCACGATCTGACCTGGGTGTCGAGGGAGGACTACCACCTCGTGCTCCACGAGGTCCACCGCGCGATCCGCGAGCCGTCGGCGGCGGAGAAACTCGCCGTCGCCCGCTCGGCAATCGCCGCCCCGTCGACCGACGTCGTCGAGGGCGAGGTCGTGGAGATCGACGCGGACGGGCGGACGGTCGCGCTCGCGGACGGCCGGGAACTGGCCTACGACTACCTGGTGGTCGCGCTGGGGAGCCGCACGGCCTTCTACGGCATCCCCGGACTGCAAGAACACGCGCTCACGCTGAAGGGGGTCGACGACGCGCTGGCCATCCACGAGTCGGTCGTCGAGGCCGCCCGCGACGCGACGCCGCAGGACCCCGCCCAGGTGGTCGTCGGCGGGGCCGGCCTGTCGGGCGTCCAGACCGCCGGCGAGGTGGCGGAGTTGCACGACGAGTGGGACCTCCCCGTCGAGGTGACCCTGGTCGAGGCGATGGAAGAAGTGCTGCCCGGCAACGACCCCGCACTCCAGCGGGCGGTCCGCAAGCGAATCCAGGCCCACGATGTCGAGATCCTGACCGACGACCCCGTCGTCGAGGCGACGGCCGACGCCGTCCGCTTCGACGAGGGCGACCCGCTGGCCTACGACGTCCTGGTCTGGACGGGCGGCATCACCGGCCAGGACGCCCTGGAGGGGGCCGAACTCCGAAAGAACCACAACCGCGTCGAGACCGACGCAACCTTCCGGACCAGCGACGACCGCGTGTTCGCCGTCGGCGACGCGGCGCTGGTCGAACAGGGCGACGACGTTGCCCCACCGACCGCACAGGCCGCCTGGCAGGCCGACGACGTCCTCGCGGAGAACGTCGCCCGCGCCATGGAGGGCCGACCACTGGAGACCTGGACCTACGAGGACAAGGGGACGGTCCTCTCCGTCGGGGACTCGGCGGTCGCCCACGAGGTGTTCGGCCTGCCCGTCGGCCCGTTCGACGGTTTCCCGGCGAAGGTGCTGAAGAAGGTCATCGCCGCGCGCTGGCTGAAAGACGTCTCGTCCTACCGGCGGGCGATCTCGGCGTGGCGCGTGCTGTAGTCGGGGTCAGTCCGACCGCGCCGTCCCGGGGCCTACCTCGGCCTGTTTCGCCCAGAGATCCGCGTAGGTCCCGCCGGCCGCGACCAGGCCGTCGTGGTCGCCGACCTCGACGACCTCGCCGTCGTCCATGACGACGATCCGGTCGGCGTCCCGGATCGTCGACAGCCGGTGGGCGATGACGAACGCGGTGCGGTC
>CAYTAG010000175.1:0-7396 GCA_964435625.1 uncultured Halobacteriales archaeon | reverse complement strand
CGCCGTCGAGGTCGCCGACGAGGCCGTCCAGATCCACGGCGGCGCCGGCTACGTCGACGACTTCGACGTCGAACGGTTCTATCGGGACGCCAAGATCACCCAGATCTACGAGGGGACGACCGAGATCCAGAAGAACATCATCGCCCGCGAACTGCTCGGCAAGGGGTTCTAGGGTCTCGGCGAAGTTCGTTCCCGGCCGTCGCGCTACATTCGATCAGATGTAACTGGTGTTCGGAGGAGCGTGCCGGAGAGAGGGTGCATATTTTGTAGTCCATCCGCCGATGAAACTGAGCGCTCCACACACACCCTTATCTACGAGTAGTTGGGTTCCCCGCCTCTTCCTCCGGCCCGCTACACTCCCCATTACCTGCAGAACGCTACTATCCACTCGACAGATGGGAGCCCGAACTACAAACGGTCGAAGTATTGTCCATGAATTGATGGATTTTGGACCCCGGTAGGTCTATTATCTTCATTGATGGGCCTGGATGATCAGTTCGTGAGTTGTTGCACAAAAATTATATACGGTGGAATAGACCACAGATCATGCAAAGGACAATTCCAGCCGAAACGCTAGAGCGGCTTGAGGACCTGATAACGGAGAACGATTACGAAGTTCCAGACGAAGACGACGACGAATACACGCCATCAGTTATCGATTCGGCGCTTGAGTATTTCGTGTGGCCTGATGCGGTCCCTGATATCTCGGATTCAGAGGAAATGCTGGATAAGCTCTCCGAATGGCTAATTCCCTGTCGGGTCCAGAAGATCACATTGGAACCCAACGAGGATTTTACGGCAGGGCCTTACGACGGCGACGGTGCTATTATTCAACCGGACACCGGGTCTATCTCTCCTGGCTACTGGATTCTCGTCAATACCGATGACGGTAGTCTACCCGACGACGATTACACGGAAGTGGATATACCGGGGGGTGACGAAATCGAATTTCCGGAGAATTACGTCCAAATTTATGGTGAGGAAGATCGGTGGATGCTGTCGACCGACGACGATCACAATGACTATAAACGGTCAGAATTACTCGAAGAGGGCCAATATGACAATTGGTACAGATACGACGGCGGGGACAGTTCTACTATAGGCCCATTTCAGGAAGGAGCGATTGCTTACGTGGGATTTCCCAGGCCTGGCGTAATTGAGTTCCCTGACTGGTTTGTAGACGAAGACTTCGAAGGGGTCGATGACCTTGCTCTGGTCGATCGCGCGCTCAGGATCGGTGGTGGCTTCAGTGGTATTTCCGCTCACATAGAAACTGGCGGTTTCCAGAGCTACGTGTCGCTCCCAGGTTTTGCCAGGCCATTCCTTGGGGATACTGACGTTCATTTCGATATTCCGTCGGTCGTAAGGCGGCTCGACTTGCCGGGGCCGTTTGGCGGGAAGGTAACCGCCGACGTAGATCATTTACACTGGAATCCCGCGGAAGGAGATGACTCGATAGATATCGATTTCGTTGAAAAGGCAGGAAAGCCAGCAGTTGAATTCGCTATAGAGTTGGATGCCAGTGATACCACCGGGGAAATTGAGGTCACGAATTTCCCCGAAAATATATTGAATATGGAACATTTGTCCGTTAAATTGTATTTGATAATGGATGTCCGGGAAGAGAGACTTCATTGGACTCCGGAGGCAGAAGCGGAAGCCGACGTCTCTCCCTCCGGACTGGACGGTCCTGACCTCGATAAAATAGAAGATGCCATGAAAAGCGCTGTGGAATCGAACGTGAAGAACCTCTTGCCCTCTTACTTGCTGGATTCGATTTGTTCATGGATGTTTTCATTACCAGCTAGACGCGAATTCCCAGAAAAACCGGACGATATAGATGATTACCACTGGTCGGATGAGGACGAGTACAGGGAGTTTATGAAAGATCCTCAATTCATGTTGCTCCTCGATATGATGGACAATCATCCAGAAAGCGTCGGACATAGTCCTGATTTCCCTACTTCATTACTCCCGAGTAGTCTCCGACAGGTAATTTTTGACAGGCCTCAGCGAGTCCTCGATCGTTTCGTTCGCTACAACGATGTCAGTATCGAACCCGATCCTGAAACAGCCGGGAAAAACCGACTGGTGGTAGATTATGAATTTTTCGACGCTCATAACCCCCCCGACGATCAGGATTACACGCACGAAACGATTCCAAGAGAAACATTTTCGATCAAGCCGTTGCGAACCCGGCCGGAGGGGGTTCGGACGGAGTGGGAACAAAAATGGATCAATTACACCCGTGACGAGTTACCGGATCTGGTCGATCTGATCACCGAGAGTGAACAACTAATTGTTAACCCCGAACGGTATTTACCAAAATTAAATTTTGATTATCAAATCAAGTCGAGTCATGAAATCCTGGAGGATTCCGAGTTTAGCAAAATATGGGAAGACGATCACTCGTACCAATTAGTAAGTCTACAACGGATACCGCTTCAGGGAGACAACCCGATGGAACACTATAATGACGGCGAATTACAGCTCAGTGACGCCATCGGGCAACTTCATCACCTCGAGATGCCCTCCGTCCTCATCGGTGAACCCGACGAAACCCATAAATCGTCCGTTATTGTACTCGGGAGTGCCTCACTGGAATACTGGAAAGAGAAAGAGCAATCTACCGGATTTTGGTCTGATATCCTCCAAAACGACGACGTCTCCGGACTCGTTGCTTTCGTGTTAGCGATTATATCACTCATATTGAACGTATTTCAGAGTGGTCAGCCCTCGACCCCGTCGGACGAACCGGATCCCGTCGAGGAAACCACGTCTTACATCGATGAAAATTACGAGAAGGAAAAAATAGACCTGGGTGAGTTTCCGAGTTCCATCGACGAGGACGAATCACAGAACCTCGACGAGGAAAGCGGGCTAGCGACGGACACGGCAACCGGGAACGAATTTACGATTACAGGTGAAAAACTCGAGGTGGATTTCCTGCTCGAACGTCACTCGGTAAATCCAGACGAATATGACTGGATCAACGTTGCGTTTCGAAGTTTCGACCTCGCAGTCGAGCCCCGACACAAAGAAGACGAGGAGGTGCTGAGTGAACTCGCAAATGGCGAGCCTTTCGAAGTCGTGGCGTATTTGCAAGGTGAAGAGCTTGCACGCGCTCGATACGTGCATTCACCCGATAGCTGGTCGGCTGGCACCATATTGCGGACCCATCGACCCAACCAATTGGAAGGCGAACCCTGGAAACGAGAGCTGTATTTTCCCAAAGTAGAGGAGGACTCTACGGCGGAGGATTCAATTGGTGTCCGATTCGAAGTGCGACGTGACAACCAGAAATTGACCGAGGTAAGTGCTGACTGGCCGCGGTATGAAGGGGAGTCCTGGACCGAAAAAACGGAATGGGGTATCCCCAAAGGCCATTCATCGGTACTTCGAACTCTGGAAAATCCTGACGGGACGCTTAGTGTTGATGTAGAGATAGGTAACGAATTGGACAGCCATCAGGATGTCCCGATAGAGCACCGACCCAAGGAACTGGACGTCAGTTTTGATGAGGTATACGTATCGGGTGACAGTGATCTCGGGTCGGGCGAACTGCAGTACTGGGTAGAAGTTCAAAAGAAGACACCGGGTGAAGAAGGGTTTCATCGCGTAAGTGATGAGGTCAAAAGCAGCGTAATGAGCCTTGACAAGGGTGATACCGAGGACCTGGAACTCAAGAGTCAGGAGGTAGATTTTAAGCCGTTAGATACGCTTAGAATATGGGCCAATGGCAAGGAACATGATCTACTCTGGGATGACTATCTGGGAGGTGAGTCCGTCGATCAGGAAGTAACGTTTGACGATGAACAGGATGGAGGAATCGAGTTAAAGACGGACGATTATGAAATAGAGAACACCATCGATACGCTTTCTGAACCGCCGCAACCACTATTACATGTGTCTGTCGACGGCGATGATTGGCGCGACGACTTGGCTACAGAACCCGACGACTCCGGCGTTATCGACGTTAAACTCCGGATTCGAGCCTCTTGGCTGGATTCCCTGGAGCTTCGAGAATATAGGGCGACAGACGAGGAGGAACCTGAAGAAGCACCCACTACGACGCGAGAGCTTCCGGCACCATTACCGAAAGACCTGTATGACCCGCCGTTAGGTGGTGATGCAACACTCACGCTCGCTGATGCCGACGACCCCAAAGACTTCACGTATTATTACGAGCTCTCCACGGCGATATCTCCCGGTACGAGTCTGTTTTACCGGTTGCTAGCAGAAAGCGATGACCGCTACTCAGTTAGTGACTACGTACAGATAAGTGCCGTAGACAGCAATTAAGTGAGGGGAGAACTCCCGTGGCAATCCCAATGCTGGTGCCTGATTCGTTTTGAGAAGTCTTTGGATCGTGCAAGTTTCCCGTACATGCATACTCGTACCTCGTCCCAGCTCCTCGCGCTGTTCGTCGCCTCGCTTCGCTGGGGTCGCGGCCACTGCGACTCCAGCGGCAAAGCCTACAAGATCACGCCGCCGTCGGGTATCGAGACGCGAACGCTTTCTTCTCTACTATCCTATATTGTTTTTGTATCTGTAAATTTATAATATTTTTAAATATCTAATGATAGAATTACGTTATAGTTTGTTTACATGACACTGGGAACGGTGCCGCGGTACGACAGGGATCGGACCTCCGAGCGAGGTGAGCACGCCGTCGTCGTCGGCGCGAGCATGGCCGGTCTGCTGGCGGCTCGCGTACTGAACGACTACTTCGAGACGGTCACCGTCGTCGAGCAAGATTCGCTGCCCGACGAACCGGCCCCGCGCCGGGGGGTCCCCCAGGACGGTCACGCCCACGCGTTGCTGGAAGCCGGGCGCGCGACGCTGGAGGACCTGTTTCCCGGCTACGTCGAGGATCTGACCTCGGCGGGCGGGCTCGTGATCGGCGGGGTGAGCGACCTGCAGTACTACGACGAGGGCGACTTCATCGCCCAGGGGTCGAGACGCGTCCCGATGTACTGTGCGAGCCGGCCGCTGTTCGAGGGGCTCGTCCGACGGCGCGTGTTCGACCTCGACGGGGTGCAAGCGCGCGCGGGCTGGAACTTCGTCGACTACCGTTTCGACGACGGGAACGCCGTCGAGGGCGTGCTCGTCCGCGACGGATCCGCCGAGGAGACCATTTCCGCGGACCTGGTCGTCGACGCGACCGGCCGAACGAGCCGGACGCCGACTCTGCTGGAACGGCACGGCTACGAGTCGCCGCCCGTCGACGAAGTCCAGGTCGACGTGACCTACAGCACGACCGCCATCGAACGCCCGGCAGGCGACCGCCGGGCGTTCTTCGTGATCCCCTCCCCGCCGTTGGCCCGGGGCTGTGGGGTGTTCCCCACCGAGGGCGACCGCTGGCTCGTCACGTTGCAGGCGCTACACGACGAGGACCCACCGACGGACGTCGCGGGCGTCCCGGAGTTCGTGTCGAGTCTGTCGGTCCCCAAGCTGGACCGGCTGCTCGACGAACACCCGCCGGTCGAGGAGGTCGACCGGTACCACTTCCCGTCCAACGTCCGCCGCCGGTACGAGGACCTCGACCGGTTCCCCGACGGGCTGGTCGTGATCGGCGACGCCGTCGCGAGCTTCAATCCGGTCCACGGCCAGGGCATCTCCGTGGCCGCGCTCGAAGTGCTGGCACTCCACGACGCGCTCGCGACGGGCGGCCGCGAGGGCCTCCCCGCTCGATACTTCGACCGAACCGCGGACGTCGTCGACGTCGCCTGGACGATGGCGGTCGGGGCCGACGCCAGGTTCCCCCAGACGGAAGGGCCGACCCCGCGGGGCACCGGGCTGTTCGCCAGGTACATCTCGCGGCTCGTCCGCCGCGCCCACGCGGACGGCGAACTCACGGACGCGTTCTTCCGCGTGCTCATGATGGAGCGGTCGCCCACCTGGTTGCTCCGACCCCACGTGCTGTGGCGCGTGCTCCGTCCGACCGCGTGACCCCCTGGGGAGATCGGGAGACCGTCGAACACTTGAACGCCGGCGGCCAACGCTCGTTGGCATGACCGACGGGGACGCGACGGACGCGGCGGCGGGCGACCAGCCGAACGCGGGGGCAACCGAGGCGGCGACTGCCGAAGCCGCCTTCGAGGCGCTGGCCGACGACCCCGACCTCGGACCGCTCGTCGAGGAGCATGGACCCCTCGAACTCGCGCCGGCCGAGGACCCCTTCCGGCGGCTCGTGGTCTCGATCCTGCGCCAGCAGGTGTCGATGGCCTCGGCGGCCGCCATCCGCGAGCGGATGTTCGAGGCGGTCGAAGTGACCCCCGAGGGCGTGCTCGCCGCCGACGAGGCGGTCCTGCGGGACGCCGGCCTCTCGGACGCCAAGGTCGAGTACGTCCGCGCGCTCGCGGACGCGTGGGTCGAGCGGGACTACTCGCGGGCGTCGTTCGCGGGGATGGAAAACGAGGAGGTCGCGGCGGAGTTGACCGAGATCCGGGGCGTCGGCCCCTGGACCGTCGACATGTTCCTGATGTTCGGGCTAGGCCGGCCGGACGTCTTCCCCGTGGGCGACCTGGGGATCAGGAAGGGGATGCGGGCACTGTACGACGAGGAGATGACGAAGGGGGAGATGCGGGAGGCTGCGGAGCCGTGGCGGCCCTACAGGAGTTACGCGAGCCTGTACCTGTGGCGGGCGTACGAGGAGTAGCCCACCGGCGGAGTTCGACCGTGACGTCGGTGGAAAAGACTAACGACCGGTCCCCCGATGGACGCCACATGGTCGGGCTGGACGCGGTCGTCGACGCGCTCGGGACCGCGTATCCGTACTACTCGCCGCTGCTCGGCGCGCTGGCGGGGTTCGTGCTCGCCCGTGCGTACGACATGAAAGTCGAGTTCGAGGAGAACGTCTGCGAGCCGATGCTCTCGGAGTTGCGGGCCGTCGTGGACGGCTACGAGGACGTCTCGAACGTCGAGATCGACCCGTATCCGTACTACAACGACGAGTTCCGGTCGCGGTGGACCAGCCACGTCCCGCCGGACTCGGTCAGCGAGAGCGCCCGACGGTCGGTCCCGTCGACCCTCCGGGACCGACTCGACCGGTACGGGACCCTCCTCGGCGAGATTCAACGGCGACACGCCGACAAAGCGACCCACGCCAGCGAGGTCCGGGCGCACAACAGTCACTACCAGGTCCTCCAGGGTGCGACGCCGTTCCTGTTCGAGACCGACGAGTGGCAGTTCGAGTCCGAGGTCACGCGATACGCCGAGATCTGTGACTACAACCGGGCCCGTGACGTCCTCGAAGACTGGGAGGACGAACCGGCGTACCTCGACCAGTACTGGGTGGAACGCTGTGCCACGATCCGGGACTGCACCCAAGGGCGGTCGGTCGAACTCCGCGGTCGGACCCGACTGTTCTGGCGGACGTTCCGCGAGCAGCGGG
>CAYTAG010000174.1:0-7407 GCA_964435625.1 uncultured Halobacteriales archaeon | reverse complement strand
GCTCGCCGACGACCACCTCGACGCCCTCCATGACCGGGACGGGGTTCATGAAGTGCAAACCGACGACGCGGTCGGGCCGGTCGGTGGCGCTCGCGATGGAGGTCACCGAGAGGGTGCTGGTGTTGGTCGCCAGCATCACGTCCTCGTCGACGAGGTCGGCGAGGTCGGCGAAAACGTCCTGCTTGATCTCCATGTTCTCGACGGCGGCCTCGACGACGACGTCGCAGTTCGCGAGGTCCGCCAGGTCGAGGGTCCCCGAGACGCGGTCGCGGGCCGCCTCGGCCTCGGATTCGGAGATGGCGTCGCGGTCGACGAACCTGTCGAGGCTGTCCCCGATGCGCTCGAACCCGTCGTCGAGGTACGACTGCTCGACGTCCCGGACGAGGACGTCGAACCCTTCCATCGCGGCGACCTGGGCGATGCCCGCACCCATCGTGCCGGCGCCGACGACGCCGAACCGTTCGATGTCTGCTGGTCCACGCATACCCGGGGATTCGCCCGACCGGAAAGTAAGGGTGCCGGACTCCCGCGGCGAGTTCGGACTCGCCGTCGATTCCGGGACACGTCAGTCCGGCGTCCAATGTCAGACGCGTGTCTTATCTGTCGAACGGCCGAAAATTTAAGACGGGCGGCTAGCTTTGGTACGAACAGTGGAGTCGGGACATGACGCGCCACAATCCGGACCGAGGCGACGCGCTGACCGACCTCAAGTACGTCGGGCCGGCGACCGAAGAGCACCTCGTCGACGCCGACGTCGACGCCGGGGACTTCCGGAACAAGCGGATTTCCTACCGGATGCTCGTCGAGGCCGGCGTCAACCCGGGGGTCGCGACGAAGATCCGCCGCGAGCACTCGCTGCCGTGGTCGATCACCGGGTCGACCAACGACGACCTGGACAAACGGTCCGACCAGGTCCGGGGACTGCAGGACGACGAGCGGGCCTGGGTCGCCGCCAGCACCGGTGACTGGAAGGACGCCGACGAGTCCGAGGACGCCGACGTCTCGACGCCGTCGCTGTCCGGTCCCTCGACTCTCTCGTCCGACGCCGGTGACGAGAGCGAGGACGCCGAAGCCGACGGGGGCGGCCAGGTCGAGGACGCGGAGGCCGCCTGGCGCGAGCGGAGCAAACCCGACCCCGTCACCGACGTCGACGGCGTCACCGAGGACGTCGCCGAGCGCCTCGGCAACGCCGGCATCAACTCGGTCCGGAGCCTGGCGACCGCCGACCCCGAGAGCGTCGCCGACGTCCTCGGGTTCGACGAGGACGAGGTCTCGGAGTGGGTCGACGCGGCGACCCGGATGGGCTAGGCATCCCCGACCCCCGTATCCACCGGCCGTGCTGTTCGTACGCCAGTAACCGCTCCGGGACGAGTCGGCCGCCCGTGGCCGTCGCTCACTGCGGCCAGATCTCCGGCTCGTCGGACTCGACGCCGTGTTCGCCCGACAGCCAGTGCAGTTCCCGCCCCGTCCCGTACTCGGTCAACGGCGTCCGGAACCGCTCGCGCTCGGCCAGCGTCACGCGTCCGTCCCCCGTTCGCCCCCGTCCCGGGACGCCCCGGCGCTCCACTCGGCGCCGTCCCGTGGTTCGTAGCCGACGACCTCCCGGGCGTGGTCGAGGTCCAACCAGCGGTGTTCGTTGTCGCTGACGCCGTAGAGGATCTCGAAGGTCGTCGCGTCGTCGCGGAGACAGCACTCGACAAGATGCGCGAGGTCCCGGCGGGACTGCCAGAGGGCGTGCATCCGGGCGGCGGCCTCCTCGTACTCCCGGGAATCCGGGTCGGCCTCGCCCTCGTCGACCAGTCGTTCGGCGTCGCCGTACGGGTGATCGTACTCGGGGTCCCGGACGGAGCCGATGCGGAGCGCGTAGAAGCTGTTTGGGGCGCCCTCGCGCTCGACGTACTGGCGGCCGAACGCCTCGCCGCAGGCCTTCGAAGCGCCGTAATGGGAGTCCGGCCGGATCGGGTCGGCGTGATCGACCGTCAGGTCCACGTCGCCGTAGTAGAGTTGGGGGGCGTGGTCCTGTTCGTACGTCCCGACGACGTGGTTCGAGGAGGCGAACACGACCGACTCGACGCCGGCGTCGCGGGCGGCCGCGAGCACGTTGTGGGTGCCGACGACGTTGTGCGTGAGTGCTTCGGGCCAGGAGGCGTCGGTCGCCGGGTAGCCGGCGAGGTGGACGATGGCGTCCTGGCCGTCGAAAGCCGGCCGGATGGCCGGATAGTCGGCAACGTCCGCGACGACGTCGCCGCCTTCCCGGCGGTCCAGCAGCGTGAACTCGTGGTCGAGGTGGTCGGTGACGGCCGTGCCGACCGTCCCGAGCGCCCCGGTTACGAGGACGTCCATGCGTTTCCGTGGGGGCCGGGACGGGTTGGGCTTTACCCCAGCGGGGATCACGCCGGGAAATCCCGCCGGAATCGAAAGGGTCGTCCCTCCCGGCCGCCTGCGCGTTTCCGTGCTCGCTACCCGGTTCGCGTACATGCTCGCGCTGCTGGCCCTCGGCGGGGCCGCGAGGGCCGCCGGCGTGCTGGACGCCGAGCGGCGCGACCGGTTGAACGGCTTCGCCTACTACGTCGCGCTGCCGGCGCTGGTCTTTCATTCCACCCACGACCGACCGCTCGGGGAGGTGTTCACGCCGACGCTGGTCGTCGGGCTGTGGGTCGTCCTGCTGGGGATGGTCGGACTGAGCCTCGTCGTCCACCGGAACGCCGGGTCGGGGGCGACCCGTAGCGTCGCAACCGTCCAGTCGTACCACTCCAACCTGGGGTACCTCGGCCTCCCGATGGTCGCGGCGACGTTCGGTGGCCTGGCGGCCGCACGAGGGAGCCTGCTGCTCGGCGTGGGGGCGCTGACCCAGATTCCCCTGACGATCCTCCTGCTGGTGACGCTGAACGACGCGGCCGTCGACGTTCGCGCGGAACTGCGGGCGTTCCTCGGCAATCCCATCGTCCTGTCGCTGCTCGTCGGCCTGGCCGTCGCCGGGTTCGGACTACCGGTGGCCTGGTCCGTCACTGCGGCGACCGGCCTGGTCTCGGAACTGGCGCTGCCGGTCGCGCTCGTCTGCGTCGGCGCCTCGCTCGACCCCCGACAGGCGTCGATCCGGGCGGAGGGGACGCCGTCGGTCGTCGCGCTGAAGTTGCTGGTCATGCCGGCGCTGGCGTGGTTCGCGTTCGCGGTCCTCGGGGCCGACGCAACGACCCTCCGGGCCGGGGTGTTGATGCTCGGCATGCCGACCGCCGTCTCGACGTTCGTCTACGCGACCGAACACGGCGGCGACGAGCGGTTCGCGTCCGTGAACGTCCTGGCGACGACCGTGCTCTCGGCGGCGACGCTGTACGTGCTCGTGTGGCTGCTCCCGTGACGCGAGTCGAAGGGAAATCCATTTGGGCGCGCTGGTCGGATTCGGATCCATGAAGGTCCGGATCGGCGAGGGGGCAACCGAGGAGGAGGCGTCGGCCATCGCGACGGCGATGGCACGCCGGTTCGACGACGACGTCGAGGTGTACGTCGGTGACGGGGACGAACCGGCTGCCGCCCGCGAGGCGACCGGCGAGGCGGCCGCGCCGTTGCCCGGCGAGGACGGCATGGGACCGACCGACCGCGAACTACGACTCTGGCGGGAGATCGAGGAGGTCCTCGGCGGCGGCCCGGAGAAGTACAAGGAACGGCTCCCCGAGCAGGGCAAGCGGTTCGTACGGGACCGCCTCGACCTCTGGTTCGGGGACGACGGGTTCCTGTTCGAGGACGGCAAGTTCGCCGAGTTCGACGCCGAGGACCGCCTCCCCGCGGACGGCCTGATCACGGGCGCCGCGGACTTCGAGGGTCGGAAGGTCCACTTCATGGCCAACGACTTCACCGTCAAGGCCGGCTCGATGGCCGAGAAAGGGGTGGAGAAGTTCCTCCGGATGCAAGAGCGGGCACTGAAGACCGGCCGGCCCGTGCTGTACCTGATGGACTCCTCCGGCGGGCGCATCGACCAGCAGACCGGCTTTTTTGCCAACCGCGAGGGCATCGGGAAGTACTACTACAACCACTCGATGCTGTCGGGGGCGGTCCCGCAGATCTGCGTGCTGTACGGCCCGTGCATCGCGGGGGCGGCGTACACCCCCGTCTTCGCGGACTTCACCATCATGGTCCGGGAGATGTCCGCGATGGCCATCGCCAGCCCGCGGATGGTGCAGATGGTGACCGGCGAGGAGATCGACATGCAGGACCTGGGCGGCCCGGACGTCCACATGCAGCACTCCGGGTCGGCGGACCTCATCGCGGAGGACGAGGAACACGCCCGCCAGCTGGTCGCGGACCTGATCACCTACTTGCCGGACAGCGCCAGCGATGACCCCCCGCGGGCGGAACCGCAGGCGCCCGCGAAGTCCCCTGCGGGCATCGATTCAATCGTTCCCCAGGACCCCAACCGCGGCTACGATATGATGGACGTCATCGAGCGCGTTGTCGACGCCGACTCCTTTTTCGAACTCCGCCCGGAGTACGGCAAGGAGATCGTCACCGGTTACGCACGGATCGACGGCCGTCCGGTCGGCATCGTCGCCAACCAGCCCCGCCAGCGGGCCGGCGCCATCTTCCCGGACGCCGCCGAGAAGGCGGCGGAGTTCATCTGGAAGTCCGACGCGTTCAACGTTCCCTTGCTGTATCTCTGTGACACCCCCGGCTTCATGGCCGGCTCGCAGGTCGAGAAGGAGGGCATCCTGGAGAAGGGCAAGAAGTTCATCTACGCCACTTCCTCGGCGACGGTTCCCAAGCAGTGCGTGATCGTCCGGAAGGCCTACGGCGCCGGCATCTACGCCATGAGCGGCCCCGCCTACGACCCCGAGAGCACCATCGCGCTCCCCTCCGGCGAGATCGCCATCATGGGTCCGGAGGCGGCCGTCAACGCCGTCTACGCAAACAAGCTGGCCGAGATCGACGACGAGGACGAACGCGCGAAAAAGGAGCAGGAACTGCGGGAGGAGTACCGCGAGGACATCGACGTCCACCGGATGGCCAGCGAGGTCGTCATCGACGAGATCGTGCCGCCGTCGACGCTCCGGGAGGAGCTAGAGCGGCGCTTCGAGTTCTACGAGACCGTCGAGAAGGATCTGCCCGAGAAGAAACACGGCACGATCCTGTAGACGGCCGTCGCCGGAGCGACCGCCATCGGGCGACCGTCACCCGGTCAACAGCAGTCCGGACAGTCCGTACTACATCTACAGCTCCAGTAGCAGCAGTCACAGCCGTACTTCGGATCACAGTCGTTGGCGCAGCGCTCGAAACAGCAATTCGAAGCCGAGACGAGCCGTTCGTCGTCGTCGGTGTCGGACAGCAACTGCCGGATCCCCTCGGTCGACGGGTCGGTCACCGTCTCGACCACGTCCCCGTCCCGCATCACTCGAACTTCGTCGGGATCAGCCCTCGACAGGTGTGCCGAGGGGAGTCTGCGTTCACCGGCGACGACGCCAGCCCCGAGAACGCTCGACGTTGCGATGCTCGCGAGTACCTGTCTTCGTTTCATACGCATTTCGACGCTCGTTCTCCACGAAACAAATAGGTATATGAATGTTACATTATTATATCGTTCAGGAATAAATATATGTAATGTTTACGCCATCTTTGGCGTGGCCGTCGGTGGATCCCACGATGCGGGACGGGGCCGGGCTTCACTCGCCGTTCCCGTCTTCCTGCTTTTCCGACGGCTGGGAGGGGTCGGCTTCAGGTGCGCTCGCCGGTGATCCGTTCGCATCCTGGCGGTACCGCCACCCGTCCCCGTCCGACCCCTCGACCCCGGGCAGGCGTTCGAACGCCGGCCGGACGCAGTCGGTCCACCACGCCGACGTGGACTCGTACCCCGCACCGTAGTCCGGGTACACCGCTTCCTGGAGTTCGGCGGTATTCGCCTCGCCCTCCCGGACGAGGTAGTCGAACGCCACACGGACGGGTGCACGCTCGTCGTCGAGCCGTTCGAGCGCGAACCTGACGCTGGTCTCCTTGGGCGTCGGGTCGTCCGGCGCGACTCGCCCATCGATGGCGTCGTCCTCGACGTCGGTCGCTCCGGCGTAGCGCCACGGTTCCCCGTCGCTCTCCGCCGGTTCGACCGACGGGAGGTCGGCCAGGCGGTCCCGGACCAACCGGTTCCACCACTCGCGCTCGGACTCGAAGCCGGCCGGGTGTTCGCTGTAGACGCCGTCGACGATCTCGCCCGCGGTGGCGTCCCCCCAGAAGTACAGGAACGCGAACGCTCCCCGGACGGCGTCGGCCCTGTCGGGACGGAGGTCGAACGACTCGATCCGGTCCTCGACCGCCGGCGGCGTGTCGATGCGGTCGTCCATGGTGCCGGCCGGGGATGCAGCGATTGCACGCTTCCCGTCCGCCGTGACCGCGTACTCGTCGTCACCAACCGCCCGGACCAGCCCCTCGTCGGCGAGTTCCGGGAGGCGGCCCCGGAGTTCGTCGACGTTGCAGTCGACGCTCGTCGCCAGCGCCTCGACGTCCGCGTCCCCCTCCCTGAGCCGTTCGAGGACCGCCCCGTCGCGGTCGTCGAGCGTGATCCCCATACGCCCACTACGGCACTGGACGCCTTTACGGTGACTCCGAATCAGTCCAGCAGTCGGGCACCCTCCGGCGTGATCCGGGTCCGCTCGTCGAAGGCGTCGCCGACCGCCACGACCGTCTCCCCGACCATCGCCATCGTCGCCGCCCCGCCGGCGTCCCGGACGCGTTCGGCCGCCTCGCGGACCCGCTCGGTCACGAGTCCGGTCGAGTCCGCGAACTCCCAGGAGAGATCGAACAGGTCTGCCAGCGGAGCGTCCGGATCGAATCGAGGGAACGCTTCGTCGGCGGCCGCTGCCACGCGGTCCAGCGCTGCGTCGTCGCCAAGCACGTCTTCGGTTGCGATCCCGCCGAAGGTCGCGTACGACAGCCCGGCGGTTCGCTCGCGGCGCCCGCGCCCGTCGCCGACGTTCCAGACGAGGCCGCCTGAGTCCTGGACGTACACGTCGCCCAGCCCCGTCCCGGCCTCGACCTCGGCGCGGGCGGCGACCTCGACGAGTTCCTCGCGGTCCAGGCCCAGGTCCCACTCGGCGTCGGCCGCCAGGACGGTCGCCAGCGTCGCCGCGCCGCTGGCGCCGAAGCCACGGCCAACCGGGACCTCGGCGGTCAGGTCCACGCCGGCCGTGACGTCGAGCGACTCGCAGGCGAGTTCCACAGGCTCGAACGACGTGGGGTCGCCGTCCAGCGTGACGGCGGTCTCCTCGGCCGGTTCCACGTCGGCGACGACGCCGGCCTCGGTGGCGAAACTCACGCCGTAGGAGCCGTCCTCGGCGGGCGCGAACACCGTCGTCACGCTACCTGGTGCGCGGGCTCGCATCGCGCGTGAGGTCGGCCGGCCGGATCAAGACGGTTGTGGATTCCCGGCCG
>CAYTAG010000173.1:0-7438 GCA_964435625.1 uncultured Halobacteriales archaeon | reverse complement strand
GTAGACGTTCTCGCCGCCGCTGACGAACATGTTCTTCTTGCGCCCCTCGACGTAGTAGTACCTCTCCTCGTCCACGCGCGCGAGGTCGCCCGTCGACACCCACCCCGCGCCGAAGGTGCCCGCGGTCTCCTCGGCGTTGCGCCAGTAGCCCACGGCGGCGTGGGGGCCGGACAGTTCCAGTTCGCCGATCTCGCCGACCTCGACGGGGTCGCCGTCGTCGTCGACGATCCGAGCGTCGACGTGGGGGGCCGGCTTCCCGATGCTGTCGGCCTTCTCGCGGGGCCAGTCGTCGGGCATCGCGAAGTTGTTGGGGCCGCACTCGGTGAGGCCGTAGCCCTGCGAGAGGTCGACGCCGCGGTCCCACCAGGCGCGCATGACCGACTCGCGGGCCGGCCCGCCGCCGCTTTTGGCGAACCGCAGCGTCGAGAGGTCGACGTCGTCCCAGTCGTCGCCCTGGACCATCATCCGGAGCATGGCGGGCACCGCCACCAGCACCGTCGCGTCCTCTTCCTCGATGGTCCGCAGGATGCCCCCGGGGTCGAACTCCCGGGCGACGACGACGGTGCCGCCGACGTGGAACAGCGGGACCGTGATGACGTTCCAGCCGCCGGTGTGGAACATCGGGAACACCATCGGCGTGACGTCGTCCTCGCGCAGCCCCCACGCGGTGATCGTGTTCACCGAGTTCCACAGGATCGAGCCGTGGGCGAGCACCACCTCCTTCGGGGTGCCAGTCGAGCCGCCGGTGTGCAGGAACAGGTGCGGGTCGGCCATCGAGAGGTCCGGACGGTCGACCGGCGAATCGTCGGCCGGCAGCGCGTCGCCGTAGGCCTCCCAGGCGTGGTCGCCGTCGGTCGCCAGCGACAGCACGGGCGCGTTGGTCGACGCGTCGACGGTGCACAGCTCCGCGGCGAGGTCGTCGAACGGTTCCTCGACGATCAGCAGCGAGGGGTCGACGTCGTCGAGCATCTCGTTCAGTTCGGGCGCGGCGAGGCGGTGTGACAGCGGGGCCAGCACGGCCCCCGTCTTGGCGGTCGCGAAAAAGAGGTCGACCAGCGCGGGCCGGTTGCGCGAGATCACCGCCACGCGGTCGCCCGTCTCGACGCCGCGCTCCCGGAGCAGCCGGGCGGTGCGGTTCGCCCGGGCGTCGAGGTCGGCGTAGGTGTAGCGCTCGCCGGTGGTGCGGTCGACCAGCGCGACCCGGTCCGGCGTCAGGGCCGCGCGGCGCTCGCTCCAGGCGCCGACCCAGCCGTAGGGGTCCGCCGCGTGGCGCGCCTGCCAGGCGTCGGCGCCCGGATCGTCGGCATGGGCACCCCGCTCGGTCCCGCCGGCCGCCTCGTCGCCAACGGGTGCGTCCTCGCTCACGCCTCGACCCCCGCCAGGAAGGTCCGCAGGCGCTCGTTGACCTCGTCGGCGCGCTCGATGAAAAAGAGGTGGGGGGCGTCCTCGTAGGTCTCGAACTCGCAGTCCAGCCCCTCGGCGAGCACCTCGCCGCGCTCGAAGGGCACGACGCGGTCGCCGGTGCCGTGCATCACCAGCGTCGGGACGTCGACCTCGCCGAGGCGGTCACGGACGTCCCAGCCGATCTGGCCGACCGCCTGGGCCTCCCTGGCCGGGAGGGAGGCGTCCTGGCGGAGCCGCCAGTCGACGATCCGGTCGAGCGCGTCGGCGTTCTCGCGGCGCCACGCCCCGGTGGTGGCCGGCTCCATGAGGTACTTGATCCGCTCGCGCTCGTCCAGGCCCTCGGGGACCGACTCCAGGTGATCCATGGTCTCCTCTGGGATGAGGTTCTCCATGTCGCCGCCCGCCGTCGTGCACATCAGCGTCAGCGACGCGACCCGGTCGGAGGCCAGCGCGTGCGTGAGCGCGATCATCCCGCCCATGCTCGCGCCGACGACGTGGGCGCGCTCGACGCCGGCGTCCGCCAGCACCGCCTCCAGGTCCCCGGCCATCCGCCGGATGGCGTACTTCTCGCGGTGCAGGAGGTAGATCAGCGGCTGGCGGACCGCCTCGGGGAGTTTGCCCAGGAGTCCGGGCATCCCCAGGCCCGGCGCTTCGGATTCGCCGGTGCCACGGTTGTCGACGACGATCCGTTCGTAGGCCGGCAGCGCCGCTCGCTGCCAGCGCCACATCCACCGGCCGTAACTCCAGCCCTCGACGAAGGCGACCGTCTCGACGTCCGACGGCGACGTCGCCTCGTAGGCGACCGACACGCCGTCGTTGCGGACGACTGGCATGCCAGGCCAATGGGCGCCGTCGCTATTCAACCCCGCCCTTTACATGTTAACCCTGCCGGGGGGTCACCCGGAGAGCGGTTCCTCCTCGACGACCTCCGCGAAGGCGTAGTTGTCCTGGGCCTTCGTGATTTCGACGGTGACGCGGTCACCGACGGTCGTTTCGGGCACGAAGACGACGTAGCCCGGGCCGACGCGGGCGATGCCGTCGCCCTGTTCGCCCACGTCCTCGATTTCGACCTCGCACTGTTCGCCCTCCTCGACCGGTGGTTCCGACGTCTCCCTGGATCGGCGCTGGCGCCGCCGGGAGTCCTGATCGTTCGACTCCGTCGCCGTCTCCGGTTGCGGGAAGACCGCGACGCGGTACGATTTGCCGGCCTCGAGTTCGCCCAGGTCGAGTTCCCGCTGGGGTAGTTCGACGACGGGAACGCCGCCACGATGCTCCACCTTTGCCGAAAACACCGTCAATAGAGATTCTGGAAGCTCCATGCTGATACCGTCCGGGGAGTCGTTCAGGCGCCAGGGGGTTCAACGTATCGATTATCGCAAGGTTGGTGACCAGTCGGATACCCGTCAGTTGGGGTGGCGTCAGCAGGCACAGTAGTACTCCCGGGTGCCGAGTTCGGTCCGCAGGAGTTGCCTGGCCGGCCCGGGGTCCCCGGGGTCGTAGACGCCGGTGACGACGCCCGCGTCGCCCCGGACGGCCCCGCGGAGCAGGGCCAGCCACTCCTCGTCGGCCAGGACGTCCGCGAATCCGCCGTCGGTCGCCAGCCGGGTCAGGTAGTCCGCGAGGAACACCCACCGTGGATTTCGCGCCTCGCGTGGCTCGTACTCGGCGCCGACGGCGTCCGCGTAGGCGGCGTACGGGAGGTTCAACCCCGCCGCGACCGGCAGGCCGATCCACTTCCAGGGACGGGTGTTGACGTCCAGCAGGACGTACGTCTCGCGGTCGGCGTCGTAGACGAACTCGGACTCGCTGATCCCGTGGTAGCCCGCGTCCGCGATCACGGACAGCGCCCGCTCCCGGAGGGTCGAGTCCTCGACCGCGTCGACCACGCAGGAGGTGCCGTACCCGCCGGGGTACCGCACCCGGGCGTTGCCCACCAGTGCGAGGGGATCACCATCTGGCGGCACGTACGACGCCAGCGAGCGGTCCTCGCCCTCGGCGACGTCGACCTTCTCCTGGGCCATCAGGCGGATGCCCTCGTCGGCAGCGCCGGAGACGACCTCCCGGTACGCCTCGCGGTCGCCGACCTCGATCACGTTCGTGCCGATGGCCTCCTCGAACTCGCGCTTGCGCGCCGGTTTCAGGACCAGCGGGAAGTCCAGTTCCTCGGCGGCTTCCTCGGCGGTGCGAACCGGCGGGCCGCCCCCCTCGATGCCCGCTTCCTCGATGCGGTAGGTCTCGGGGTAGGGGACCTCCAGGTCCTCGCAGCGAGCGTACAGCGCGGTCTTGTCGAGCACGTCCTCGATGCGGTCGGCGGCGAACGGCAGGCGGACGCCCGCGGGGTCGGCGTCCGCGAACGCGTGGACCCACTCGTCCATGCACCCGAACGCGACCGGTTCGTGGTCGAGTTCGGCGGCGAGGGCCTCGACGTCCGCCCGGAACCCGTCGAGGTCCTCCAGCGGGTAGGTCACCCGGCCGGCCAGATCGACGGCCGTCGAGCCGGGCGCCACGCCGTCTGGCGTGCGGTCCAGCGCGATCACGGGCACGCCGTGGGCCGACAGCGCCCGGGCGACGGCCAGCCCCGTGACGTGGGCGTTGGCGACCAGCGCGGGCGGCCGGTCGAACTGCCGGTCGGCGACGGCGGCCAGCAGTTCCTCGGTGCTCCGGAAGCGGGTCATCGGTCCGGACTACCGCCAACGCAGGTAAAAGAGGTCCGGAACCGGCAGCACCCGCGGAATCCGGACGTGCCGACGGACTCAGCGCTTGGCGAGGAACCCGCCGAGGCCGCCGAACACCAGGGGGTACCCCACGCCCATCAACAGGACCGTGGTCGACAGCTCCGGGCCGACGCCGTTGCGGGTCAGCACGACGCTCCCCAGGACGGCAGCCGGGAGGTACCCCGCGAGCGCGGTCGCCCCGCGGGCCGCGAGTTCCTCGTCCCGCATCCCGGCGTGGCCGGTCGAGCGGGCGATGGACCGGCCGGCCAGAAAGAGGAACACCGGCGGCAGCAGGTAGTAGACGTACGACGGGAGGCCGGCGAGCCCGAGGAGTTCGACCAGGTTCTGGGTCCCCAGTGCCCCCGCGGAGAGGTCGACGAAGTGTGCACTGTAGAACAGCCACCCGAGCGCGTACAGCAGTACCTGCCCCGAGCCGCCGGAGACACCACCTGGTCCGCCGCCGCCACCGCTGGAGATCAGGATGAAGTCGACGAAGACGACCAGCGAGATGGTGATCAGCGAGACGAAGAAGTACGAGGCCCCCTGGACCGCGCCGGACACCCACGGGAGCGACCCGAAGTCGATCCCGCCGCTCCGCGTCCCGCCCTGGGGGGACCCGCCCGGTCCCTGGCCCCTTCCGCCTGGTCCCTGGCCCCTGTTCCGGCCGGCGGTCCCCTGGCCAGCGGAGCCCTGGGTCGCCTGGCCGGCGGTACCCTGGCCCTGGTTGGCCTGACCGCGTCCCTGTCCGGCCCGACCGCCGTGCTGGGGTTGCCCCTGTCCAGGTTGGCCCTGCTGGTCCCGTCGTCGGCTTCCGGTCCCTCGTCCTCCCGGGTCCCGCGGGCGGTCGTTTCCACCCCGGTTGTTCTCGTCTGACATATATTCCGCCTTGAATGCGACCATTATAAGCGTTGCCCTGGGCGTCGGACACCCCTGGATTCCGGGCTGTAGCGGCGGTTAGCGGCGGCGCCCCGTAACGGTGAACGGCGTCGCCGTCACCCGGAGAGGTACCCGCCGAGGCCGCCGAAGACGACCGGGTACCCGACGCCGGCGATCAGGACGGCGGTCGTGGTGCGGGGCCGACGCTCACCGTCGTCCCGAGCACGCCGACCTCGAAGGTGAGCAGGACGCTCCCGGCGGCAACCAGCGGGAGGTAGCCCGCCAGAAGCGTGGCACCGGCGGCCGCCTGCTGTCCGTCCGGGACCCCCGGCCCGACCTTCCGGGCGACCGACCGGCCCGAGGCGACCAGCAGGAGCGCCGGGACGACGTAGTAGACCACCGTCGGGACGGTGGTGAACCCGCCGATTGTGCCGAGCAGGTTCACCGACTGCCCGCCCGCCACGACGTCGACGAAGTAGGCGTTGTAGAAGATCCAGCCGATGGCGTACAGGAGTTCGTTGCCGACCGAGGACCCTACTCCGCCGCCCGTCGTCCCCCCGCCGGAGGAGAGGGCGACGTCGACGAACAGGAGGACGGCGATGGCGACGAACCCCGCGACGAACGTCAGCAGGCCGTCAGGACGCCGGACTTCCACGGCAGGTCGCCGACGTCGATGCCGCCGGTCCCGCCCCCGGCGTGGCCCTGCGGTCCGCTCCCTCGCCGGCCGCGGCGTCGCTGGCCACCACCACGCTGGTTCGGTGGCGCTGCCTGGCGTGGCTGTGCCTGCTGGCCGGTTCGCTCCTCCCGACCCTGGTCGTGGCCACCCTCCTGTCCGGCCGGTTGCCGACCCTGCTGTTGGCGGCCCTGCCGTCGATCCTGCCCTTGGCTGTCCGGACCGTCCGCGGTGGCGCCCTGGCGGTCCGGTCGGAACTGCCGGTTCGAGTCGGCTTCCCGGGGCACGTCGTCGCGCCCACCCTCGTCACCGTTCGACATGCTTACAGGAAGCGCCGGGGGAGAAGTTTAATACTGTGGCTACCGGCGTGGATCACTCCCCGACGTCGAGTTCGAACTGTTCGGCCTCGCTGGCGGCGTTCAAGACCACCGAGGTGTTGGACTCCTTGATGTCGGAGTGGGTCAACAGCGACTTGATGCCGTCGTTCATCTCGTCGGTGTCCCGGAACTTCCCGACGGCGAGGACGTCGAACGCTCCGGTGACCTCGTAGACGCTGACCATCCGTTTCTCCTCGCGGAGGCGCTCGGTGATCTCCGGCAGGGCGGTGCCCTCGACCTTCAACTGGATGACCGCCGTCACGTCGTACCCCAGGCGGTCGTAGTTCACCTGCGGTGTGTACCCCTCGATGATCCCCTCCTCCTCGAGGTCCCCCAGGTGGTTCGAGACGGTCGTCACCGAGACGTCCAGGTCCTCCGCGAGGCTCCGGAGACTCGCCCGTCCGTCGTCCAGCAACGCGTTCACCAACTTCGCGTCGAGATTTTCGTACGTCATTACGCCCACCCACGGACCGGGGGGTTTAGAATTTTACGAATATACAATTTTGTTCGGACTACCGTATATTTACGCCGATCATTACGTTTAACACCGGTCGAGTAGTGGTGACTGACGTCGAGAAAGATGAAAAACGGAAAGCCTAGAACGGATGGGGGGCTCGACGCGGCTGCCCGGCGCGTGATCGACCGCATCGAGGACGAGGACGTCGACTTCCTGCGACTGCAGTTCACCGACATCCTGGGGACGGTCAAGAACGTCTCGATCCCCGCGAGCCAGGCGGAGAAGGCGTTCACGGAGGGCATCTACTTCGACGGCTCCAGCATCGAGGGGTTCGTCCGCATCCAGGAGTCGGACATGCGCCTGGACCCGGACCCGGAAACGTTCGCGGTGTTGCCCTGGCGCAGACAGGAGGACGGCACCGCCAGCGCGCGGCTGATCTGTGACGTCCACGACACCGAATCCAGGAAGCCGTTCGTGGGCGACCCCCGGGGGGTGCTCAAGCGGGCCATGGACCGGGCCGCCGAACTGGGTTACACCGTCAACGCAGCGCCGGAACCCGAGTTCTTCCTGTTCGAGGAGGACGAGGACGGCCGCGCCACCACCAAGACCAACGACGCCGGCGGCTACTTCGACCTGGCGCCGAAGGACCTGGCCAGCGACGTCCGCCGGGACATCATCTACGGCCTGGAGGAGATGGGCTTCGACATCGAGGCCAGCCACCACGAGGTCGCCGAAGGCCAACACGAGATCAACTTCGAGTACGACGACGCCCTGTCGACGGCGGACAACGTCGCGACGTTCCGGGCCGTGGTGCGGGCCATCGCCTCCGAACACGACCTGCACGCGACGTTCATGCCCAAGCCCATCGCCCGGATCAACGGGTCGGGCATGCACACCCACCTCTCGCTGTTCACCGAGGACGGCGAGAACGCCTTCC
>CAYTAG010000172.1:6077-7458 GCA_964435625.1 uncultured Halobacteriales archaeon | reverse complement strand
TCGGGGTCGCCCTGGTCGATGGGGGCGTCGTCGTGCTCGATCACGGTCAGGTCGGCGCCGCCGGCCTCCGCGACGTACGGCGCCAGTTCCATGCCGACGAAGCCAAAGCCCATCACGATGCCGGAGTCCGGCAAGGAGGTGGCGTCCAGCACGTCCGCGCTGGTCATGTAATCCACGTCCTCGATGCCGGGGAGGTCCGGCACGTACGGCGAGGACCCGGTGGCGATCACCACGTAGTCGGGTTCGACGGTGCGGTCCCCGACGGCCACCACGCGGTCGTCGAGGAACTCGGCGGTCCCGTGGACGAACTCGACGTCCTCGCGCTCGGCGAGGTCGTGGATGCTCTCGCGGCGGTGGCCCGCCCAGCCGAGGACGTTGTCGTCTTTCCGTTCGACGGTCCGCTCCAGGTCTATTTCGGGGAGGTCCCCGACGAGTCGGTCGTCCTTTCGGGCCTGGTAGCGGTGCTCGGCCGCCGAGAGGACCTCCTTGCTGGGCATACAGCCCCGGAGGATACAGAGGCCGCCGCCGGGGTCGCCGTCGTCGACCAGCGTCAACTCGACGTCGGGCCGCTCGGCCAGTTCTCTGGCCACGGCGGCCCCCGCGCTACCGTACGCCCCGATGACGAGGACGTGTACCATGTCGGGCCGCTAAGGTGCGGTGGGTGAAAGTGGTTTGGGGCGGCGTGCGCGACGGACGGCATTCGGCCGAAGGGACAATACGAACGGCGCGAGGTATCACAACTTGCTTGTCGTTGGGGAATGCCCCAACAGTTAATGGCGTCGGACGGTAATGACGAACCGGAGGTCGTCCGAGACTACCGTCGCGAGGACTCCAGCGGACGGATCATCCGCGTCAAGATCATGCGCGTTCCCGAATCGAAAAAGTTCCCCGAGGGGATCAAGTACCGGATGCACTACGGGACCAGAGACGGAGACACGATCCTCCAGTACGATAATTCCCACGGAAAGCACGAGCGCCACACCGGAACCACGACCGAGTACATCAAGTTCCCCGGGATCGCGGACCTCTACAGGCGATTCCGGGAGGAAATCGAGGATCGCTGAATACCCATGCCCGCGACCACACTCACCATCACCGTCGAAAGCGACGACGAGTTTCACGACCGGGTCCTGTCGGACCTCGAAGCGTTCGAAGAGGGGGCCGACCTCGACGACGCCAACGTATTGAGTCTGCCGGACGAGCGGGCCCTCGCCCGGGTCCTGAGCGAGACGAACGTCGAACTCGTTCGCGCAATAGCCCAGCAGGCCCCCGAGAGCATCCGCGAGGTCGCCCGGCTCGTCGACCGGGACGTGAAAGAGGTCCACCGGAACCTCTCCGAACTCGAAGCGTACGGCCTGATCGACTTCGAGGACGACGGGCG
>CAYTAG010000172.1:0-5977 GCA_964435625.1 uncultured Halobacteriales archaeon | reverse complement strand
CGAGATGTCGCTGTCCTCACCGGCAGTCTCGACGACCTCCCGCACCTCCTCCAGCGAAATCGTCGCCAGGTCGCCGGGAATCGTCCGCTTCAGCGCCGCCGCCGCGTTGGCCTGCGCCAGCGCCTCCTGCACGCCGTCGCCCGCAAGCCGCCGGGCGACGAACGCGCCGGAGAAGGCGTCGCCGGTCCCGACGGGGTCGGCCGTCTCCGTCTCGAAGGCCTCCTGGTCGTGGACGACGCCGTCGTGCAGCGCGAGCGCGCCGCTGTCGCTGCGGGTGACGACGACGGTGCCGAACTCCCACTTCGAGGCGAGGCTGTGGGCGATCCGCCGGGGGTCGCCCTCCAGTTGCAGGACGCTCCGGGCGTCGCGGGTGGCGGTCACCAGCACGTCCACCGCCGGGAACAGTTTCGTCAACATCGCGCGGGCGCGGTCGGGGTCCCACAGCTTCGACCGGTAGTTCACGTCGAAGACCGTCTTCGTGCCCGAGTTCTTCGCGATGGACAGCAGGTTGGCGGTCGCCTCAGCGGCGCGGTTCGACAGCGCGGGCGTGATTCCCGTCGTGAAGAACGCCCGGGCGGACTCGATGGCGTCGGTCGGCAGTTCCTCGGCCGTGGCGGTTGTGACGGCGGCGTCCTCGCGGTCGTAGTAGACGGTCGTCCCGCGGGGCTGGCCCGCGTGCTCCAGGTAGTACAGCCCCTGGCGACCTTCGTCGCTCCAGACCACCTCGGGGGCGACGCCGTACCCCCGGAGTTCGTTGACCAGGCGGTCGCCCAGCGGCGTGTCCGGCACCTTCGATACCCACGCGGATTCGACGCCCAGCCGCTCGGCCGCGACGGCGACGTTCGCCTCGGCGCCGCCGACCCGGACGTCGAACCGGCGGGCGGTTTCCAGGCGCTCGTTGTCCGGCGGCGACAGCCGCAACAGCCCTTCCCCGAACGTGACCAGGTCGGTCACGGCCGATCACCCGGTTCGCGGTCGTCGTCGATCATAGCCGGGCTTCGAACCGGGGGGTAATTAAATCAACTACCCCGGGACGGCCGCACCTGCGCCGCATCCCGTTCCTTACTTCCGGTGATCAGTTCCGCCGGCCACTCTCGGCGGCGGGCTCTGCCGCTCACTCTCGGCAGCCAGCCCCGCCGCTCACTCCCGGCGGCCCGCGTGGCCGGGGTAGTCCCGTTCGAACCGCTCGTCCAGTTCGTCGTCGTCGACGTGGATCAGGACGGGCCGGCCGTGCGGGCAGGCGTAGGGGTTCTCGCAGTCGTCCAGTGCGGCGAGGAGGTCCAGCACCGATCCTTCCGACAGCGAGGTGTTGCCCGTGACCGAGGGGTAACACGCCAGGTCCGCCAGCAGGTCGTCCGCGCGGGCCTCCACGGACTCGTCCCCGCTCTCGCCGTCCATCGCCCGCGCGAGGACGTCCCGCAGGAGTTCGGGGTCCAGCGCGTCCGCCAGCACGGCCGGGACGGTCCGGACCGCGACGGTCCGGTCGCCGGTCCGGGTCGCACTGAAACCGAGCCGCGCCAGCGCCTCCCGGGAGTCCTCGAACGCCGCCGCTTCCCCCGCAGTGAGTTCGAGTTCGACGGGGTCGGCCAGCGCCTGGGTCGTCACCTCGTCCGCGAACTGCTCGCGCAGGCGCTCGTAGTTGACCCGCTCGTCGGCGGCGTGCTGGTCGATCACCACCAGCCCGTCCGGGGCCGCCGCCACGACGTAGGTGTCGTCGTACTGGCCGAGCACCCGCAGTCGCGGCAACTGCTCGTACGTCCGGTCGGTCGAGACCGGCTCGCCGTCGAGGGTTCGCTGTTCGCCCGCCACGAACTTGCGGTCCGGTTCCGGTCCGTGGGCTGCGCTCCGGGGCGTCGACCCGTCGGTCGAACCACCGGACGCCGACCCGGCCGTTCGGTCCTCCGGCGCGACCCGTCGGGTCGCGCCTCCGGCCGTCGACCCGCCGGAGGCGTCGCCCGCTGGCGACCGGTCGGCCGCGCCGCCGGACGACGAGTCGTCGGACGAACCGCGGGACGACGGGCCAGTGGACGCCCTACCGGGCGACGACCCGGCGGACGCGTCACCGACGGGCGAATCGGCGGACGCGCCGGCCACCCCGGACTCGCCGGTCGTCGCTCCGGTCGACTCGTCCGGTCGTTTCTCGTCGGCCTCGCTCGCCGCCGGCCGTACCTCGGCCTCGTCGGGGGCCGAGCGGCCCCGCGGCGCCGACGAGCGCAGCAGGCCGTGGTCAAGCAGCGCCTCGTGGACTGCCGTCTCGACCTGCTCGCGCAACCCCGTCTCGTCCGCGAACCTGACCTCCATCTTCCGGGGATGGACGTTGACGTCCACCGCGTCGGCGGGCACGTCCAGGAAGAGGACGGCGAACGGGTAGCGGTCGGCCGCCAGTTGGTTCCCGTAGGCTTCGACGACCGCCTCGCGGGCCGCGCCCGACCGTACCCACCGGCCGTTGACGAACGTCGAGACGTAGTCCCGGCTGCTGCGGGTCGTCTCCGGATGGCTGACGAAGCCCGCGATTCCGTCGAGGGGGCCGTCGGCGAGAGCGTCGCCGTCGAGGGGGGCGGCGTCGTCCGGCAGGTCCGCTTCGACCGGGATCATCTCCTCGGCGACTTCGCGGCCGTACACCGCGAGGATCGCCGCCCGGAGGTCGCCCTGGCCCGTGGTGGCGAACACCTCGCGGCCGTCGTGTTCCAGCGAGACCGCCACGTCCGGGTTCGCCAGCGCGTACCGGGTGACGACGTCGTTGACGCGGGCGAACTCCGTGCGGTCCTGCTTGAGGTACTTCTCGCGCGCCGGGGTGTTGTAGAACAGGTCGGTCACCTCAACGGTGGTGCCCTCCGGACAGCCCGTCGGCTCGACGGCGACCACGTCGCCGCCCTCCATCCGGAGTTCGGTCCCGCGATCGCCGCCCCGCGGTTTGGTGCGGATCGTCAGCCTGGAGACGGCGCCGATGGTGTGCAGGGCCTCCCCCCGGAAGCCCAGGGTGGCGACGCCGTCCAGGTCCCCGGCGTCGCGGATCTTCGAGGTGGTGTGCTGGCGGACGGCCGTCCGGACGGCCTCGTCGGTCATACCGACGCCGTCGTCGCGGACGCGCACGAGGTCCTTGCCGCCGCGCTCGACGGCGACCTCGACGCGGTCGGCGTCGGCGTCGAGGCTGTTCTCGATCAGTTCCTTCACGACGGAGGCCGGCCGCTCGATCACCTCCCCGGCGGCGATGCGCGATACCGTGTCCTCGTCGAGCTGGCGGATGTCGGTCGCGTCGGTCATCTTGGTCGGCTCCAGCGCCGTTCGTGACCGGTACGGAGCGAACCCCTATGAGTGTGTCCAACGGCGCCCCGGTGGCCACGACCCGGCCTGCCAGCGCGCCCTGGCGGCCCCCGACGCGCTCGGACCGACGAGCACCGGCCCACGTCGCCCGTCGACGTCCTCCGGCTAAATATATCGAAATTCTATTAATTAAATTTATGGTTCAGGGGATTAACCTTCGTGAGGTGGTCAGAGGTACCAACGACAACGGTGCATCGAACGCGTTCGGTCGACGACGGCTGCTGAAAGCGACCACCGGCGTCTGTCTCGGGGTCGCCGCCGGGACCGCCGGCCAGGTGGCCGCCGCCGACGAGGGCGAGACGGTCGAGGGCGAACTCCCCTATCCCGACCGGGGGACGATGCGGGTCGACGACTCGGTCCGGGGCATCACGCCGTACTACTACCTGTTGACCGTCGGCAAGGACCGCCTGCTCGAACTCGTCGACGCCTCCGACGAACCCGACCGCCGGAAGGACGACGTCCGGGCGTTCCTCAAGGACGCCTGGCGGACGTACCCGGTGACGCGGCGTCGCGACGGCAACGACACCGTCTTCTCGCTGGCGGCCAACCGGGCGAGGGGCACGGCCGACGACGACGAAGACGAGGCGTTCACCGCCGCCGCCAGGGCCGTCCGTCGCGGCTACGCCAGCGAGAGCGACGACGTCTCCGCCCAGTGGAACGGCTCGAACCACCTCGACATGTCCGAGAAGACCTGCGACATGTTCGACATGTACGACTACCAGGTCGAGGACGTCGCCTCCCACTCCGACGACCCGGACGACGAACCCTGCGACGGCTGTTCGGCGGACGTCTTCCCGGGCTCGTGGGCCATGCCGAACTGGGTCAAGGACAAGATCGAGCAGGGTCTCGACGAGTTCGCCCACCACTACGGCCACTACTACGATCCCAACTACTACTCCTACGAGATGTCCGGCGTCTCCATCGAGTTCAACGGGATCGGCGCGGCCCCGTGGTACTGCGAGCACGAGATGGACCTGGCCCAGCAAAACGACTACTACATCCGGCGCGAGCACCTCGGTCGGGCCCTGCACTACGTGCAGGACGTGTCCGTCCCCCTCCACAGCGGCATGGGGATCGAGCAGGCGAACCTCGGTCTCCACTGTGACTGGGACGGCTGTGCCGTGATCGACCCGTACACGGACGAACACTACGGGTACGAGAACTACGTCTCGCGGAACCTCACCTCGGGCAAGGAGTTCCTCGACGACTACGACGGCATCTACGTCTACAACAGCGACCCCGTCAGCGTCGTCCAGAACTGCGCCGAGAAGAGCAACGACTACTCCTACGAGGTGTTCCACCTCATGCTGGACAACGGGACCAACCCCGCCGACTGGTCCAGCAGCAGCGACCGGAACGACCTCGACGAACTCACCGCGAACTGCCTGGCCTGGGGCCACGGCTACGCGCACGCGCTGGTCAACCAGCTATACGAGAAGTAAGCAGGGAGTGGCGGTCCACGCCCCCGGGATGGGCCGCGCTCACCCGCTTCTGGCACGGACCGTCGCGTGGTAGTAGTCCCCGGCGAACTCGAAGCTCCGTCGCCAGGTCCTGGCGTCGGCGCCCTGCGCCGGCGCCGACGGATCGTCGCTCCCGAGCCGGTCGAGCAGGCGCTCGAACGACTCCGAGAGGGGCGCCCGTTCGCTGTAGCTTCCGCCGTCGGTGATCGAGGCGACGACGTCGACGCCCTCGCCCCCGCGGGCGAAGCTGGCGTCGACGTGGTCGGCAAGGATCGCCCGCAATCGCTCCCGGGAGTCCGCGACCCGTTCGGTTTCGTGGACGTACCGTCGCGCGTCGACCGTCCCCGCGTCGGCGTGTGCGCGCAGGGTTTGCGCCTCGTCGAGGAACTCCGTGTCGGGATCGACCCGGACGTACTCGAACGGCGGCTCGGGGACGAGGTCGCTGTCGTCGGGGTCGAGGGGGTCGAAGAAGACGACGCCGCGCTCTCCGTGGGGGGCGGCCCCGGGGTCCTCGTCGGCGACGACCGCCCCGATTGCGTCGCCGATTGCCCGTTCGATGATCGCCGAATCGAGCGCCGAGCGCCCCTCGGTCGGCTCCTCGACCGGGTCGACGCCCGCGGGCGCCCCCTCGACCGGCTCGAACCAGAACTCCCAGCGGTCGAGCGAGACGTCCTCGACGTCGGTCACGCGGACCCGGTAGTAGGCTCCGTCGTGTTCGGCGTACGCCGGCGGGGGCTGGCCGTCCGGGTCGTAGGGGCCGATTGGCTGGGCTTCGGTCACCAGCCGCCCCGTTTCGAGCAGTTCCGCGGCGAGGTCCTCGCCGTGCTCCCGGACGTGGAGTTGCCCGCCCGACGGCTCCCAGGCGAAGAGGTCTTCGAGCGTGGTCCCGCCCCGCGGCCGGCTCATGATCGAGTACCTGACGTCCTCGCCGAGCAACGTCGAGACCGAACAGCCGGCCAGCGTCGTCGCGAGCGCCGCGCCGGACAGCCGGATGGCGATCCGCCGGGAGGGGCTCATCGGGCGAACCTCGGCACACCGGCGACATAAGTTTTGTGCGCCACCGGATCGACGAGAGCAAGTGTCGGGCGCCGCCCCTGCGGCCGTCCGGGATGCGCGACCCTCTGCGGTTGTGGGGGATGCGCGACCCTCTGCGGTTGTGGGGGATGCGCGACCCTCTGCGGTTGTGGGGGATG
>CAYTAG010000171.1:0-7526 GCA_964435625.1 uncultured Halobacteriales archaeon | reverse complement strand
TCGCCTGGACCAGCACCGGCGCGAAGCTGTTGGGGATGACGTGCCGCAGGATGATGCGGCTGTCCCGCACGCCGGCCGCACGGGCGGCCTCGATGTAGTCCTCCTCGCGGACGCTGACCACCCGAGAGCGGATCAGCCGCGCGAACGTCGGGATCTGGACGATGCCGACGCCGATCATCGCGTAGACCAGTTCCCGGCCGAACGCGGCCATGAAGGCGATGACCAGCACGAGGAAGGGGATCGCGTACAGCGTCTCGACGGCGCGCATCAGGACGTCGTCGATCCACTCGCCGTAGTAGCCCGACACGGCGCCGACGATGGTTCCGCCGACCATCCCGATGGCGGTCGAGAGGAACCCGACCGAGATGGCGATCCGGGTCCCGTAGAACAGCCGCACGAGGATGTCCCGGCCACGGTGGTCGGTGCCAAGCGGATGCTGCCAGGTCCCGGTGCCGAAGGTGTTCTCCGACCAGGCCGGCGGGAGCAGCCGCTGGATGTTCGAGGGGTCCCGGTTGGGGTGCATCCAGAACGTCTCCGCGAACCAGTAGTCCAGCACGTAGTGGTCGAACGCCGCGAAGATGGCGATGGCAGTCATGAACCCGACCACGTACAGCCCGAACATCGCCGTCGGGTCGCGCCTGACCTGCGAGAGCGTGTACCTGAGCCCGACGCGGCTCTCGATCTCTTCCTCGGCGACGCCCCCGCCGCTGTCGTCGAAGCTCTGTTCGGTGTCTCGCTGTGCCATTATGCTTCAGCCTCCCCGTAGGACACGCGCGGATCGATGTACGCGTACGAGATGTCCGTGACGATGACCCCGATCACGAACACCAGCCCGTAGTAGATGGTCGTGCCCATCACCAGCGGGTAGTCCTGGTTGTTGATGGCCGTGATGATGAGCCGGCCCATGCCGTTGATGTTGAAGACCACCTCCGTCAGGACCGACCCGCCCAGCGCCGCGGTGAGGTTCAGCCCGATGATGGTGATGATCGGCAACTGCGCCGGGCGGAACGCGTGCTTGCGGAGGATCGTCCGCTCGCGGACGCCGTAGGCCCGCGCCAGCCGGACGTACTCCTCCGAGAGGTTCTCCAGCATGGACGACCGCTCGATCCTGGTGATCGCCGCCATCTGGAGGGTCCCCAGCGTGATCGTCGGCATGATGAGGTGGATGAACGACAGTATGAGTACGTGTATCCGGTTTTCCGCCCCGGACACCGCCGCCGGGTTCGCCCAGGGGACTATCAGCCCCGTTGCCGGCAGGACGTCCAGATGATACGAGAACACGATGATCAGCACCAGCCCGATCCAGAAGCTCGGGGTCGAGACGCCGATCAGCGAGACGACCCTGGCGACGTGGTCGGTGGGCTTGTTGCGCCGCTTCGCCGAGATGACCCCCAGCGGGATCGCCGTCGCGATGGCGAACACGAACGCCGAGGCGACCAGGAGCATCGTCACGGGGAGCCGCTCCATGATCTTCTGGGTGACCGGCACGCCGTAGTAGATGCTCCGGCCCATGTCGACGCCGGTCTGGAGTTCGACGAACGGGAACGCCGACGTCGGCCACAGCCAGATCGGCGACACGTCGGCCAGGTAGTTGAGGTACCGGATCCACAGCGGCTGATCGAGGCCGTACTTCGCCCTGACGAGTTCGATGTCCCGAGCGCTCGGGGACGCCCCGAGCATGATCTGGACGGGATCGCCCGGAATCGCGTCGGTCAGGAAGAACGTTATCGTCGCGATACCGATGAGTACCGGTATCGTCTGGAGGATGCGCCTGAGCGTGTATCGCCCGATTCCCATGAGTCGTGCCTCCCGGTGGAACCGACTACGGAAGCGCAGTTACTGGTGATGCGGGTTCGTTGATGATAAGCGATGCGGTTCAGCCGGCGCCGACGGACCCGCGAGGCGCCGCTCGGCGGGCGAAAAAAGCGAAAACCGGGTTGACGACCGGTCTACCCGTCCAGCGACACGTTGTTGTGATCGCTGACCAGGTGGAACTGGTCCGTCGAGTGCGCGGCGAAGTCGCTGACGTTGCTGCTGACGCCGAAGCTGTTCTTGAGGTTGTACGCCGGGATGTGCGGCTTCTCCTCCATCACGAGTTCGGTGCCCTCGATGTAGAGTTCGCGGCGCGTCTCGTAGTTGCCCTCTTCGCGCGCCTGGATGAACTTGTCCGAAGCCTCGACGCCCGTGTCGCTTTCGACGCCCCAGAAGGTTCCATCCGTGACCCCGGCCACGTCGTCGGCGCCCGACAGCAGGAAGTACGCGAACGAGTCCGGGTCCGGGACGCCGGACCACCCGAGCGTGTACATGTTGTAGTCGTCCGAGTTACCGGAGATGTACTGGTTGAGGAACGCACCCCAGTCCAGCCGCTGGACCTCCGTGTTCGAGAAGCCCGCCTCCTCGAGCCCGTTGGCGACGGTCACGCCGATCTGTTCGCGCTTGTCGTCCGGCGGGACGATGATCCGCCAGCTGTAGTCCTGGGAGACGCCGGCCTCGTCGAACAGCTGCTGGGCCTGCTCGATGTCCTTCTCGTTGTGGTACTCCGCCCAGTCGTCGGCGGGGAAGTCCCACTCGTCGATGATGACCTGCGGGTAGGGGCTGTACTGGCGGACGCCGGTCGGCTCGACGAAGCTCGAAACCGCCTGGTCCATGTCGAACACGTGGTCGATGGCCTGCCGGACCTGCGGGTCGGTCGTCGGCCCGTCGTTGCAGTTGAACGCCAGGTAGAAGTACCCGACGCCGGCGACCTGCTCGATGGAGGCCTCGTCCATCCCCTCGACCTCGCTCCAGAGGTCCGGCGGGATGCCCTTGATGACGTCGTTGTCGCCGTTCCGGAGGGTGGTGATCCGCGTGGTTCCCTCCTCGACGGGCGTGAACTCGATGGTCTGCAGGTTGGGCTGGGTGTCGCCCCAGTAGTCGCCCCAGCTCTCGATCTCGACGAAGTCGCCCTCCGTCCAGTCGACGAACTCGAACGGCCCGGCGCCGACCGGGTTCTCGGTGCTGAACTCCTCGCGGTCGGATTCGGACCCCCGGAGGTGCTTCGGGACGATGTTCCGGTGCAGCGTGTACGTGAACGGCGCGTACGGGTACTGGAGATTGAACCGCACCGTCTGCTCGTCGACGGTGTCGATGGAGTCGATCATCGACACCTCGTTGGCGTTGTCCGTCCCCTCCTGGACCGGCGCCAGGAAGGAGTGCTTGACGTCCTCGGCCGTGACGGGTTCGCCGTCGTGGAACTGTGCGTCGCCGTCGATCTCCACGACGTACTCGTCCTGGGCGTCGTTGACCTCGGGCATGTCCGTCGCCAGCGCGGGGACGTGGCCCGTGGTCTCGTCGTACTCGTACAGGCCGTGGTAGATGAACTGGGCGATCTCCGCCGAGGGAACGTCGTTCAGGACGACGGGGTCGAACTCGACGGGGCTTTTCGACTGCGCCATGTTCAGCGTGCCGCCCTCGCTACCGCCGAACTGATCGATACAGCCGGCCATCGATGCGGCGCTCACGCCAGCGATACCCTTCATCAACCGCCGCCGGTTGATCTCCGTAAGTTTCTCGAACTTGTCTTTTGTCATGGTGGAACCCCCGTTGGGCTGTGCAGATCGCGGCGTCGTCTCCGCGAATCGTGTGGCTCTTATGAAGGGGCCATAAAAAAGTTGGCGATAATTCGGCCCGTCCGCGCCCGCGGTGGCGCTCCGCGGGGCCGGCCGGCCGTTGCCCCGAACGACAACCTTTTTGTCCGGGCCGCGAAACGGGAGCGTGCATGGTCGCAGAGACGATGGATCGCGTTCCGCAACGGACGTAGCACCATTCTGAGTACAGTTCGTCGCCGGGGTGGTCGACGATGTTGACCAGCGACGGCTCCGTCGTGGCGACCGGCCTGGACGCCGCCGCCCTGAAGCCGACCGAGTGCGACCTCGCCCGCGCCAGCGAGTTGCCGTTCGACCGACTGATCGTCGACTGGGAGGGGCCGGAGCACCTGCCCGACGAGGCAACCCTCTCCGACCTCGGCGCCGCTACCGCCGTCAGGGTCACCACGCCCGTCCGGGCCGAGGGCTTCGACCCGCTGGGCGACGACGGCCTCCTGGCCGGCCTCCCGGACGGCGTCGGCAGGGTCATCGTAGCCGGACATCCCGCTTACCTGAGCGACGAGGAGCGGTCCCGGGCCGTCGCGCCGCGACTCGGCGCGGCCGCGCGACGCGACCCGGACGCCTGGGTCGGTTCCGAGAGCGTCGAGCGCATCGCCCTGGCGACGGGCAACGCCCAGTTCGAGTTGCTGTCGCCGGGGACCGGGTCGGAGTGTCGCGCACTCCGGGCCGCAGGCTTCGACGGCGACCTGGCGGTGTACGCGCCGACGGTGCTGACCGACGACGAGGACGACCTCCTGGACGCCGTCGGCGACTACGTCGCCCGGCGCGGCCCCGTCGCGCGGGCGCTGCCGGACGACGCGGCCACCGACGCCGCGGCGACCGGACGCGCCCGCGAGGTACTGCTGGAGGCCACCGCCGACTACGCGCTGGCCGGGACGGCCGGGGACGTCCGGGACCACGTCGGCGCCCTGAAGGACGCCGGCGCCGACTACGTCGTCGGCTACCCCGCCCGCGGCATCGAGGAGTTCCTTCGCTGACCCGGCCAGTTCACCGGGACCCCCTCCCTTAACTTCCGGGCCGTCGCATCCCCGGACATGCACCTGGCCGAGCACACGACCACCACGGCGGCCGAGGCGCTCGCGGACGCCGAAGTCGTGCTCTTCCCGACCGGCAGCACCGAACAGCACGGCCCGGCGCTCCCGCTGGGGATGGACCACGTGGCCGCCGAGGCGCTGGCCCGCTCGCTCGACCGCGAGGACGCCGTCGTCCTGCCGACGCTCCCGGTCGGCGTCAGCGAGCACCACCGCCAGTTCCACGGCACGCTGTGGGTGACCGACCGGACGTTCGAACGGTTCGTCGCGGAGACCCTCTCGTCGGCCGCGAGCCACGGCGTCCGCAAGGCGGTCGTCGTCAACGGTCACGGCGGTAACACCGCAGCACTGCGTCGGGCCGCCCGCTCGCTCCGCCAGGACGAGACCGCTTTCGCCGCGCCCTGGAACTGGTGGGAGGCCGTCGGCAATCTGCCAGACGAACTGTTCGAGGAAGGCGGCGGCCACGCCGACGCCGCCGAAACCAGCCTCCTGTGGCACGTCGCCGAGGACCTGGTCCGGTCGGACGCCCTGGACGAGGCCGCCGCCGGCGCCAGCGACGCCTGGGGCCGGCGGGTCCACGGCGCGAACGTCGGCTTCGACACCCTGGACTTCTCGGACTCGGGGGCCGTCGGCGATCCGACCCAGGCCTCGCCCGAGGCCGGCGAACGGCTGTTCGAGCGGGCGAGTTCGGAACTCGACGCGCTGGTCGACTGGCTGGCCGAACGGGACTTCGAGGCGCTGTTGCCGCCGGAGCACAGATGAGCGCCCGGAGGTCGCCACGATGAACGTCGCCGTCGTCGGCGGCGGTGCCGTCGGCGTCACCGCCGCCCACGACCTCGCCCGAGAAGGGGTCGACGTGACCCTCTACGAGCGCGAGCAGGTCGCGGCGGGCGCCAGCGGCCGGGCCGCGGGCGTCCTCTACGACGCCTACGCCGACCGTCGGGACGCCCGGATCGGCCGCCGCGCGCTGGAGCGCTTCCGCGAGGTCGCCGGCGAGGGGGACTTCGAGTTCACGTCGTGCCCGTACGTCTGGCTGGCCCGCGGGGGCGACGAAAAGTGCGCCGCGGCCGTCCGCGAGCAGGTCCCCCGGATGCGCGAGCACGGCCTCGACGTCGAACTGCTGGACGGCGACGAACTCGGCGAGCGATTCCCCGCCCTCCGGGCCGACGACGTCGCCGTCGCCGGCGTCGCGGCCGGCGCGGGGTACGCCGACCCCGGTAGCTACGTCCGTGCGATGGCCGACCGCGCCCGCGCGGCCGGCGTCGACGTCCGGACCGGCGTCCACGCGCAGGTCCGGACCGACCCCCCGCGGGTGCTCGCTGCCGACGCCGACGGTCGCGCGCACGCGAGAAGTGTAACTACCCCGGAGGAGGGGCAGTCCATCGAGTACGACGCCGTGCTGGTCGCCGCCGGCGCCCACACCGCGGCGTTGCTCGCGGAGGCCGGGGTCCAGGTTCCGCTGAAGCCCTACCGCGTGCAGGCGTTGGCCGGTGGCCCCGCTTACGAAGGACCGATGTGCTACGACGCCACGGGCGGGTTTTACCTCCGGCCGCACCCCGCCGGCGTCCTGGCCGGCGACGGGACGGAACCGGTCGAGGCCGACCCCGACGACTGGGAACGCGACGGCGACGACTGGTTCGTCCGGGAGGTGGGCGACGGTCTGGCCCACCGGACCGGGATCGACCTGGATGTCGACCGGGCCTGGGCCGGCCTCTGCGTGGCGACCCCGGACCGGAATCCGCTGCTCGGGGAACTGGTCGACGGCCTCTACGTGGCCGCCGGGTGGCAGGGCCACGGGTTCATGCGCTCGCCCGCGCTCGCGGAGGCCGTGGCCGGCCGGATCCTCGGCGGCGACGGGATCGACGGCTTCGACCCCGCGCGGTTCGACGGCGACGAGGAGTTCGAGATCGTCGAGGGGATGGCGGTCGAGGAGGCGTGAGTCATCGGGGTTATCCCGCAGGCTTTGGTCACTCCTCGTTGGCGCTTTGGCTGCCACTACGTCGAAAGCCCCGGACGGCTTCGGTCGCGCGCAGCGCGAGAGCGAAGTTCTCGCTGGCTCCCGCTCGCGGTGCTCGCGGGACCCTCGTTGCACGCCTCGCTCGCTTCCTCGCTACGCTCGGTCGCTCGTTCGGTGCGTTCCCGGTACCCGATCACGTTCGCAGGCGCTCGTCAGCGTTCGGGTTCGTCGAGGCCGAACGTCGCGAAAAGCGGCGCCAGGAGGTCGGACGAAGGAGGAGGCCGATCAGCCGGCGTCGTTCGTCGCCCCGTCGCCCGACTCGACCGCGCCCCCCGGTTCGACGTGGGGGTCCTCGGGCGCCTCGTCGTGGACCCCCTTCGGGAGCCTGATTTCGAGGGTGCCGTTCTCCCGGAGGGTCGCCTTCGCGGCGTCTGGCTGGACGACGGCGTCCTCGGGCAGGTCGACCTGGCCGTCCAGCGCCATCCCCCGACCGGGGAAGCGCATCTCGTACCCCTCGTAGAAGTCCCGGAAGCGGTCGACCCGGACGAGCACGGCCCCGTCGACGTACCGCACCTGGACGTCGGTCGGGGCGGCCCCGGGAACGTCGAAGACGAGCAGGTAGGAGTCGTCGCTCTCCAGCAGGTCCGCCGTGAGGTCCGAGGCCTCCTGGAACTGGCTCCAGACGCGGCCGGCCCGCTCCATCACCGAGCGACCGACCGACCTGCCTACCTCGCGGATCATACGACGATCTCCTCCAGGTCGGCCTCCCGGCAGTACGGACAGACGAGGTCGGCGACGCCGTGGTCCTCGGGCACCTCGTAGGTGTAGTGGTTCTCGAACATGTCCAGCTCGCAGTCGGCGTTCGTGCACTTGACCTCCATCGTCCGGGGCATG
>CAYTAG010000170.1:0-7577 GCA_964435625.1 uncultured Halobacteriales archaeon | reverse complement strand
GCGTGACAGGGCGTCACGAACCCCCCGAACCGTTAACGTCGCGCGCCGGAATCGTTCGCTACGATGACGGAACTGTTCCCCGACGCCGTCGAAACCGAGCGACTCCGGCTGGAGCGACTCTGCCGGGAGAACCTCGACGTCGCGGCGTACTACCGGGTGTGCTCGTCGGACCCGGGCATCGAGGAGGTGACCGAGTACGTCCCCTGGAGCCCCCACGACCACCCCGACGAGAGCGTCGAGTTCCTCGAACGGTGCGAGGACCGGTGGGACGAGCGCGAGTCGGCGGACTACCTCGTCCGGCCGAAGGACCCCCACCCCGACGTCCGCCCGCGGGCCGTCCCGGACGACGGGTACGGCCCGTTCGCCGGCCAGACCGGGCTCGGACTTGACTGGGACCGGCAACTCGGCACGCTGGGGCTGTGGCTCCGCAAGCCGTTCTGGGGCCGGGGGTACTCCGGCGAGCGCGCCGCTGCCCTGTTCGCGCTGGCGTTCGACCGCCTCGACCTGGACGTCGTCACCGTGTGCCACCACCCGGGGAACGACGAGAGCAGGCGAGCCATCGAGAAGTACGTCGACCGCTTCGGCGGGCGCAGGGAGGGCCGGCTCCGGAACGCCCTCGCGAGCGAGGACGGCCCGGTCGATCAGGTGCGCTACACCGTCAGCCGCGAGGAGTACCGCGCCAACCGGCCGGAGGACCTCGCGGTCGAATTCGTGGACTCATAGCTCCCGGGCGACCATCTCGCCCCAGTGCTCGAAGCCGCGTCGCTCGTAGAACGCGCGGGCGCGGTCGTTCCCGCGGTCGACGTCCAGCACCAGCCGGTCCAGCGGGAGGTCCTGGTCGCGGGCGAATTCGACCGCGGCGTCCATCAACCGGTCGGCCAGTCCGGTGTCACGGTGGTCCGGCCGGACGTAGATCTCGTTGAGGACGGCGGCGTCCCAGATCATCGCCAACCGTTCGGGGAGCACGAAGACGTACCCGGCGAACACCGTTGTACCACCGCAGGCGCTCGGCGGGAGTGCAGCGACCGTGACGCTACGCGGGTCGTCGGCGACGCACCGCCGGACCCAGTCGAGGTACCGCTCCCGGTACTCGTCGGTGAGTTTGCCCTCGTAGGCGTCCCGTTTGCTCTCGTCGCCGGTCCCGCCGAGTTCGCGCTCGAACGCCCGTTTGCAGTCCCAGAGCGCGTCGGCGTCGCCTCCCACGTCCGGATCGTACGGTCGGACGTCCATGGCCACCCTTGGCGGACCCCGGGGACAAACGTGACGGACCGCGCCGGATCGGGACCCGCGCCCCCTGGTTCGACGTTCGTCGATCAAGGGTTTCGATAGCCTTTTGCCCCGCGGGTGACTGGCAGTCGACATGAGCGACGAAGAGTCGCCCCGCGAGGACCTCGCCAGGCGCATCGCCGGCGAGATCACCCTCAGCGACGACCCCGGGGCGACGATCCGCAAGTGGCGGACGGACTTCGACGTCTCCCAGACGGAACTGGCGGCCGAACTCGACGTCTCGTCGTCGGTCGTCAGCGACTACGAGAGCGGCCGCCGGGCTAGCCCCGGCATCGGCCTGGTCGACCGCCTCGTGACCGCGTTGCTGGACATCGACGAGCGCCGCGGCGGAGCGCGCCTGCGCCAGTACGCCCGCGTCATCTCGGCGGGGTTCGAGAGCGACGTGGTGCTCGACCTCCGTGAGTACCCCGCCGCCGTCCGGCTGGAACGGTTCTACGACGCCATCGACGCCGAGGAACTGGTCGGCGGCGACCGCGACACCGTCACGGGCCACACCGTCATCAACAGCGTCGCGGCCATCAAGCGGCTCTCCGGCGAGGAGTTCTACCGGCTGTACGGCAACTCGACCAACCGTGCGCTGGTGTTCTCGGAGGTCACCAGGGGCGAGTCCCCGCTGGTGGCGATGCGGGTCGTCAACCCGACGCCGAGCGCCGTCGTCCTCCACGGCATCGACCGCGAGGAACTCTGGGAGCACGCCCCCTCGCTGGCCCGCGTCGACGACTTCTCGCTCGCGGTCTGTGAAACCGGCTCCGACGCGCTGCTGGAGCGCCTCGACGGCGTGCCGTGAACGCTACAGCGTCGTCGTTGCGACGACCGGTTCCCGGGAGTCCTCCTTCTTGGCGAACAGTTTCACCGTGTCGCCGTACGACGCGTCGATGTCGTCCAGCAGGAACGTGAAGCTGGCCGTACTACCGAGTTGCAGGACCGTTTCGGGTTCGACACCGCGGGCCTGGTTCACTTCCTCCACCGACCCGAACCGGACCGTGTCGGGATCGAGCGTACCGCCGCCGGTGTCGAAGTCGCTCACCTCGACGGTGAACGTGCCGAGGATCCCCGTGGCCGACATCGTCGCCTGGTCGGCGCGGGGATAGGGCAGCGCCCGGACCGAGATCGGCGGGACGAGCCAGTGGGACCGGTGGGTCGCGTTCATGAACGGGGCGATGCCGTTGCGTTCGGCGATCCCGTTAGTGTCGACGGAGTCGTGGTCGATGCGGCCGTCCAGCGACGTGAACCCGACGTTGTAGTTGGCGTCGAACATGCTGTAGACGCTCTCGTTGAACCGCATCGGGACGTTGAACATGTACCCGCTGGCGTCGTCGCTGTTCGGCGCGATGGTGTCCCAGTCGCGCCGCAGCACCGTCTGTTCGGGGTCGCCGTCGCCGTCGATGTCGTAGCGCGCGCGTGCGACCTTCTGGGAGTGGCCCACGAGCGGCACGTCGGTCTCGGGTTCGACGTCGCCGTCCGCGATGTCGCCGCTCGCGGTGTCCTCGGTCCGCTCGGCGTACTCGAGGACGGAGTAATCGTCGTCGTCCGGGCCGACCTCGTTCGGGTCGTCGGCGTCCGCGTCGACGAGTCCCGAACCGGGTCTGTCGCCGCCCATCGCGTTCGTCTCGTCCTCGTCGTGGTACGGACTGTACATCTGGTGGCGCCGCCGGTCGCTGTCTTCGCCGTACCACTTCGGGAGGTCGAGTTCGACGTGCGAGACGTGCTTGAGCGTCCCCTCGGCGAACACGCCCGGATCGCGCTCGCCGACCTCGCCGACGTACGGCAGGTCGGGGACCTCCGAGGCGCTCAGGTTCCGGTTGGGGAACCGCTGGCCCTGCTTCAGCGTCACGTTGTTCTCGCGGGGGATGCTCTGGCCGAACCCGGCGATGAAGCCCATCGAGAGGGGCGCCTTGTCCGGGATGTCCGTGTTGCCGTCGAGGATCTCGCTTTCGTACTCGGGTTGGCGATCCTGGAACTCCCCTCCCGAGAACCCGACCCGCCGGTCGGGCCAGTCCTGGGGCTTCTGGAAGATGCCCTCGAAGGTCGCGTCGAACGAGAGGTCGCCGCCGCCCCACAGCGCGTCCTCGACCGCGAGGAGGTTGGCCGCGTTATCGCTCGCGAGCAACAGCACGACGTCGTATTCGTCCGGAGTGACGTCGTCGTTGGTGTCCGCCAGGTCCGTCAGGTCCTCGGCCGTCTGGACGACCGTGTCGGCCGAGTGCGGCGCGGCCCCCTCCGGCGGGTCCTCGTCGTACCGGTCGAAGTACGAGGCGGAGTAGGCGATGGTGAACAGCACCCCGCTGGGACCCCAGGCGAAGTTTTGCTCGATCTCGTTCAGGGCCTGCTCGACCTCGACGCGCTCGTCCCAGTCCGGGGTGCCCGAGGACTGGTAGTCCAGCATGAGGAAAAGCGAGTTCGTCGGTGGGGCCGTGTTGCCCGACGCGGCCACCGGTTCGTAGGCGTCCCAGGCGTGCTGGCGGTTCAGCCGTTCGGTGGCGGTGATCGGTTCTTGCCCGGCGGCTTTCACGGTCGGCGTGATGCCGGCGATGCTCCCGAGGCCGCTGATGGCGCTGGTGCCACCGATCACCAGCGCCGACCGCACGAAGTCCCGGCGATCGATTCCCCCGTCGGTTCCGCTTTGGTCGTCGTCCGTTTCGGTGCCGTCGTCCGCGTTGTGAACTGGGCAGCTCATCGTTTCATCGTCCTCTTGTTACCTGCAACTAGTATATTATTCAATTCATTTCACTTGAGTATTTCGGGTAGTATATCATAATGATTTTTCCATAAGCTCTACGGTGTCACGCCCCGGGTACGTCGGTGATCGAGCGCAGGTGGTCCCCGGACGCGGAATCGCACGGTTGCTCCTCAATGGATACACCGCGCCAAAAACGAGATCGTCGAGGCCGTTCTTACAGGCCGACGATGACGTTGTCGCCGCGGGTCAACCAGCCGCCGAACGTGATCGCCCCACCGTAGAGGTCGTACTGGTTCACGCCGAGGGGGTTGTCCCGCGACGCGTCGGGGTCGTACTCGACGTTGGTCTCGAAGTAGTCGTCTCCTTCCTCGCCGTCGTTCAGGAGCCCGAGGACGTTGTCTTCGGCGTACGCCCCGAACGGCACGTCCTCCTCGATCACGGCGGCCGCGTCCGGGTTGCCCGCCGGTTCGAGGACCGTCTTCGAGTACATGCTGCCTCCCAGGCCCTCGTTGTACGTCACCTCGCCGAGGTCGACGTCGACCGAATCGATGACCTCGCTGATCATGTCCATCTCGAAGTACAGGTCGGCCGGAACCTGGCCGATCGGACCCGGCATCGGCGTTCCTGCCTCGACGAACACGCGTTCGACCTTGCACTCGACGTAGTCGTAGTCGAACTCGAAGAGGGCTTCCGGCGGGAACCCGTCCAACCCGTGGGCACCGTCGCCGTTCACCGTCAGCGCGCTCGCGCTACCGGTCATTCCGATCACGCCAGCGACGCCGGCGAGACCGGCGGTACCTTTCTTCAGCACTGCTCGTCTACTGGGGGAGTCTTCGGTCATGTCGATCCAATATAATGTTCGTACTGCAATCATATAACTCTTTGTATTCCAACATTATTATATAGGAAATCAAACTGGTAAAAACGGATCTCGCTCGTCCAACTAGCTGTTGGGACCGTCGAACTGCACACGACTGGTGGGGGTCGACGAACGTTCCGGCGGCGGCCCGACGAAAAGCGCCACCGCCACGCTACCGAACGAGGCATCCGTGCCATCGCGGTCGACGCGGCAAGAGGTACCGCGAACGGGAGTCCGCCGGCGCGATCAGTACGACGGTCACGTCCCAACGACCGCGGCGGCCGCGGACCGGCGTTCCGAGTTACTCCACGTACCGGTACTGCCGTTCGCCCATCCGGCCCCAGCCGTCGAAGACGAACTCGCCGGCGGGGGCCGTGAACGGCTCGACGTCGCTGTCGACGTCGTGGTTGTGGGCGTCGTGGACCTTCTCGTACTCCGCCCAGGAAAGTTCGTAGCGCTCGTCGAGCTGTTCGTCGACGTTCAGTCGTTCGACCTCCTCGCGCCAGCCCGGCTGGACGGTCTCGGCGTGGATCTCGGCCTGCGCGCCGCTGCCGTAGGAGCCGACGAGCAACCGCTCGCCGGTGACGTCGATCCCCCCGTTCAGCGCCGACCGCAACGCGGACGCGCGCGCCAGGTGGACCGACGCGGTGTACCAGTTGCCGACCTCCCGGGAGATGCCGAGCGTCGGATTGACGGTCCGCTCGTACCACTCCTGGTAGTGGTCGGTCCCGGTCAGGGCGTCGGTGTACTCCTTGATGGCGTCGAGGTACTCCTCCTGGTCGTCGAACGCCTCCGGGCGGGGCTGGCGGCCGATCTCGTCGGCCAGTTCGGCCTCGACGTCGGTGTCCCGGAGGGCGTGTCGGTACCCCAGGGCGGCGGCCTTGCGGACCATCCCCGGGAACGGCGTGTGGAAGGGGATGTACGCGAAGTTGTCCGGGTGGGTGTCGCCGCCGGCGGCCGCGAAGTCCTCCATGGCCTCGCGCATACGCGCGAGGTACACCTGTACCGAGCGCTTGCCGTCGACGCTGGGGAACTGCTGGTTGGGCTTGAGGAAGTCCGTCTCGTCGGCGCTGCCGTAGCCCTGCGCGGCGGAGAACTCGACGAGGTCGGGATCCTCGTCGACCAGCATCGCCACGGCGCCCGCGCCCTGGGTCGCCTCGCCGGCGTCACCACGCGCGTAAAGCGCCGTGTCCGTGGCGATGACCAGCGCCTTCCGCCCGCGGTTGCGCTCGGAGGCGATCCAGTTGTACGCGTCGTTGAGGCTCTGGGTGCCCGCGATGCAGGCGAACTTCCGTTCGCCCTTGTTCGCGTGGTGGAAGTCGTTCCCGTAGACCTCCTCCAGACAGCCCGCCACGTACGTCGAGACGGGCTTGGAGTTGTCGAAGGCGCTCTCGGTGGCGACGTCGATGCGGCCGACGTCCCCGGGTTCGAGGTCCTTGCGCTCCATCAGCCGCAACGACGCGTTCGCCGCCATCGTCACGATGTCCTCGTAGGTGTCCGGGAACGAACTGGCGTACAGACCGAGCCCCTTCGTGTACTTTTCGGGGTCCTCGCCCTTCTCGGGCGCGAACGTCCCGGGCAGGTCCAGTTTCAGGTTGCCCGTCCAGATCTCGATGCCGTCGATTCCGACACTCGTCATTGTTGTCGGATTCATGTTCGAACACGTATAAGGTTCTGTCGATGGGCGTTTCGACGGGCGTCGAATCCAGGGCGGCGTCCGCCGGTCACTCCTCGTCGTCCTCTTCCTCGACGACCTCGGGGTCCTCCAGGGCGCGCTGGAGGCTGTCGAGGCCGTTGACCCACTCGGCGACGAGGCCGTACTCCAGTTCCTCGGCGACGCTGACGTCCAGGGTCGCGCCGTCGATGATCAGCGTGCCCGCCTGCGCGCAAAAGCCCAGGGCGTTCTCGGGGTCGTCCTCGGCCTCGGCGTCGACGGCCGCCCGGACGTACTCCTCGGCGGTCGCTTCCTCGGCCGGTCCGGTGGTGAGAAACTCCTCGGCGGCCACGAACACGGGGACGAGGCTCGTCTGGACGCCGTCGATCAGCATCGCCTTCTCCTCGTCCTCGAAGTCGACCTCGGTCAACACGACCTCGCGGATGTCCGCGAGTTCGTCCATCGCCTCGTCGTCGTCGACCTCGCCGGACTCGTGGGCCTTGAGAATCTTCGCGACCGCGATGGCGGCGTCGTCCTGGAGGTTCAACAGCAGGCGCGCCGAGTCCTCGTCCTCGGGGTCGAGATCCTCGTCGCGTATCCGTTCGAGCCAGTTCTCCCAGCGCTCTTCCGAGTAGAAGCCACCTGGAGGCGCGCTCATATCAACAGGCAACGTTGCGCCACTCAAAACCCTTTCTACCCACGGCGATTTCGGGGGACGGTCCAACCGCTACCCGCCCCTTCGAATCCGGCGGATTCGGCCGCTTTCCGGCGGGATTCAGGCCAGCGCGACGCCGAGGCCGAACGTGAGCGCCAGTCCGACGACGAGCACGACGACGCCCACGGCGACCTGCCGCGTCGAGAACGCGCTCTGGGGCGCGGTGACCCGCTCGGCGGCGGGCAGGTCGGGCGTGACCGCCGGTTCCTCGACGTGGTGTTCGTCGGCCATGGCCCACGGTTCGAGGGGTCGGTACTTTGCAGTGTCGATGTCCGGGCACGGCGGCGGATCTGCCGACGGTCCGTATCCGGCCATCGGGCCGGGCGGCGTCACCGGTATCGTCGGCCTTTTGCCCGCGCCGGGGGTAGCACGCGTAACGACC